>NZ_QTLI01000003.1:0-115074 GCF_003434625.1 Parabacteroides sp. AM17-47
ACGTTACCCAATATACGAGGGAGTTTATCGAATACTTACGGCCATACAGACAGAGGCGCAAAGAAGTTTTATTAGCTTTAATGTTTTCATTTTTTATCGAATTAAATTAGACATTGATACATATTTGATAATCTCTCCCCCAAAACCCAGTCATTATACCGGGAAGAAGACAGTAGAAGCGCATTCTCACGGCACTGCCTCAGCAAGACCTTATCCGTCAGTAAAGTCTCCAAAGCGGTAGCAAGGCAATCGCTATCATTCCATTCGTAAAGAATGCCGGCTTTATCCACAATCTCCGGGAAAGACCCGGTAGCGGGCTCCACCGCAGGCCGCCCGGCGGCAAAAGCCTCACACAGATAAAGTCCGACTCCTTCCTCAAACCTCAATGGGACCGACAGGACACTAATCTCCCGATAGAACCGGGCGTGTTCTTCCATTCTGTACCCTTCATCTATCACCACATAATCTTGATAAGGATCGAGAATCTTCCTTATTTTTCGGAGAAAAGGCTTATCCTTTCCCGTATAGCCTCCTCCGATCCTCAAACGGAGATTCGGTACCGTATCCTTTTTCTTCAGCTTAACGAAAGCTTCCGCCAGCAGATCCAAACCGTTCTCCTCATTCATCCGGTAAAAAAAGCCGATAACCGGATCTTCCGGATAATCGAACGATCTATATTTATCCCGGTCTACTCCCGGATAAATCACCTCGATATCCCGCAATCCGGGAAGCCGCCGAATAAGAATCTCCTTATAGAAATGGCAGGTTGTCACGAAACGATCTATATAGCGGGAATTCTCCTCTATTCCCCGCCAAGCCTCCGGAATACAACGCTCGTCCAAATTATCAATCCATACCTCCTCATCTTGTACGGAACATACGATAGGCGTATCCAAATACCGCTTGATCTCTTTGGCGATACCAATCAACAAGGTGCTCGATAAATGAATGATATCCGGCTTCTCCCGATCTTTCACCCAGCAGATCAACTGATCCACCATATCCAAGAAAGCGGCATCCTTGCCGGTAATCATCGCTAACGTCATTTCTTCCAATCCTTCCGCCGAAGTGGAACCGGACAAGGAAGAAGCTACATTTAATAAGGTATCCGAACCGGTAATCCTTTTTAACCAATCCGGCATTTTCCGTTTACCAAAGAATTTTTGTGCCGTATAGAATGTCGTGGCAGGGAAAAACAAAGGAGTATCCGCTTGGAACGAGCGGTGTCTCAAAGGTAGATAAAGAGGCATCACGATCACCTCGTGACCGGCTTTCCGAAGAGCCGACGCCTGAAGGTTATCCCGGAAGCAGTTCCCGCAATAAAAAGAATCTCCCGAACCCGGAACTATAAACAATATCTTCATAAGCCTCTATCTATTTAAAGTTTGGAACTCCCGATTTCCCGTTTTACCAACCCGCGGACAAAAATCATCACACATCCGGTAAAGAATAACATGAAACCCAAGGCCAGCGACCAAGCTCCGGTTCCCGCATTCGAGAAATTAGCACTCACGCTTATCAAAGCCCCGATCACTCCGGTCAAGATCGCATATAACGGGACGAGGATATTCTCCTTATAGAAAATCCGTCCGATCTGCCCGTCCGTGAAACCTAGCACACGATACAGGCGAATCTCATCCCTTCGCATCGCTAGGTTCTTACGGATCACGATGATAAAGCTCAAGATTCCCAATAACAATCCCAAACCTCCTAAGGTCATGAAGATTGTGAGATACGTATCCGTTACCGTATTGAACTGTCTCAGACGATCATTCGTGGTCATCACCCGTACGCCATATTCACTCAAAGCTTGGGAAATAAGTTTTTTCACCTCCTCCCTCTCGGATTCTCCTGTTTTTAGCAAGAACACCTCGCTACCGGTCGTTTCCGTCCAGATCTCAGAGAACAGCGCTTGATCCACCAATATATTTCCTTGGAACACGGAGTTGGATAGGGTACCTACCAACCGTATCGCGATCGGTAGTCCTTGATCATTCTTATAATAAAGCGTATCTCCCAAGTTCATGCCGATACCCCAAGTCAATACCGTAGCATCCACCAAAGCCGGATATACGGAATTTGTACGTTCTCGCACTCGTTCGAAAACGACTTCCCGGTCTTCCCCATAAATCGTTTGCTCGATCTGGAAATCGCTATTTGACAACGCTTTCATATTTATCCCTAATACCGTAGGGGTCGTTACCTTATTCAAGTTTAGGCAACTGGCATCATCCGCGTTATAGCGCAAGCATTGCAGAACTTCCGTATCCTCCGGCAAATCGGAAAGAGATAACTTCGCTTTGCCTGAGGACGTAGACAAATCGTAATAAACAGGAACACTGCTTTCACACCAAAGACTGTATCCTCCCGTCCCGATGCGTATCTGTGAGCTATCCGCAAATCCTTTCCGGTTCAAACCGACCGAAAACACGATAAAGACCCCGATAGAGAGAGCGAAAAAAGATAATAAGGATTGTTTCCTGTTCGCATATATAGTAGCCCAAATCAATTGGCTTCGATTGAACAAAGAAGGATGCACCGAACCGTTCTTCGCAACCCGATAGTCACCCCATAATGCCGCCGTCACGATCCATGCGGCACCGATAACCATGAAAAGAGGCACTGAATGTAAAACCCATACATTCACGCCGATCATAGCTACCGTCATCATACCCGACACGATCATTCCGAGCCTTTTCTTCCGCAAAGAAGATCCAGACGAATAAACCTTATGGCTTTCTTCTCGTAATGCCCGTATAATCGCCCATCGAAGAAGCCCCAAGGATAGTCCGACACTAACCAATGTACCGGCGATAAGCGTCCATGTACCCGGATAAACCCCAAAGCCATCCGTTTGCGTAGCCCCTTGCCACACTCCCCCTAAAAGCCACATGATAAGCCTCGTATATAATAGCCCCATAACGACTCCTACCACGGAAGCGCCCCCTACGACCGGGACAGATTCCATCCATAACATACCTTTGATACGTTTCCGGGTATAGCCCATCGATCTCAGTAAAGCGATCTCATGACGCCGTCGGTAAAACATCTCCGATAAGGGATTCAACATCAGCAACACGGCGGAGACAATAATAAAGAATCCCAAGGCAAGAAATAATCCCGCAAAATCCACCCCGTTTCGGGCGGCATAGATTCCAGCTTCCCGGGGATGAATCAGTTGGATACCAAACATCTCCGGTCTAAGTCCCGTCAAATCAGGCCTCGCATTTGGAATCCGGATCGCCGTCGCGCTTCCATAGGCGTTCCCCCAATCCCCGACTACGGCATCATACGCTATGATTGCTTTCGGGGTACTACGAAATAAATCCCAATACCGCTCATCCTCATCGGTAATCAAGTCCATTTGAATCGGCAGGTCACTATCCCAATCCGTACATCTCTCCACGTTGGAAAGTCCCGGAAAATCAGCGCTTAAGGAGCCATCAGACACCCATTCAGACAAAGGAACGACCCGTCCTACCTTAAATTGACGGGCATCCGTATCCAGTCTCTTCAATCCTTCCGATTTATAATAGCTTACCCGAATAGTATCACCCACCCGTGCCCCCAAGCGATTAGCGGCATAATCGGAAAGCAGTATCTCATCTTTCCGAAGGATATGCCCTTTATATCGATCCATAGCGGTTATGAACGAATAAGGAATCGAGTTTCCTTCTCGCTCAATGGAATTGACTAAATAGGAAAATAGCCGATCAGACGCTAAGTTATCCTGACAGATCGTCTCCACGACCTTCTCCTGCAAGAATACCCGCCCGGAGGTTATCTCCGTGAAATCCGCTTTCCGCCGTACCACCAAGCCAGACAACTCTTGATTCCATATATCGTCTAAATCCGTAGAAGAAATCTGTCTATCTGTCAATACCAAGTTAATCTTTCCCCCTACATTCAATGCCTCCGCTAAATCACTCCGGCGCACGAAAACATTAAAGGGAAGCACCTGCTCATTCTTTAGGTTTATGTTACCCCCACTATCCACCGGGACAAGCCCCTCATAGGACAGGCGCAAACCAACCGTATAATTCTTGGTCACGAAAAGAGAGCCGGAAGGCACCAGGCCTGTCGCCGGTAAACGTAGCACTATATCTTCCGAAGCCTCCAATCCGAGTTCCTCCGACAAAGCCGGGTTGATTTTGGCCGAACCTTCCGATAACGAAAGATCATCGACACCCCACACAAATACAGGAACCAGCTTACCATTCCGGGATATAAAGCCATCGGTCAACAAAACACCCCTAGCGGACTCTCCCAATAAAGAAACAGACAAAATCGAATCGGAAATAAAAGAACTCCGGGAAAAGATAATGGTCTCAGTATTTCCCAAACGCTCCGTAACCCGTCTCACCAATGTCATGCGAACCGAATCGCCTACGACCAAACTGCCCACAATTACGGCAACAGTGATTACCACCGCCATCGCCACCAACCGGTAGTAACGGGCGAAATACCGTATATTCCTATGCAAAAGCCACCTTATATTCACTCTAAGATCCCTCCATTAAGCTTAAGTATCCGGTGAGCGAAAGACGAGGTCTCATCCGAATGTGTCACCATCACGATCGTCGTTCGCATACGCAGGTTGATCTCGGAAAACAGCGAGGCTATATTCCGGGCGTTCTCCTTATCCAATTGTCCCGTAGGTTCATCAGCCAATACTAACAAAGGCTTCCGGATCAAGGCACGGCAAACTGCTACCCGGCTCGCCTCACCTCCGGATAACGTATGCGGATATTGCCCCGCCAATTTAGATATATGCGTCAACTCCATCAGTTGATGAGCATATTCTATTTCCTCTCGTGTACATCGGGAAGCTGTCGCCAAAGCCGGTAAAAGGATATTCTCAAGGACTGTATATTGCGGCATCAGACGATGATCTTGGAAGACAAAGCCTATTCGACTATTACGTATCGTAGCAAGATCGATGCCATCAGTCGTCATCTCCATACCATCCAGCAAATAAATTCCGCTATCCGGCCGGAGTATCGTTCCTAAGATCGACAATAAAGTGGTTTTTCCGGAACCGGAAGGTCCTTTGATCGCGATAAACTCTCCCTTCTCCACCTCCATATTTATTCCGCGGAGCACGTTGTTCTCACGGTCTTCCCCATCTTGAAAACTCTTCTCTATATTTGATAATCTAATTAATGCCATATTCCTCTATGATTTGTCTACCGTCCTTTCCCAAAACAAAAAAGCGTACCTTTCGCGGTAAGAATAAAGAAATGATCTTTTATAACAGCCGGCGAACCGACGATCTGCTCTCCCGTATCGTACTCCCATTTCAAATCCCCACTCTCCGTATCCAGAATCGAGACAATACCCGTCTTCGTACAAACAATCACCTTATCGAAACAAACAACCGGAGAACTCTCTCCAACCTTTCCTTTCAACATATACTTCCATTTTATCGTCCCGTCAATACGATCGATCGAATACAAATAACGGTCATTAGACAAGACAAACAGCCTGTTATCCGTGATGGCGGGAACGGATACGAATGAACCTCCCTCATCCGTGGCCGCCAAAATCTTCCGTTGCCGGACGATCTTTCCTCCTTCCAGATATAACTCATAAATATTTCCGGCATAATCCCCCACATATACATAATCCCCCATAATAGCAGGCGAAGCAGGTACATAGGAATCCATCAACAATGAATCCGTCTGCAAACCCGTCTTACAATTAATGACCCGTATCCAAGAGTCGCACCCGCCAAACAAAACGTGCTTTTTCCACAAGGCCACAGCCCCATTCAGATAATAGCCGGACTCAAACCGGTTAATCTCCTGCCCGGTGCGCTCGTCCACGCAATAAAGATAATTATCATAACTACCGAACACGATCGCCTTCCGCCCCTCAAAACCAACCCGGTTCGGCGAGGCGGAGATTTGTCCCATCGTCTCGAAATTCCAAAGCGTATCTCTGGATTCCAAGGAAATAGCGCTCATCCAACCATCTAACCTACCTATATATAATACTGAATCATAAACCATCGGGATAGCCTCTACGGGCGTGTCCAAGTCATATCCGAAAACAGGCTCCCCTTTTAGGTCAATCCCCCATATATGACCTTTCTTGTCACACCAGTAAGTAGTTCCTTGATGGACGATTGGAGAAGAAACCGTACGTACGCCACTTTTATAGCTCCACAATAAGGAAGGTTTCTTCGGTAAAGACCGGTCCGTATATCCACTCAAAGAGGCATCTCCCCGGAACAACGACCAGTTCAGGCTATTCCCATCGTCCACCGTATCCTCATTTCCCTCACAGCCAACCAATAGACCGACCATGCACATAAATAAGCTCACCCATTTCATAATTCCAGATTTTTCTTAGTCTACTAAATACAAAGCTCCTGTAGGACAAAGTCCGGCCAGTTCCTCCTTTACATTCGTCTTACTCTCCTCGGGAATTACGACCTGCATGCCAAATCCCCTGTTCTTAAAGGTAAAACCATTCTCACTATTGTAAACACATAAGCCGCAACGGATACACTTAGCCGGTTCAAACCACATCCGGCCTTTCACATGTATCTTCTCCTTTACCGGTAACATGGAAGAAACCTCATACCGGGGACGTTTGATACCAGCCTCTGTAGCGTATAGGCGTAACTTGCAATCCGCTTTCCCTCCACAGGCGCAATGCAAGCAACCGGAAGGAGCGGACGTAGTCTCTTTTAACCACTCTTTTTCCTTCATGGTAAAACGCCCCAAGCGGGAAATAAACACATTCTTATCACGTTTATCCACCACATGATAATCATCCCCGACAGGTAAGTCTACCCTCCCGGCCAATTCTTTGATTATGGCGCGGATCTCAACGGCCTTATCGACCGTACCCCTACGGCAAGCTTTCTCGCAAGGAGCCTTACAGGTATCACAACCTACCGCAGGCAAGGAGAATACAGCCGCCAACAACGAACGGGCTTCCCCATAACGTCCCGCATCATATAAATACAACATACGTTCCACATCCAAGCCTTGAGTACAAACCAGGGTACACGGAGCCTCGCAATCAGCCCGATGATCACTTAACAAAAGTTCCAATGATAACGCACGAAGCCGAGATACCTCCTCGCTATCCGTCTCTATACGCATCCCTTCCACCGGATACGTGGAGCAGGAAGGGATCATTTGCCCGGAGACACTATTCCTCACGACACATACCATACAAGACGATTTATGCTTTGCTTCTTTCGCATAGCACATGGAAGGGACCCGAAAACCTGCCCGGCGAGCTACCTCAATCAAGGTTTCTCCCTCCAACACCTCTATTTCTTTATTATTGATTGTTATCACCATAGCCTTAAGATTTTAAAGAGACCTTCCGTATAGCGTCAAAACTACATTCATCTATACATAAACCACACAAAACACATTTCTCTATATCTATCGAATGTTTCTCATACGGGGTATAAGGGATCGCATCCGAAGGACAAGCTTTGGAGCACTTCGTACATCCCACACAGTCATCCGTGATCATCAGTCGCACCATATCCTTGCAAGTACCGGTACGGCAAATGCCCCTTACATGTTCCTCATATTCTTCCCTAAAATATTTCAAGGTAGCCAACACGGGATTCGGCGCTGTCTTCCCCAATCCGCAAAGAGCCGCTTTCTTCACGCTCAAGGCCAACTCCTCCAGCTTATCAATATCCGCCATCTCCGCTTTCCCGGTACATAATTTATCCAGTATATCCAACATCCTACGAATGCCGACACGGCAGAATGTACATTTCCCGCAAGACTCATTACAAGTAAACGCCAAGAAATAACGAGCCACATCCACCATACAATTGCTCTCGCTCAATACGACCATTCCCCCGGAACCCATAATCGCTCCCATTTGGATAAGTGCGTCAAAATCCACCTTCGCATCACATAGATGAGCGGGGATACAACCACCCGAAGGGCCACCGATCTGTACGGCCCTCAATTTCTCGCCGCCTTCCACACCACCGCCTATATCCTCGATGATTTGGTTCAAGGTCGTCCCCATCGGCACCTCTATCAAACCACCATGACGAACCTTACCCGCCAAGGCGAATACTTTCGTACCCTTGCTATTCTCAGTACCGATCTTCCGATATTCATCAGCCCCATGATTGACTATATACGAAACTTGGCTCAAAGTTTCTACATTATTGATCAAGGTAGGACGCTTGTTCAATCCCTCCACGGCCGGATAGGGCGGCCGTTGCCGCGGAAAACCTCGCTCCCCTTCAATGGAGGCGATCAAAGCGGTTTCCTCTCCACAGACAAAAGCGCCCGCTCCCTCAAATATCGAAATCTCAAAAGAAAAGTCACTTCCAAAGATATGATCTCCCACCCAATTTCTCTCCCGACACAACTCTATCGCTTTCCGGGTACGGATAACAGCTTGCGGATATTCCGCACGGATATAGAATATTCCTTCCTTCGCACCTACGGCATATCCGGCTATAATCATACCCTCTATAACCCTTAATGGATAAGATTCCAGAAGTATACGATCCATAAACGCACCCGGATCACCTTCGTCTCCATTACAGATCACGTATTTTTCAGGCTGATCCGAAGCCGCCACGAGTTCCCATTTACGACCGGTCAAGAAACCGCCGCCGCCCCGTCCACGAAGACCACTCCGTAAAATCGTATCGATAATCTCTTGACGACTTTTCGACGTAATCGCCTTTTTCAATGCCTCAAAACCTCCTCGTGCGATATACTCATCAATATCCAACGGCGACATCAGTCCATATCCTTCCGTAGAGACCCGTTTTTGTCCAGACAAGAACGTGTTGATCGCACCAGTCCGTTCCTGTTCTGATTTCCAGAGAATATTATCCCAAGTCGTATCCGTATGAAACATGTCTATATGATTCAAGATCGAATTCTTTAAACGCCTCAAACGGCTTGCCGGTTGGAAATGGTGTAATAAGATTTCTTTGATCTCCTCCGGCCTTACGTTCGGATAACGTTCGATAGAACCGTCCGGATGAGCTACATCGATCAAAGGCACTTGGTTACAGGCTCCAACACAAGATACCGGCTTGATATTGACCTCGATCCCCAACTCATCGGAGGCCTTGATAACCGCCTGATAAATCTCTGATGTCCCACTTGCCTGACAGCAGTTCTCCATCCCTAAACGGATCTCCCCCACGATCTGACGAGTAGCATTGCCTTCCTCTTCCCGCTCATGTTCTTGGTTATATATCCGGAACTCATCGAGTACCTCATTGACCCTACCCGGTTGTACATGCCCGTAAATCTTCTCGTCGATCTGCACGACCGGAGCCAAGGCGCAACATCCTAAACACGCAATCTTTTCTATCGAATATTCCTGATCGGCTGTCGTTATACGATCCTCTTCCATCTTCAATTCCCGACGGAAAGCGTCATATACATTATTCGCGCCCTTTACATGGCAAGCCGTACCGGTACAAACCTTAATGATATGTTTCCCATAAGGGACATGGCGAAACTGGGAATAGAAGGTAGAGACGCTTATCAACTGGGCACGATCGATCTCCGTTCGTTCATATACACGCAATAATGCATCTGAAGGCAGGTAACTAAACTCATCCTGCAAAGCCTGCAATAGTGGTATAATATCCCGTCGTGACGTACCGATCCGGTCGATGATCGCATCTACCCGGGCTGTCATCGCCTCTTTTGTCCGGATCCCGTTATTTTTACAATTATCACATGCCATATTAATTCATCGCTACACAATAAATACTCTTTTCCGTACGCACCACGATCTTTCCATCCGTAAAAGCAGGAGTAGCCATCGTACGTTCTCCGGTCTCAAAAGAACTCAACAGGTTAAATTCATTATCCGTGGAGAAAATATGCATCTTCCCGTCATTACTGAAAAGATAAAGCTTGCCTTCCACGATCATCGGGGAAGAGTAAAACTCTACATTCAACTCATGTTCTTTAGCCAACGCACCGGTCTTTGTATCATAAGCCGCAAGGACGCCATAACTCGTCGCCACATACAAATGATCTTTTGTCGCTACCGGGCTGGATACCTCTGGCAGATAATCCGAGCTTTCCCACAGAACCTTTCCGTCCGCGCCATTAATCGCCACTAGCTTGGCGTATTCGTTAGCTCCGAATATCACCCCGTCGATACTACACGGACAGGAACATACCTCGCCTCCCATACAATCCACCTGCCACAATTGCTCACCGGAATTCGGGTCGTATGCGGTTATCGCTGGGTTACCCATTAGAATCAACTGGGGCTTCCGATTCACGTAAGCAATAGAGGGAGAGCTCCAACAGATTTTTCCCGGCCGGTTCTTCACCCAACGCTGGTTACCGTTAGCTACATCCAACGCGATCAGTTTCGGATCTTTATTATTATCGTATTGTATGAAAAGCGTATTGCCGAAAATAAGGAGAGAGGATACGAAACCATAATGATTATCCGGAACCCCCAGATTCTTAGCCCATAGCTGTTTACCATCCATATCCGCACAAACCACATCACCGGTAGCGAAGATAGCGCATACCCGATTCCCATCGGTCGCTACGGAAGAGGAAGCCAAGCCCGTGTCTTCCGTCACCTTCGGCATCACGGAGGGCGAACCCGGAATATTCGTAGCCGCCAAACTCCATCGCTGCTCACCGGTTGTCAGATCATAGCAATACAGCTCACGAGCTTGCTCGTCCGCTCCTGTAAAAAACACATGATTACCGTTAATGATCGGCGAGTTATGGCCGGGTCTGGGTATTTCCTTTTTCCAAGCGATATTGGTACCACTACCCAAATCCCATTTCACCGGTATCCCCTTAGCCGCAGACACACCGTTTGAATAATTCCCCCTAAACGCATTATGCGTAATTTTAGGGACTACCGGCTGAGGCTCTTCACTGGTTGCGGGAAAAGCCTCTTCTACCGGAGTCACATCATTAGTGGTATCTATAATTACTTCATTCATCGGCTCTTCGATATCTATAGCCGGTTCTATCACCTCACTATCAGGCTCAACTTGCGTACTCTCGGCTATTAGTGTTTCCTCCGCCACACTCTCGGTCTTCTCCGTTGCTAAGAAAGGAGATGATAAGAACACGAAAAATAAAGAGACTCCGACCAACCCGAACATACTCCATGTTATATATTTACGGGATTTAGACTTCAGCATCCATTCGTCGATCGGATCGATTTCCTTATCCGGGATATGCATCTCCCCCTTAAAATAAAAACGCAAGCAGACAACGAACACGGCTACCATGCCCAATAAGATATAAACACCCAACTTCAAATGATCCGCTTGTATAAAATAAGCCCTGCGAGCTAATAAATCCAATTGGCGTATCTGTTCTTGCAATTCCGGATTATCCGGATTCGTATCGTTCAGTAGCTTCAAGGTCTCCACCACCTCGGTCTGAAGCGGCGTAACGCCCCTCACTTGAAAATAATTCGTGATCAACATGACCGACAACGAAATAATAAAGATAGCCGTAACCGCAGCTATATTTCTGTAAATATCCTTATTCATGATTCTGATGATTTACGCAGTTCAACACTATTCTTATTCTGAGGGCAATAACTGAAACACAGGGCACAAGCCACGCAAGCCGCATGATTGATCTCATATTGCTTACGGGTACGCTTTACGGACAAGCGGATCAAGGCCAAACCAATTACCAAACCGATCAGACCTCCCGCTATCGTGGAATAAAAACGAAATTCGTCCAATTTCGCCTCATACGCACTCGTCAGCTCTTCCAAGGTACGCCCTTGTCCGTAAAAAGCCTCCAATTCTAAAGACAGCTCCTCTTCCGGATTCGCCTCATGCCGTTCCACCATATCATACAAACGCACATCCTTATTTGCCCGACTCAAATCCGAGCTTGCCGAACGCATCAAGAAAGCCCCCGCCGCGATCATCAACGGCAATACGACCAAATAACCTAAAAGTCTCCGTACACCTTCTTTCCGGCTCTCTTTTACCTTGTTCGCATAAGGAGAGCGGATCGCATCCACAGGACACGAATTATGGCAAAGTTCGCAATTGATACATGCTTTTCGGGAAAGACGAATTTTCCAGATAGACACCGAAGAGAAAAGACTTAATAACGCTCCGTAAGGACATAAGAAACGACAAAACGGCCTCCCTGTGAAAACAGATAAAATCAGCAACAAGGCCCCGAACAAAAGAAGTCCCACATCTCCTCCTAAACGGAAGATACCAATAAACGGGTCGAACTGACAGATGATAAAACGGCTTCTCGTCACAGCGTATAAAACGGCGAATATAAGATATAACCAAGGGATTATTCCCAACGTAGCCGTAACTGCCTTCGAGATTCGGTAGTTCTTGACGTTCACCAATTCTTGTAGGGCCCCAAACGGACATACACCCGCACAGAATACCCGCCCGAACAAAAAAGCAAATAATATTGGCAAGATAAAAAATAACAATACCGTCAACGGTAAATGATAAGTAGAATCCACCATGGCCAACGCTATATTCTGTATCGAGCCGATGCTACAGACACAGCCACTCCGGAAAAAACCAAAATAAGCTACCGAGATAACCGAAACCCAGAAAATAGGCTTACGGGTATGTTTCTTATATACCGCCCATACCACGATACTCATCAAAAGTACCAACATAAATAGATCCAATACCACCCACAAGGTCTCATTGGGTATGGCATAATGTAATTCCGGATATTGGTAACCAGACTCAAAATCCGGTTTCGGAAACCGGTTTTGTGCCTGAAGCATCACCCACGAAAAGAGTAGGGTCCCTATTGATAAAAGCTTTTTCATCCGATTAACCTTTTAATTTATAAGCCGTCGCATACGGAACTCTCGTTATAGCACCCGATGCGCATACGGTAGATATTTGACATTCATTACAATTCAGGCACAAATCCTGTTTAATCTGTAAATAGAGCGAGCCATTTCCAAAAGAGCTACATCCTTTCACACATTTGCCGCAGCCATTGCAAAGATCCTCATCGATCGTATATTCAAAATAGGGGTCTTCCACGAATTTACGCAGGATGGCACCCGTCGGGCACATCATATTCTCAGCGGCAGTATTCAGCTCTTTCACGTTCGTTCGGTAATAGCCTCCGCACAAATCACAATAACCGCATACCTTATTCGCATGAATACATTTTACGGCCGAGACAGGTAACACGCAATGTGTCTCGCAACGTCCGCATTGCGTACATACATTCGGATCGATTTGCCAGAATAAACTAGCCTCCGTTCCTTCCACCCTCCGGGCCATACCGCCGGCAACCGCTAGGATCGTTCCTCCGGCAACCACCGAACCGCAAAGCTTGAAAAACTCTCGCCGTTTAATCGGACTATTTTTCGGATGATCTTTCTTCTGTTCCATATTCTTCCTTAAATCGTAACACCTATCTTCAAAGGACAATCAATACCACAAGTTGAACATGCGGTCTGTACCGCCAGCTTTTTATCATATTGAAATATCGATAACGCATCTTTACCGGCAACCACCAACTTGTCATCCCAAACTCTCACCTCATAAGCGGCATGGCCACCTCCCAATGCTTTTTCATCCAATAATACACTATGGAACTCGCCATTCTTTCCGTAACAACTGATTCGAGGAATCCCCTTTTCAGATGTGATAATCTCTCCTGTGGGTGTACCCGCTAAATAGACTGGGTTACAGCATCCGCTAAATAGGCCGGCAGCACCGCCCGGTTTGCCAAATGAGGAGATATACTCGCCTTCCGGTGAATAACTTTCCACAAGGTGTCTTCCCGGATTCGAACAGTAAACCACTCCATCTATATTCGTAATACCAAAAGAATAGCTGGGCACGATAAAACCGGACGGACTTTGAATAAACTTCACAAAACCTCCTTCAATCGTATACATACAAATATTTTTATTAGCCGCATCCGTAACAAAGACATTCCCTGATAAAACCGTCAACGAACAATAATCAGACTCCTCGCTGCAAGCCTCCCAATCCCGTATCCATCCGCCTTCCAGATCATAGACTTCCACCCTCGTAGGATACAAAAGATAAACACGATCATCATCCACCGTAACATCCCGTACAGAACTCCCGACCGGAAAGTTACTCACCAATGCCCCGGAGGGTTCATACACATAAATATTGTTTGGCGCAGCAACAATCAACCGGCCTTCATACAAATCAAAAGCGTCGATCTGGTCTGATATCTTAAATGCGGAAACCTTCCTATAAGGGGATACAATATTATTCACATGACTACGATTTATGGTAGTACTCTTTTTATCCACCCCATAAAAAATATCATCCGGCCTCGTAAACATCTTCCATAACAGGTTACCGGTAACCCCCAATATACTTCCACCCGCTATGACAGAACCACAAATACGCAAAAAACTCTTGCGCGATATTCTATTTCCATTATCTTGATTCGGTTCCATACCTTTTATCTTTTAGAATTGATTATCTTATTTACTTGATCATACGATTTTTAGACATTTAACCGTATGAGCATCCCGCAGTACAAGCATCCCATCCGCATAGGCCATCGGCCCCCAAGCATCTACACCGTCCATGACTCGTTGTTTTTTCAAGAGTTTCATCGCTTTAGACTGTATCTCATATACATATAATTCACCATCATCCTTGAAAACAAACAGATGCTTATTGATAACTAAATAAGGACCAAGTCCAAAACGTTCATCCGCAGCGGAACTCCAAATTGGATTATGCAAATCCGTAGGCGAGAAACAGACCAGTTTACCACGTAATCCCCCACCATCTTTCGGCATCACGCTAATGATCATATCATTATATAGGATAGGTGTCTGCTGCTCGCTAGATAAGCCCTTATCCGCTTTATACTGGTCCAAAACCGTAGCGGTCCACTTCGATCCTGCCTTATCCACTTGTAAGAGAGCCCCTCCCGTCCCATAGCCCGCCACAAGGAATATCCGGCTTGATGACAAACGTAATGGAGACGGAGCGATCACGGAAGGCTGCCATTTTTTTGTATCCCATAAGAGAGTACCCCGATCCGCTTTTTCCGCCGATACGCCGCAAACACCTCCTACTCCGGCATAAACATATGTTCTCTTATTACTCAAACTCATCGGCATTACAGAAGAATGCGACATTTTATAACCCAATGTATTCGGAGTACTCCACACGATCTCACCCGTAAGACAATCCACACCCGCCAACAGAGTCTCTTCACCGGCCGGAGCCAAAACCAAAACATCATCATCTACGCAAGGACACTGCCCGGTATACCAGAAAGGGACTTCCGTCTTAAACTGCTTTTGCATATCAATACCCCATTTCAAGTCACCAGTCACCGGATCGCAACACATTACATGCCCTTGAGGACCGATCGTTATCACATACTCGTCACGTATAACCGGAACCGTACGCGAAAAGCCATGATTACGTTTCATAGGAACCCTATACCATCTCCGCCATAGCTCTTTACCACTTTCCAAGGAAAAACAACGCAAAGCATCAGAGTTCAAGGACTCATTATAATCCAATACATATACCCTGCCCTTATAGATCACAGGGGCCGCATGTCCTTCACCTGTCTCAAAGCTCCATACTACGGGGTAATCTCCCGCCTCGGTATTGATCTTGTCCGGAGTCTCAACTACATTATCAAAACGCTCCCCTCTAAATCCAGTCCATTCCCCCGTAAGTCCGGAAGGAGGCTCCTCCTCATATTTCATGAAATATTCACCGATCACGACATCATTCGCTTTACGAGCCAATCCCTCCGGGCGATTATCCGCTCCGGGAACCTGAATCGTAAGATTCTCACGAGGGACATACAAATGCCACCCTACGAGGATAGCGGTATAAATACATACCGTAGCAACCGTTATTAATAAGGTCTTTCTCTCTTTCACGATCTATCTTATTTTATTCGTTGTTTCAACTTCTTCAGCGCATTCAGCACAAATGTGTGATTATACAATTCCTCCGAATACCAAAGACGGGCAAAATAAAGCCCTATAGGTTCGGGACGGAACAATAGTCCGCTTTGATACATACCATATAAATAATCAAAGCCTCGTTCCATCGATTTAAGATCACTTTCGGGATAAGAAGCCAAGGCACTTAACGCACGGGCTGTCAAAGTGATTTTTGAGGCAACCTTGGGAGCACCTCCCCATCCCCCATCCTCATTCTGAGAAGCTAAAAGATACCGGAGACCATTCTCTGCCAACTTCCGAGCCAATGGATTCCGGGAAGTCGACAAATATTCCACTGCCATCGCCGTACCATAAACAGGAGAACGCTCATCCTTCGCATCTTGGTCTCCAAACCATAAAGGAGTCCATGAACCATCCGATGACTGAATCTTCCACATCCAACCCAATAACCGACGGATACTCCTCCGGCATTTAACCCTCAATTCCTTAGGGAGCGCATCCAGCCAAAGCTCGAAAGCCAAAAGTGAATGCGCAGAGATATCGGGACTACTCCGGTCGAAAGGGAGTTTTCCCCAACCTTTACAAAAAGTAGGCATTCCCCCATCCTCATTTTGCAAAGCTAAAAGCCACTCCACACCTTTACCTACTTCCTCGCTATAAGTCCCGCCAGTTAAGACATGCAAAGCGACCAGCGCACCGGAAGTATCATCCGCATCAGGCACAGACCCGGGAAGATCACTCCATCCCCAACCACCTTCCTTGGCACCCGTAAAAGGATGCCTAAACGCAAAAGCATTCCGCTTTATCCGTTCAATAAAAAAAGTTTTATCCTCCAAGTCTTCCCCTAATGCTTTTATACTTAAAGAGGTAACCCAGCAAGACAAATCCGTATCAATCGGCCAAGCGCCATCTGGACGAACCGTTTTTATCAAGAACTGAGCGGCCTTTTGTGTTACCGCATGTTCCCGGAAACCGGCCCCACTCATACACATACTAACAAAAGCGGTCAATGGGGCAGCTTCCAGAAAACCACCATGACTGGGTTGCAACTTCTCTAATACACGTAAGGATTTCCCTATAAACGACTCCCGAACAGATGATAAAAAATCCCGTTTTCCCTTTTTATAACGAAGGATTCCCACCGCTATTAAGGCAGGTATCGCATAACTAACGACCGGTAATCGCAGAAAGCGAAACAGCCGTTGAGGTAACACGGAAAGCTCGAAAGGCAATTGCGGGATACGATCCCAATGTGTAATAACTCCCGCCAACGCACACATAACTAAAATAGGAACGGAGAAAGTCAAGTCTTTTCCATAATAAGAGAGAACCCCCTGTACGATATCCTCATCCGTATTCCCTCCTAAACGTTCCTTCAAATAGGTTTCTGTCTCATGAGGCGGTATATCCACCGCATATAAAGAAGCATACGAAAGCAGGGTAGCTGTCATATTAGAAGGGCTTTCCACGCTATCCCCCCAAGAACCATCCGCACGCATCGTTTTCTTCAACCATCCGGCTCCCTTCCTTATATATGGCTCATACGTATCCGAGTCGATTTGATATAAAGCAAAAATAGCGACAGATGTCGAGATTGCGCTTGAAGATAAACACCCCCTCCAGACTCCATCGGACGACCGTTTCTGTAAAAGTTGCCGGGTAATGTCCGCTATCATTTCATTTACCTGTTCTGTTCTCATAACGCTCCTAATGCCAATAATCCATAAAACACATACTCCACATCACTACTATCTTCCAGCAGTGTCGCCGAGAAACCACCCGAATCCAACCAATGAGCCTCAATAAAATCATGAACTGGCCTAACGGGTCGTATATCATAGCATCCCATAAGAAAAAGGGTCGTAGCCGTAGAAAGAAGATCCGGAACAGGAGCTCCTCGTCCAGCTTTGAAACCACCGGTCTCATCCTGCGTATCCCGTAAATAAAAAAGATCGTCGATCGGCTTATAGCCCTCCAATTGTCCGATAATCGCAAGGGCTGCGACCGTAGCGTTTGTCGTAGCGACCTCCCGATCCCGCAAATTCGAGTAGCCTCCTCCTTTTACACGATAAGACCTTAGCTTTTCCAAGACGGCCTTTTTTTCGTTTTCCTTATTTTGTGTATCTTCCAATAAAGACATCCAAATAAACCGGGTATAAGGAGACCATATGTCATCATGAGGCAGGTCCATAAAAGAAGTAAGACTCCTAATCGGCATCGGACGCATTGCCCCCAATAGAAAACGGAACTTTCCCTCTTTCATCAACCGATGTAGCAATACACAACGCATATAGGCTGCGTAATGAACCAAATCCAACGACATTACAGGCTGCTTTTCCAAATAAGATCTCCTTTTCTCCATACTCAAATCAATGCCCAATACGTATGACAGAAGCCAGCCGAACGAAGTATAGTACAAATCAACCTCTCCACTTTTGTTTACGAAAGTATCCCCCTCGGTCTTCTGGGATTCGACAAAGCACGATAAACGCAGAAGAGCCTCACTTCCCAACCGCTTTTTCCCTCCGTAAAGGGTATGCATCAATCTTGTTGATATCGTAGTTTTCATCTCAAACAGTCATTTATTTCAAGATTCGTTCGGTTACCCGGAAAAGAAGTCGTTTTAACTCCACATTCTTGATCTCATGCAAAGCTGTCAACGCAGCTTGATGATATGTATCTGCCATCTGCCCGACCCGTTCAAGAGTCGTTCGCAAAAGCGGCTTATTCTCCGAACGGCCTAAGAAAGCCTTCAAATTCTCACATTCCAAAAGGGAACGCGTAAATACAGGTTCCGGATTTTGCTCACAAAGCACGGCTAATACGGCAGAGGGCCTTAACGCTACCGGCCGGTCATCCTTAAAATCCTCTATATCATCCAATAACTGATACGCGATACCCAATGCCCGGGAATACTGATGAAAGATCCGACGAAGCACCTCGTCATCACCTGCGCAGATCAATCCTAATACCAAGGATACCTCGAAGGCAGGGACTGTCTTATTACAGAATATTTCCAATACCCAATCCAATGTCAAAGGGCGAGGGGAAACGCTCCATTCCAGTTCCATTCCTTGTCCTTTACAAAGCGCTATATGCGCATCAGCAGCCACCGCTGTTAGTGCTCTCGCATCACACAGAGATAAAAGCCGATAGCCTTCACCCAATAAGATATCACCGACATTAATCGCTATAGGCACACCATACAAAGCATTTATCGTTGGTTTACCGTACCGCTCCTTATCATTATCTTGTATGTCATCATGCACTAAAGAGGCTTTATGGAAACATTCCACCGCAATAGCGGCCCGCTGTACATCGTCCGGAACCTCAGCCCCCCCGGTCAAAGCCAGATAAGTAGCCGCCAATAAATAAGGACGCCATCGCTTGCCTTCACCGCCCATCCATTCTAAGGCGACCGAAGAGGTTTGGTCTTTAGCCGGAGAGAAATGGCCTGCTAAATTCTCTTTCGAGAACCATCTTTTCAAATCCGCTCGTAATCCATCATAATCCAACAGCCTAGCCTCATTATCCGAGCGCATCCCCATCATACGAATCACATATTCATAATCAACATGGGTATCCTTACATCCGGACGTATTTAGGGGTATAGCCAAGCCCGGAACAGCATTACTGATAAGCAAGGGAAAAGCTTTTTCCAAGGAATCCAAACAACTTACCCCGATCACTGAATCAACTACCCGATTCTGTATCAAGCCTACCACGGAAGTAAAACCTTCCGCTACAATACTCATTATGCCCAGACTTTCCGCTTTATCTTGAAGATCGGGAATCGAACAATGACTACATCGATGGCATAAAAGACCTAATTCATCAATTTCCGCCTGGC
The DNA here is from genome assembly GCF_003434625.1 of Parabacteroides sp. AM17-47. Classification (NCBI taxonomy): domain Bacteria; kingdom Pseudomonadati; phylum Bacteroidota; class Bacteroidia; order Bacteroidales; family Tannerellaceae; genus Parabacteroides; species Parabacteroides sp. AM17-47. The sequence goes on from NZ_QTLI01000003.1 coordinate 19,763, forward strand.
ATTTAGCAGAATTACTCAAACACTTAGGTAGTAGTAATACACGTCTCTCATAGGGAATGGAAGCGACCGTTTCCTTCCATACTTGATTATGGATCTCTACCATCAGCCACCCTCTTACCTCTACGTCTAGTGCATACTCACGAATCAATTGATCCGCGAAGTTCGACAAATCGTCCAAGGACAGTGGGGGCTGGATCGTTAAATCGTCCACAAATGCTTGAATTCGATTACGCAATTCATCCCGTTCAGCATAAGATGCCGGTATGTTATGTATCAGTTTGTTTTCCATGCGTACTCAAAGATTAACCGTAAGCTCCAAATCCAAAAAAGTATTTCTTCTTCAAGAGTCTGTAAAAAACATTCTGCTCGGGAATCTCCTCCCCTTCCATATCATGACCGGGAACCGGGTTCATTTTCTGATATTCCTCCCTTACCGTACCCCGAGTCGTAGTATCTATCGCACCCTGTTGTTCCAAGAATCTCCACATTTTTCCGGGATCTTCCAAAAGGATACAGCCTCTGGATGTCTCGGCTGTCATTTTCCGCAGATCCGCCAAAAACATTGAATCACGGAATAGCTCCACCAAGTTTGAGGCATCCCCATTAATAAAGTCCCTAGCCATCTGTAAAGGCGGGCAAAACTCGACCGCCCCCGACGGAGATATATGATGGCTCATACCCGTCGCCGCCGGACATAGGGCTTTTCCCTTATCATCCCAATAAGTATCGATAATAAACAAGGGCGCATCCCTCCGTTGCTCGACAATAAACCGACGGAAATCCCTAATTTGCTCCTTAGTCAACGCATTCTCCACATTAGGAACCGCTCCCACCGGACGATAGATATAATACCACAAATAGAGCGTACCCTCCCTAGCCATCCGTTCGATATGGGCCCGACTCACCAAATCCTCATAATTACTCCGGCATATACTGGCAGCTACACCGAAAATCAAACGGGCTTTCCGACAGGCACGCACTCCACGGATCGTACGATCCAATACGCCATCTTTCCCACGGCGGATATCGCTCTCGTCTTTCAATCCTTCGATACTGATCAGAGGAGTAACATTTCCCATCTTTTTTAAGCGAAAGGCCACCTCTTCTGTCAGCAAAGTAGCGTTGGTAAACAATTGGAAGTAGCAGTCCGAATGTTTCTCCATGGTTTCCAACAGACCTTTATACATCAAAGGCTCTCCTCCCAGTATCCCGAAAAAATAAGAACCTTGTCTTTTACTTTCGGTTATAATACCATTCAATTGGGCTATAGAGAGGGCTTTCCTGCCACCGGCAGAGACCCAACAACCGCTACAACTCAAATTACAACTCTCCGTGATGGATATCATCACGAATGCGGGGAAAAACGGAGCGCCTAATGCTTGTCGCTTCTCAAATGCGGCCATGTTCCGAAAATTACGCCAACCGAAATTGTACATGAACTTCCATATCAGACGAGGCGAACATTCCTTGAATATCCGTGAAGAGGTCCTTGCAGTCGCTATGTATTCGTTAAATCTCATTGATTATCTTTTTTCAAGAAAGAGACACCGGCTCTTCGTTGTGCCAAACGTGCCCGAAGTGTATCCGCATAAACCGTTTTCGCATCGATGGAAACCGCCAATTCCTCATCCTTCAAACCCCCATTGATCGGAGATTTCTCATATTTGGGAAATATAATCGCTTTATTCGGGCACATCCGGGCACAAGCCGGACAATTATTCTTACAATTCTGGGGCTGTTTTACAGTTACGACACCGTCTTCTATCGTATAAACACCGAACAGGCAGAAGTCATGGCATTTACCGCAGTCCGTACAACGTTCTTTATCCAATGTAGGATACCAAGCATCGACACCAATCTTGACCGGAAAAGAAGATACCGACTGGCGAATAACCTCCTCTTCCTCTATTTCTACGGGACTAACCTCATATGCGAATCCGAAAGAATCCAAAATCGCTTCCATACCCTCATTCCGGATATCCAATACACGAGAAGTTTCCATTCCCACGGAAGCGAAAAGGGAACGGATCGCCCTCGGATAGCAAGCGATAATCGTGGATGAGGCGACATCCGGCAAATCCGATGTTCTCTCCCTCACTTTCTCACATAGATCAGGCTCTACTACCACATCATATCCTTCTTGCCTTAAAAAGGCCGCCACCTTTACCACTTTCTCCTTATCTATAAAAGAGCGGGAGGCACAAGTACAAATCGTAACTCTATTATTATATAGCATTTCCATCAAGTATTATTATTCGTCTTTCGCAATATTACAAACAATATCCAAACACTAGTACAGCATCCGGCGCAAGGCGAAAAATTGAGTACTTATCACGAAAAAAGGCGATTTCCGTACCATACAGAAACCGCCTTCTTGTCAACATCACATCAAGCTAAGGTTACACTCATTTATTATCAGCCAAGTAAATATCCGTAAATGTCACAGCGCCAGTTAATCGGTTATTATTATTAGTAACATTCAACAATGTGACATACTTACGATACTGATTATCGCTCAAAGCACTTTTCATCAATTTCAGATTTCCATAAACAGCTTTCTGCAATCGCTCCTCCTGACGTTTCGTGTCTCTACTCAAGCTTTCCTTTTGTTGTCCTTTAAAATATTCATTAATGTCATATACCTCATCCATCTGAGATGGGGTCAAATCCAAATAAGAACTTAATTTGCCGAACTCTACCGCAAACGGTTCTTTATTACCATTTTCATTCACACATTGCGCTTTCGCAAAACTTACTGTAGCACTAATACCTAAAATCGCTACTGCCATAAATAACTTTCTCATAATACCTAAAATTTACCTATTAAAAAATCAATAACATAACAAAACAACCAACCAATCCTAATCAAGATAGCCTAAACATTCTTTCGACTTCAGACTAATCCTTTTACCAAACCATTAACCTATTCTATAGTATGATAACTTTGAGAAATATCAACTTACATATCATCAATACATCTCTTTGTTTCTGTTACAAAGATGGTGAATTATATAATAGATAGTTTCTAGTTTATGACGAAAGGGAAAAAAACGGGATTCAACACGAAAACAGCAAAAAAATGCCGATTCTTAATGAACCGGCATTGATATTAAGTACTATTCTTGACTGACTATCCAAGACTTAAACTCGGATGCTTTATTTTTACTAATATAAATTCGCTCAGGGACTTCTATATCGAGAGTGACTAATAAACGGCTATCAAACCAAATCGTAATATCCTTTACACTGTCACGGGAAATTATAAACTGTTTATTCGCACGAATAAACTCCGCCGGATTCAACGAAGATATAATTTGTTCCAATGTTTTAGCATACGGATACGAACCTCCATTCCTTAAATAAATATAAGTATTCTTATCCGCCGTATAGAAACAAGATACCTCATTCAAACCAATAGGCAATAGTTTATCCTTGACAGGTATCAACAATTTATCCTTATATTTCGGGCTTAAAGACAATTGCGTTAATTGAGATAAATAGTGTAAGACATCCTGTTGGTTCCATCTACTGAATTTCTCTAATGAGCGGTTTAGTTCCTCTGGTTTTACGGGTTTTAATAGATAGTCTATACTATTCACCTTAAACGCATCAATCGCATACTGGTCGTACGCTGTCGTAAAAATAATCGGAGTCTCCACCTCTATCTGATCAAAGATCGCGAAAGCGGAACCATCCGACAAATGAATATCCATAAATAGCAAATCCGGTTTCGGATTGGCTTGCAGCCAACGAACCGTTTGCCGGACACTCTCCGTATTCCCCATTATCTCTATGGAAGAATCCAAGCTCAGTATCATATCTGCCAAATTCTCATAGGCGGCAGTCTCGTCTTCTACGATCAATATTTTCATATAGCATTATTTTAAAGGAAGATAGACCTTGAACATTTGTTCATCTGATTCTACCCTTATTTGTTTATCCATTAACAGTAAAAAACGGTTTTCCAAATTCTTTAGTCCAGTCCCATTTGTATCGGGAGGTGTCAACTTTGGATAAATAGGGTTCGTAACGACTAATTCCATTCGCTCATTCAACTCTATCCGTATATCCATTCGATGATCACTATCAATAATATTATGTACGGTAGCATTCTCCACCAAAGGAAGCAAAGAAAGAACCGGTATCCGCAAATTCCACTTATCTTCGGGAATGTCGATCGTAAAAGTCAGCTTATTGGCAAAACGCACCTCCATCACATGGCGGAAAGCCTCAATGAACATCAATTCCTCTTTCAAGGCAACCAACCCTCTTTTATCACTCTGTAAGATATAACGGAAAATATCAGATAACTTTGTCACATAAGATAACGTATGCTCATCGTTCTTTTTCCGGATCAAGGAGGAGATCCCATTCAAGGCATTGAAAAAGAAATGAGGATTTATTTGGTTAGCCAAAGCATCGCACCGACTCTGCAAACTCTCGATGCGCAACTTCTCTATCTCTTGCTCTTTTTCCCGTTGCTTGGTGAAAAGCATCGATATATATCCGATAAAGGTACACAACAGACAAGTAACAAAGAACTGGAAGATCAAGATACTTCCCATGCAATCCGTCTTACGAGTACAAAATGAGATCCCGAAAGATATCGTCGCATAAAACAGATAAGCGATAAAGGAAAACAAGAAATTCTTCCATAACCGTTTCGTAAACAATGATGTCTGGAGCTTACCCAGATTATAGCGAAGCAACAGATAGATGAACGTCAAGAAAAATAGAAAACGATACGTGAAAAACGCAAAGAACCCAAAGTACTCGGACTTGCTCAGAAAACTCAACTCCCAAGGTATCCACGCAATATTCGTATAGATAATAAAGATTGCGCTAATCAAGCTGACCAGCGGGAGCTTACGTGAAATAGATGTCTCAAATGAACTCATAAATATCCTATAGTTTTTCAAAATACAAAGTAACATCAATTTTTCACGACTTCTCTCATTGTTTGAAGCAAAACGAAAAAAAGAAGATTGAAAACGAAAAAGCAACCTGCTATCCGACAGGAATCTTTAATACCTGACCCGGACGTATATCAGGACTGGACAAACCATTCGCTTTCTGTAAAGCCGCCGTACTAACCCCCGGATACTTTTTCGAGATAGAATACAAGGAATCTCCGGATCGTACCTTGTAAGACACAAAGCCTTTCTGGTCCGTGGCAGATGAGGGCTGGGTTATCTTTTTAGCCGAGGCTGAAGCGGTAGAAGACCTCTCCGCAGGTTTCGCTGTCGTTTTAGTCGAAGCCGAGGCAAAAGCGACACCCCCATTATCTACATATAATCTTAACCGTTTTCCTTTCGCTACCCGGTTGGAGCCTAGCCCGTTCCATTTACGGATATCTTTCGCTGTCACTCCATAGCGATTAGCGATCGTATAAAGATTCTCACCACTCAATACCACGTGGGTGATTTTTTCCCGGGTCGCACCACTTGGTAAAGAGCCATTAGAGTTATTCGCAGAAATGCAATTCGCCAACAGTTCCTCGATCCGATGCGTATAGACCGTATCTTCTTTATCGATAAAAGCATAGGTTTCCGCCGCAGGTAGTTTCAAGACCGAAGGGCGGGTATTACCCGGAACGATGTCTCTTTTATATTGTGGATTTAACGCACGCAACGTCTCAATATCTACTTGCAATAGATCCGATACTTGCTGCAAATGTAGGGCATTATTCACCATGACCGTATCCGTGGCTAACGGCAAGCTGGTTTGCATCGGACAGATGTTATGCTCGCAATAATAATTCATGACGTAATTGGCGGCGATAAATAAGGGGACGTATGAACGAGTCTCTTTCGGTAAATAAGGGAAGATATCCCAGAAGTCCGTCTTGCCCCCCGAACGACGGATCGCTTTATTCACGTTGCCCGGCCCGCAGTTATAAGATGCCAACACTAAATTCCAATCCCCATAGATAGCGTACATATCCTTGAAATACTTACAAGCGGCCTCGGTCGCTTTCAAGGGGTCCCGGCGCTCGTCCACCAAGCTATTAATCTCCAAGCCATAGCTCTTACCCGTAGGAAGCATGAATTGCCATAAACCACAAGCGCCCACACGAGAGAGGGCTACCGGATTCAAGGCACTTTCCACGACGGCGAGATATTTCAATTCAATAGGCAGGCCATGCTCATCCAACACCTGCTCGATTATCGGAAAATAAAAGTCCGCCATCCCCAGCATATAACGCACTAAATTTCGTTTACGCTCCGCATATAAGTCAATACAATCACGCACTATATTATTATAGGGCAAAGCGATCACGCTGGGAAGCCTAGACAGGCGGTCGATATAGACCGAATCCGGGAAATAGACATTCTCGTCGTCATCATGGCAAAAGTCCTCTCTTTTTGAGAAATATTGCACATGCCAAGTACGGAGCAAACTATCCACGTTCGCATCCAAGCTTTCCGGAATCAATCCGACCTCAGACTCCAGCGAGCTTAAGGTATCTTTTTCCTCAATTCGGGTCTCTTCCTGCGCATAGACCAATGAGACCAAACAATTTAAACAAATGAGTGCTAGCAGGTATCTTTTCATGTATATCAGAATTTTAGACTGCAATTCAATCCGTAAGTACGAGGCGTGACACTCGTCTTCGGACTAACAACCGGCTCCAAATGCAAGGATAAATCCGGTGATATATCAAAATCGAATAACTGGGCATCCACGTAGGCATCCACGATACTCAACGCATACACCCCGACCGTAATAATTATACTCAAGTCCCTATATCGACGAAAATAATCCTTCTGTCTTTTCAATTGATCCTTGAAATTTGAATTATTAATCGCATCCTCAGGAGCCATGGAAGTCAAGTCTTGCCAACTTTTACTCCAAGCATCCGGATTTTCCAGATTCTTAGCGGCATCATACATGATATCCTTATAAGCCGTCGAATAATCCTTATAATTCTTATTATTCCAAGTCACGGCATACATACATCCCATCAAGCCACCGTAAACGATTGGTAATTTCCAATATTTCCGGTTATAGATCTGTCCCAGACCCGGAACTAAGGCGAACAAGACCGCTTTTGTCGGATTCGGCTTAAAAGCCAGCTTCATCTTCACTTCCGGTACGCCCACCGAATCGGCCGCCATCAAGACGGCTTGCACGGTAGAATCCGGGGCAGCTACCTCCACGGAATCGGAAACTATAGCAGGAACGGCTTTCTCCGTCTTATCCTCCTGTGCGTTACCCATCCCGGCATAGCACATGAATCCGATCAAAAGGAGTATGATTCGATTTCTCATTTCAATTTATCCAGTAACCCGATCAATTGCTCTAACTCTTCTTCCGTGGCGAAAGGAATCGTAATTTTACCTTTTCCCTTCTCATTGCAAGTCAACTGGACTTTCGTATTGAAGTAACGGGACAAATGATCTTTCAGCAATTTAAACTCTTCCGGAAGTATCGGCTTACGATCCGATTTTTTCTTTTCCGGCAATTCCGGTTGTATTCCCTCGGCTATATTACGCACCATCTCCTCCACGTTACGAACGGAGAGTCCTTGAGCCAATATCTGCTCATATAAAGCTAATTGAATCTCCGGATCATCCACCGGGATCAATGCCCGGGCATGTCCCATATCGATCTTCTTGTCCTTCAATCCTACTTGGATCTCGGCGGGAAGTTTCAACAAACGAAGGTAATTGGCGATCGTAGCACGCTTCTTTCCAACCCTTTCGCTCAACCCCTCTTGGGTCAAGCCGTAATTATCGATTAATTTTTGATAAGCTAACGCGATTTCGATAGAGTTCAAGTCCTCTCGTTGGATATTCTCTATCAAAGCCATCTCCACCACGTTCTCGTCGGCCGCCGTCTTAATATAAGCGGGAATACGCTCCAAACCTGCTTTAAGCGACGCACGATAACGGCGTTCGCCAGAGATGATCATATATTGCTCGGGGCCGATTTCCTTCAACGTAATCGGCTGTATCACGCCTAACGAGCGGATAGAGGTAGCCAACTCCTCCAAGGTCTCTTCCTCAAAGACGGATCGAGGTTGCTCTGGATTAGGCTGGATCTTGCTTAACTCGATCTCACTAATAGACGATGAACCACCTGTCTTCAGGTCATCCATCGTAATTAACGCGTCTAATCCACGGCCTAACGCCGATCTTTTTAATGCTGCCATAATCCTTTATTTTTTTCAACAATCTCCTGTGCCAACTGCATATGGTTGATAGATCCTTTCGAATCCGCGTCATACAATAAGACAGGTTTACCGTAACTGGAAGCCTCGCTCAACTTCACGTTTCGTTGGATCACGGTAGTAAATACCAAATCGCGGAACGGACGTTTCACTTCCTCATAAATCTGGTTCGCCAAACGCAGGCGGGAATCATACATAGTCAAGAGGAATCCCTCTATCTCCAGTGCCGGGTTCAGCTTTGATTTGATAATCTTGATCGTGTTCAACAGCTTACTGATACCTTCCAAGGCGAAATACTCGCATTGTACCGGGATAATCACCGAATCGGCGGCTGTCAAGGCATTCACGGTTATCAATCCCAAAGAAGGAGAGCAGTCGATCAAGATAAAATCGTACTTCTCTTTCAGCGGTGTCAATATCTGCTTCAATATCCGTTCACGATTCTCCAAGTTTAGCATCTCGATCTCCGCTCCCACCAAATCGATATGAGAGGGGATGATATCCAGTCCTTCCACTTCAGTCTGTGTGATAGCGCCACTCGCGTCCTCACCGTTCACCAGACATTCATAGATAGAAAGTTCTACATTACGTATGTCCACACCCAGACCGGATGAGGCATTCGCCTGCGGATCAGCGTCTACGACCAGCACCTTTTTCTCAAGAGCGGCCAATGACGCAGCCAGATTAATCGTGGTGGTTGTCTTCCCGACTCCACCTTTCTGATTTGCTAAAGCGATAATCTTTCCCATACTATACCTAATTAATTCGAGGGCAAAACTAAACATTAAAAACTGAACCAAACAGGGTTCAATCAAAACAATGCTTGTTTTGTTGATAAATCGCCCTAACTGTTGATAACTCGCAAATATAAGCAGAATAAATCAAATAGAGGGTTATAAGGCTGGTATATAGGTGTTTTTTTGGAAATGATAACGAAGTTTTAAGTTACATACAGACCCATCCCATCCTTCGGGCAATGTCTTGGAATATATTTTTATCGCAGGAAGGAACCTTTATCGTATAGATCTCAGACCGTGATTCCACATGAAAATATCCCTTTTCCGGAAGCCTTTCCTCCGGCAAGGCCTTTCCCTCAAAAGACTGTAGCTCATAATGATTATCATTATAAGACACATTGAAATATTCATTGTCATTCTCCGGATTCAGATAAAGAGTCCTTAAATCGATCCTTCCTCCCAAATAATCATCCAGCCTAGAGGATGAAATCTTAATACCCGTATACCTGCATCCAGCCCCATCATCGAAAAGCAGGCATAAGTATTGCGTACCAAAAGAATCTTTAGCCACAAGGATTTGAGGCACACCATAAAACTCTAGGATCCTATCTAAAAACAAATTAGTCATAACATCATTACCTTTGCCTTATTTACATCAAAACAATAAGATCGCCACCAAGAATAATGAGCCACACCGAATGTCTTTTTAATCATGCCATCTTCTTTGCGAGAAGAAATCCAATGATTTCACAGGATCTCCTTCCGCAATTCTATAAAATACCCCACTACACGCCATAGCATCCGAAGGTGGACATAAGTCCGGTAGCTCCTCAAACCATTTCCTTTCTTCCATGATATCGCAAATATAAGCAGAATAAACAATATACCATATCAAGAATCCCATAAATATGACTAACGAGAAACCATAGCTAAACCACGTTTACCATTTTGACAATTTGTAATATCAAGTCCCGGAGAATCGATTTTTCCGGGCTGATGGACAGTTCATTCTCAAATACGAGAAAAAATTTCAGCAATCATTTACATGACAGCGTCTTATCGAAAAACGGCCTTTCATTCTAGCGGAATTCATTCATTGTAATTCATATTTAGTGGGTTGCTTGAGGGGGTTTATGGGGTTAGAACTGGGTCGTAACAAGGTTATGATGCCCATCCACAAGTATCAACAACCCTATTCTTGACTATTCACGATGCCCATCGGCACTACCGGCGTTGCCCAACGCGACCTATCGCATAGGCTTTCACCACTTATCACGTACAAAAAGGGGGCTTTTTCAATGAAAAATGCCGTTTACAGTCATCCAGCCTCTGCTATTTTACGCTCTCCACCGAAAAGGGATGTCACACATATAGACATTTATTTATCAAAAAGAAAGAATAACAGGGCAGTAGAGCCTAGAACCTGCACGAGTAGTCCTTACAATCCACGCCGGTAGTCGCATATGACAACACCGATACTCACACAAGGTGCTCATGAGAAAAGTATCTTAGTTTCATCGCCCCATACGCCTAAGATACTTCGCCAATGAACTTAGGATACTTGCTCAATGAAACTAAGATACCTTGTTTTTATATTTAAATATGAAACACTCGTAGGGGAACGCACAAAAGCCCCGCCGAAGTACATCGACGGGGCTCTATCTTATGAACTGTGTCTTTCCTTACGGAAATCCGGTCAGTTTTCTACTTATTTAACGATTGTCTTAACAGCCTCTTCACCATCAACAGCTACAGCTACGATACCAGCAGGTACAGCGATAGTTGCGTTGTCTGAAGTAAGAACTGTCTCAGCAACAACCTTACCTAAGATGTTAGTGATAACTACTGACTTACCAGCAGCACCTTGAACAGTTACAGTACCGTTACCAGCTACTACAGATACACCTTCAACATTGTTGATGTTATCGTTAGATGTTACCATATCATCAGCATCAGTCTTAGGATAAGCATTGAATACTAATGCACCATCACCACCAGTCTTAGCGGCATCAAATCTAGAGCTAGCATCTGTCAATACTAAGCAACCATTGTGCATCTTCAACCAAGCAGCTTTCTTAGTCGGAGCAATCGCACTAGCAACATCACCAGCTACAGTCTGATATTGATTATCAGTTGCACCATATACATTAGACTCAATCAAGAATGAGTTGTTCGCACCCTCTTCGCCATCTACATAAGCTAATGCAGCCTTATCCGGATTTACATAACGGAATGACCAAGTTACGTTCTTGTGCTTGTCACCTGTCAATACATTGATGAACTTAGCATAGTTCTTATGGTAGTCAGCGCTGATTGCCTCGATACCCTCATTCTTCAATTGATCAGCAGTCATACCTTTGTATTTGCCAGTCAAGACAAACAAAGTATCACCATATTGAACAGCAGGAACGAAACCTACACGAGTGTAGCTACTGTTAGAAACAGCCTTCGTATTGAACAAGTATGGGTTAAGAGCCTCCTTACGATCTGCAACAGCAGCAGCAGAGTCTGAGTAGTTAACCAAATACTTACCATAGATAAATGCCGGAGTCTTCACATGAATAGCGTGTACACATTGATATGGGTCGTCTGTAACTTGACCATCAGCAGTGATGTGCTTACCTGTCTCAGTACAAGGAATGATCTTCTCACCCTCGATCAACTCACGATAAGCGGATACCAAGTATTGAGGTTTAACCTTACCTGCGCCACGAGTTAACCATGCAGTGTCAATACGGAAAGCTAACTTACCATCAGCTTTAGCTTCACCCCAGATACCTGCGTAATCAACATCCTTGTTCAACAAGTTTCCATTATGCTCATCCATCAAATATTCACCACGGATAGTTTCCTTAAACATCAAGCTATCTGCTGAATTATCAACGTTCTCACCAAGAAGTGCATTGTTGAATTGACGATACAACGGAGTCTCATCCGGAGCGATGTAGAATGCAGAAGTTCTAGTCTCGTTCAACATTTGAGCTTTCAATGTAGCAGCACCATCATAGTCAGATACACCAGCCTTTGTTGAAGTAAGTTTCATCACATATTTACCAGCTTCTTTCGTTACAGCAATAACAGCATGATAGCACTTACCATCGATTTGGTTATTTTCCTTGAAGTAGTAACCAGATGTCAATTTCGTGTTATTGTCAGTAGAATATTGACTTACGTTGAATTTCTCTTCCTTATTTACAGACCAGATATTCTTTTTAGCATTGTCATTACTTGCTACATAAACAGTTCTGTAAAGGTTCTTTAATCCATTGATACGTTTAGCAACCGCAGCAGTAACAGGGAAACCATATTGAGCCTTAACAGCAGCTGCGTCATTTACCAAAGTATCCAAATTGAAAGCAGTCTTACCTTCTAATACAGTCAACGTAGAGTCTTTTGAAGACTTAGCGATGTATTTGTCTGTAGCATACGGATGCCAGTAGTTGAATGTATACTTGTTGATCATCAACTCTTCTTTATCCAAGTTCTTGTAACCTAACAATGAATCTGCTACAGAAGCAGCAGGAACAAGTTCAAAGAACAATGAATCTGTAGAATTGATAGTAACACCATTTGCAGAATTTACATCAGCTGTCAAGTACCAATAAGTAGCACCAGCCTTCTTATTCAAATTCAAAGTATAATCAGCAAGAACACCATCAGAGAACTCACGGTTATAAACCTCTAAAGTAGAGATATTATTCTTATCTGTTACGTTCTTCTTTAAGATTACCCATTGATAAGCCGGCATATGAGCTACATTCTGCTCATTAGCATTAACAGTTGTCCACTCGATCTCACCATTTCTGTAGATCGGAGAAGCCAAATACTTACCAGCCTTATTTGTGATGTAATATACACCATCCTTCAAAGAAGTCTTAGTAGACTCTACAGCTGTACAATCCTTGTAACCCAAAGAGATATGAGTATTTTGGTCTTTGCTGTCAACAGTCAAGATACGAGTTTCGTTCTTGATCAAATCCTGCAAAGAAACACGCCAGTTAGCACCAGTATTTGCAGCAGCATCTTCCCAATACTTAACGTTATCTTCTTTCCATGTAATTTGTTTTACATAGATATACAAGCTATCATAAGCAGGAGAATAAAGGAAAGCGAACTTGTGTTGATCTTTAATAGCACTATTCTCTACTGCATCTAGAGCTGTACCAGTCTCACCCTTTTTCGTCCAGTTATAAGCTAAGAACTTGTAACCAGTCTCATTTGTATAAGCTGTATCAACTTTCAAATAAGCTTCTTTCTTCAAGTCAGAAACAAACAAATAACGGCTATCAGCATCACCAGCACCTTCAGCTACAAACTTATTAGCGTTAAACGGATTCGTTAAAGTAGTACCTAGGATATCTTTATCGAAACCTAACTTAACACCAGCATCAGCTTTTTGGTTACCAAAGATAGTGTTCAACTCGTTAGCGCTCAAATAAACCTGTCCAGGAGCTTGCAATGTAAATGCTGCAAAAGTATTATTTTGAACATCCTTAGCTGCCCATTTCTGGACTTTCACACCATTGGTAGTAGTGAAACCAACAACAGAGTCAGTTGTAAAGTAAGAGAACAAAGGTCTCTTATCTTCCAATTTCGTAATAGTTCTAGAGAAAGCCCAACCTGCGATTTCTCCACCTGTAGTCGGAGTCAAATCCACTTGGCTTTCAGATTTCAGAATTTCAGCCATCGTGATATCCAACATACGACCTGTACCCTTGTTCATGAAGTCAAACTTAGGAGCTTGACCCTGATTCTCGGAAGAAACAGTAACACACCAAAGCGTGTTTGCTAAGCCAGTGGAAGTAGAGGAAGACGCAACCAATGATAAAACACCATCTTCGTCCATAGACAAGACCTTACCGGATGCCTCATCTTTCAATTGGAAAAGGCCAGAGTTAGCACCCTCAACTAATTTCCCGATTGAATAAGCACCATTTGCCGTAGGCAAAACGTTTTGTGCCGGTGTTGTCTGCGCATTTGCTGACATCGCACTTAAAAGCGCAACACCAGCTAAAAGAGTAGAAAACTTTTTGTTCATAATTAAATAATTTAATATTAATACTAAAGTGTAATAAGCTCTTTAACAACGATCGCTCTCTTAAAAATCAATACAAACGGCGATCGACTTTATTCATCATTTGCAAAGGTACGCGTTTCTTTGATTCGCGCAACCCTTCTTTATCATTTTTTTCTCGCCATATAGGCTTTCTTATCAATCAAATAGACTATTCATTACAAAACCACCGATTACAAAGACAAACCCACTATTGTTCGGTACAAAAGATATATATTTTCCGATTAATTTCATTAATAAATAGAGATTTATATATAATGTACACGTACCTTAGTATATAGATATATTATTTTCCGCAAATAATACATAGAGCTATCTGGAACTAGATATATTAATAACACGTACCTTCGCTGCTCAAAAACATCACTTACAATAAGAAACCTCCTTAAAAGCATAACGCCGAATACTGCCATCCCGTAACGCTAGCAAAAGATGCCCGGTTGATTCAATATCATGGATACAGGCCTCGAATTCTCCCGCCTCATCCCTATAGGCATGATAGCCCTCCCTCCTATACAATGCGGATTGATAGCGGATACGAATATCCTCGTATTCCTCTTGGAGGAGAGATAAATAATAGCGATAGAATACCGAGAGGAAACGGTCCAAAACCTCTTCTCGATCTACTTCCTTACCGATTATTTGAAACAAAGAAACAGGATTCGGAGCATCTCCCCGAAACACCGCTTGATTCAAGTTTATGCCGATCCCGATGATGGAGCAATATAGATTATGCCCTGATAGATCGTTCTCGATCAACATTCCGCAAATCTTCTTATCTTTCCAGTAAATATCATTCGGCCATTTCACCGTGACATGATCCGTATATGAGTCTAACGTCTCTTTTACGCTCAAGGCCGCTATTTGAGAAATCAAGAATTGGCGATTTGCAGGGATACACGTAGGGTACAGGACTGTACTAAACATCAAGTTCTTTCCCGCCTCAGACTCCCAGACATTCCCTATCTGCCCACGTCCGGCTGTCTGGAAATCAGCGACAACTACACTTCCTTCCGGAAGAGATTCCTTGATAACCAGCTCACGAAGCAGGCTATTCGTAGAAGTGGTTTCCGCCACACGCAAGATGCGAGGAGATTCATTATCAGTGCTCATCATTATAAATCTCCCTTATATTTTTTGGTAGTTTAGCGATCACCTCCCGGTAAGAGTGGAAGATCCAACGTTTAACCTCCTCGTCCTCCATATCCCGATCCAGATAAATGCTATTCCAGTATTTCTTATTAAAATGATAAGCCGGCTCAACCGCCGTATACCGTTCCCGTAACTCTTCCACATAGTCCGTACTGCATTTCAAGGAGACATGAGGCTCCTCCGCATCCAAAGGAAGCAGCAGGAACATCTTATTCTCTACCTTAAAGACCAGCGATACCTCATCGAACGGGAAACACTCGATGGTATTCTTCAAGGAAAGGCAGTATTCAAGTACTTCTTCTATATTCATAACTTTTATCTTTTAACGGCAAGGAGCATAGAAAGCATCTTCGATATGGTCGATCAGGAAACCCGTCTCTTTCTTGATCAATGTCACGATATCAAAACGGACTGGTAAGTCTATATTAAAATAACGGACATAGGCATCCGCAGCGGCGACAATCCTCCGAATCTTCTTGGTGTCTACCGCATCTTCCGGTGAAAGCAAAAAATCCTCAGAGCGTGTCTTTACCTCCACCACGATTAACTCATCTTCCTTGACAGCGATAATATCCAGTTCATAATGATGCCAATGCCAATTGGTATGCAACACGTTATATCCATGTTTTACCAGATAGGCACGAGCCTCAGACTCACCTTCCCGACCCATATCGTTCTGTCTTGCCATCGCATTAATTTGCACAAATATAGCCATTTTCTTTGTTATTCGGCTATTCACTCGTACATTTGCAAATGTATGAGAGAAGAACGTAAATATTCATCGGCTCACCCCAATCATCCGAGGGTACACAAAGTGACCTTTATGCTGAATGACGAAGAGCATAAAGCGGTAAAACGTTACCTTTCACGCTACAAGATCGAGAATAAGTCCCGTTGGTACCGAGAGACGATCCTTTCTCACATCCTCAAGACCTTGGAGGAGGATTATCCGACTCTTTTCAACGAAAATGAGATGAGAAGATGAATCCTTTCAATGACGAATATTTCATGAAGCAAGCGTTGGTGGAAGCTCGTGCGGCAGCGTCCGAGGGTGAGGTTCCCGTAGGAGCTGTTATCATCTGCAACAACCAGATCATAGCGAGGGCGCATAATCAAACCGAATGCTTGAACGACGTGACCGCACATGCCGAGATGTTGGCGATTACGGCCGCCGCCGGAGTCTTAGGAGCGAAATACCTAACAAATTGTAGTCTATACGTAACCGTGGAACCCTGCATAATGTGTGCCGGCGCGATCGGATGGGCACAATTAAGCACGATCGTATACGGGGCATCCGATGATAAAAGAGGTTTCTCCAAATTCGCCCCTCAAGCCTTCCATCCGAAAGCGATTATCAAAAAAGGTATCCTTGAAAAAGAGTGCGCGGAAGAAATGCAGCGTTTCTTTAAGCAAAGACGCTAAGCTCTATTTAACTTCCTCGTAATCCACATACTCCCCTTCATCCTTGGCGAATATCTTCTTACGGTGCACATAAGGTGTACGATCATCATCATCGTCCCGGGCGGTAGTAGTCGTAGAACGATGTCCGGAAGTATTGCTATTTGTTTGACGACGTTGTTCTCCCTTACGAGTGCTGTTTCCGCTACCAAAAAAGATGTTCTTAAAGGTACGCAAGATGGAGAAACCCATCAGAAACACCAACAGGATAAAGAAAAAGAATATTACAAACAAAAACTTAAACATAATCCGATACTTAAATGATTCTTTACTATCACAAACACAAAGATAAGAATTCTTGTTTATCCCTTTTTGTTAAAAATAGACAAGACTATATATAACAGGATGGTTCCAGAGATTCCCAAGAATCCCCATAACGCCACGAAAATAATGGCACAAGCGATCAATATATAGCGAAGCTCATTACCCTTCCACGCTAAGGATTTCACCTTCAGCGAGAACATCGGTATCTCAGACACCAACAGCAAGGAGGTAATAAACGCCAAGATAACAGTCACCAACACGAACAAGCCTTCATTCGCATGGACAACCGGTAAAACAGAATACCCAGCCGAAGCCCAAAATAAAGCATGCGCCGGAACCGGCAAGCCGATAAACGAGGTAGTTTGCCGTTCATCAATATTGAACTTAGCCAAACGCAAACCTGAAAACGTAGGGATCACGAACGCCAGATAAGGGATATACGTATTCAATGAGCCAAAAGGCAAAGCCGTAGAAGCCTCTCCCAACAACCAATAGACCACCATGCCCGGAGCGAAGCCGAAACTTACCATATCTGACAAGGAATCCAATTCCTTTCCCATCGGCGAGTAAGCCTTCAATAAACGAGCGGCAAAGCCATCGCAGAAATCAAAGACCGCGGCTATAATAATCCAAATCAACGCAGATAAAAAATTTCCGTGCAAGGCCATAACACTGGCGACACACCCGGACAGAAGGCTCAGACACGTAATTGTATTAGGAATATGTTTTCTTATACTCATTTTGACAAACGGGCTATAGGCGTTTGATTGCCTGTTACTTTTTGATCCATCTCTATTAACACCTCTGTTCCTACCGGCAGGTAGACATCCACGCGAGAACCGAATTTAATAAACCCCATTTGCTCGTCCACATGACATTTCTCTCCCGGTTTGGCATATGTAACAATGCGGCGTGCCATCGCCCCGGCAATCTGACGAGCCAAGACATCCACCCCGTTCCTCGTGGTAATCACGACCGCCGAACGTTCGTTCTCCGTACTACTCTTCGGCAGATAAGCCGCCATAAAACGCCCGTTCTGGTGGGAAACATGCTTAACGGTACCGTTTACGGGAAACCAATTGGCATGTACGTTGAAGATAGACATAAAGATAGATATCTGTAGGCACTTCTTATGAAGGATCTCGTTCTCCATCACTTCCTCGATGGCAACGATCGTACCGTCGGCGGGAGCGATCACCAAGCCTTCCGAATCATAAGGAAACCGACGGAAAGGACTACGGAAGAAGTTTAATACCAATAGGAACAATACGGTAGAAACAAAAGCGACAGAATAAAACAGCATACCCTTACCTACCGTATGGTACAAAGTTATATTCACAATAAATAATATTGTAAACAACGTAAGCAGTAAACCGGTTCCTTCTTTATGTACTTTCATTCTTCTTTGACTGTATCGTTTTATACTAAGAATCTGCAAAAATATTCATTTTTACCGAATATCAAAAATATATCACTTATTCACTGCCTCTATTTTGCCTAACTCTACGTACCAAAGGTATCCATCGACCCGCTCGAAACCCATTTTACGAATTAATTGCAGGTAATTTCTTACCTGATTAGGATGGCGCTTATCTTGCCGTTCGCCAAATTTATAATCCACGACAATTACCTTGTTATCTTTTATCATCACCCGGTCCGGGCGTTTAGACAAGCCTTTACCGAACAGGATATCCACTTCATTCAAGACACGGGCGGAACCATCATACCAAGCCTTTACCTCCTCCGCTTGCAATAATTCTTCCAGACGGCTGATCAACTCCGCCGCTTCCTCCCGGTTAATCACCCCGGCTAACCGATAACTTTCGACCGAAGCGGGAATATCTTTCGG
Source organism: Parabacteroides sp. AM17-47 (assembly GCF_003434625.1). Lineage (NCBI taxonomy): Bacteria > Pseudomonadati > Bacteroidota > Bacteroidia > Bacteroidales > Tannerellaceae > Parabacteroides > Parabacteroides sp. AM17-47. Next base: position 38,470 of record NZ_QTLI01000003.1, read on the forward strand.
CGTACGTATCCGGCTCAATACCTCATGCATCAAGGTACCGTGCTTCCGCCTGGCATTATCGAAAAAGAATCCTTTCCCATGCAGGCGTAATTGTAAACGATCATCCGGGGAAACGGAATACAGGCGGCTCATGGGGATTTCCTCCAGGGTATCTTCTGCCGTTCTACCCGAAGCTGGATGCCACCATTCGCCCCTTTCAAAGGTATCATCCTCGATATCCGTCTCCACCCCCGCCCACAATAGATCGGCGATGGAAGTTATCTTCTCAACCTTACCTTCCTTGTTGATCTTCCTCGGACGGGGGGAGAATACGATCAGTTCTTCTTTCGAACGGGTAAAAGCGACGTATAAGGTGTTCAAGTTATCGATGAAAGCATGCAAGCGCTCCTTGAAATAATCCTTGGCGAAAATCGTGCTACTCAGGATCTGTCCGTAACGGACAGGAACTAAGTGCAGGCGGTCAAACGGCTTCTTCTCCGGGTGGCACCAAAGGATAACGGGCTTTGTCGGCTTATGGTCGATCTCCCAGTCCCCGAAAGGAATGATAACGACCTTAAAACCTAAGCCCTTGGATTTATGTACGGTCAAGATGCGGATAGCGTTTTGCCCATCCGGGGTAGCGATCGTCTTTCGATAACCGGTCTCGTCCCACCATCTCAAGAAACGGTTCAAATCCGCGCTTTCTTTTTGGGCGTACTCGGAAACCATATCCAGAAAGGCTTGCACGAATACCTGTTCCGTTTCCGGGAAGTAAGCGGAGAAGTTACGGAAGAGCCCTTCGGTTACCTCGTACAAGGATTGCCGGGAAATAGACTGAAGGTTTTGAGAAACAGACTTATCCGCCTCGCTCTCCCCGAATTTTCCGGTTAATACTTGATAGGCATACATCGCCAATTTCCTGTTCGTCTGGTCCTCCGGATTTCGCAAATAGCGCAATACGGCGATCAGGAAACGGACCGCCGGAGAACTACCCACAAACAGAGCATCATCGGAGATGATATCGTAATTGTACCGGTCGGACGGATGCTCTTCCTTATAGGCTAGCAACGTATCAGCCACTAAAGCGCCTTCTTGATTGGTACGCACGAGTATGGCGATGTCTTTTAGCGCGTAACCGTTATCCTGCAAGCGCTCCAAGGTAGCCGGCAAGCGCTCCATCGCCTCTTGCTCCCACTTCTTCTCCTCATCGCCGGACAAGAAATCGATCCGTACATGTCCGTCCTTCTTCTGGAAAGGGGGAGGGACACGCTGAATGCTCTTATCATAAGCGGTCATGATCTTCGTGAAAAAGGCCGTGCGTTCTTCCTCGTTTAATGAGGAGGTTTTCAACGCTTCATTATATAGATCTTGCAGGATTGCCGGAGCGGTGGTGAAGAACCCGTTATTAAACTCCACGATATGGCGGCAGCTTCGCCAATTATCCATCAGGGTTTCCTCACGGACCTGTTCCTCCTCGAAATCCCTGCGGACTTGCTCGTCCAATAGCTTCCAATCCGAGTTACGGAAACGATAAATACTTTGCTTCACATCGCCAACGATCAAGTTCGCCCTACCATTCGCCAGACTCTCCTCCACCAAGGGCCGGAAATTATTCCACTGCATGCCGCTGGTATCTTGGAACTCATCGATCATATAATGATCTACGTGCGTACCCGTCTTCTCGTAGATAAAGGGGGCGTCGCTGCCACTGATGACCTTATTCAGCAACTCGGTCGTATCGGCGATCAGCATCACATTCTTTTCTTCCCGGTAAGAGGCGATTTGCCGGGAGATATCGGTTAAGATCCCTAACGTATAATAATAACGCACGATCTCCCGGGCCGTGTTATAGGCCGTCAGGTTGGCGAACAGGGATACGATATTCTTTACGCAGGCATTCAACCCTTCCTCATATACACACCCGATGATCTGCCGGAGGCCCGGTGGAGTCGTCTTGGTCGTATAGGCCTCCGGATTATCCGGCAAAGTTTGGAATGTGGCAGTCGGCTCTTTCATCTCACCTCTCGCCAGCTTCTCGAAATAGAAAAACGGGGAACGGCTTCCCCCCTTAAAATCCGAGGGTTGTAACGCGAACTGTTTCAGCAACGCCACTCCCTCCTCTCCTAAACGTTTCGCCTCCGCCTCTACGGAGCGGATAATGGCGTATAGCTCATTCTTATAGGCATCTAGGGCCTGCTTATCCGCAATATCTTTACCGACCTCCTCGCTAAATGCCTTATAACTCTCCTTAAAGACCTCCCGGCTGAGCGACATGATATCCTTCCGCAAGCTCCAGCCGCCACCATCCTCGATCTTGTCCTCGGCGAAACGCAGCAGCCAACCTAGCAAATCCTTGCTCTCCGGCTTCTCCAGATCGGCCAGCAGGTTATCGATCGCCTCGGTCAAGACCAGTTCTTGGTCCATCTCGATGCCATAGCCGCCTTGCAAACCGATCTCGCGGGTAAAGGCACGCATCGTTTGCTGGAAAAAGCGGTCGATCGTACTGATATTAAAGGCGGAGTAATCGTGCAGGATAGCGACCAGAATCTTCCGGGCCTGCTCCCTCACCTGCCGCTCCGTCAAGGAATAGGCGGAAGAGAGTAGCTGGATATAATCGGACGCGCGGCCGGAAGCGAGGTGATAAAGTTCTTGAACGATACGGGTTTTCATCTCATCCGTCGCCTTATTCGTAAACGTCACGGCCAAGATCCGGCGGTAAGCGCCCGGCTGGGAGAAGAGTAACATCAGGTACTCCCCTGTCAATTTATGCGTCTTGCCCGCCCCGGCAGAAGCCCTATAGATTGTTAGCATAGCGATCGGGGATTAGATCGTACGGCTTTTCGAATAGCCCTCTTTCCGGAGGATATCCAACACCTTGGCACGCAGGTCCCCTTGGATGATTATCTCCCCGTCCTTCGCGGAGCCGCCTACGCCGCATTTCACTTTCAAGAGTTTCCCCAAGGCGGTCAGATCCTCGGAAGTACCCCGGAACCCGGTGATCAAGGTAACCATCTTCCCTCCCCGGTTCCGTTTGTCCAAGGAAATACGCAAAGCTTGTTTCTCCTTCGGCAACGTATCTTCCTCCTCCGTATCTCCCGTATTATATTGAAAATCGGGATTCGTGGAGTACATCACGCCTAATCGATCTTTCCAGTCGTTCGTCTTCATATCGCTCTTTTTTGAGAGCCAAAACTACGGATTTATCTTGGGATGGGCAAACGGGAATTATTCTTTCTCTCTTTCTAAAAAATCTCATCAAAAATCATCCAATCCTAACTCAATTATATATATTTGCAATTAATAATTTGTATCACTTAAATCCAATAAAGTTATGAAGAAAAAAGTTTTAAAGTTTACAGCACTAATCGGTTTAATTTTTTTCGCTCTAAACACTGATGTTTTAGCTGAAAACAGTGACGATAGCGCATGTCCTGATGACGGAGGAGGCCCGGGTATAACTTGTGGTAGATATGAGGGAGCTTGTTGGGCTCTTGACCGAATAAGCCCTATTATTTATATTCATTGCTATTTTTCAGGATGGCAAGAAGATCATTGTTATCCAGATTAACCGAATGAAAAATAGCATTTACTACTATTCGATAGTATCCATATTTCTCTTTCTTTCTTGTACGGGATGGAAAGATAAGAGAAATATGGAATCTGATATCATAACCGCAAATCTGGAAAGGAGAGATAATGTCTCCACCAAGGAACTATTTTCCGATATCCAAGTCATCCCACTGGAGACAACGCCGGAATCGCTGATCCGTGATATAACCCAGATCAAGTTTTTTGAGGGCCGATATTATATCCATGATTATCGAAGATCCCAAATCTTTGTTTTCGACCGGGAGGGACGTTTCCAATTCGCACTTAACGAAAAAGGAGACGGCCCGGGGCAGTACCTAAATCTGTCTGATTTCGCGATCGATACAGCCCGCAGGAATCTTGTAGTACTCTGCGCCGTCAGCAACGCTCTCTTTTTCTATGACCTAGGGGGTAAATTCATCGAGAAAAAGAGACTTCCCGATATCGCAGGGGCTTATAGTTCTCTACAGTTCCAAAACAAGGATACAATCGCTTTCTTTACCTATGATTATGACAATCGCCTGAAGTTCTATTCCTTATCAAAGGATAAAATAATCGATGAATATTTCCATGAAGAGAAAAAAGATATATTTTGCAAAGACGTATTTCCATTCCCACACTCTCTTTGCAGATCTTTGACTAACACGATTTACTCACTCTCAAAAACTACCTTGACAGAGCTTTATCACTGGGATTTTGGTAATTTAAATAACGACATCGAGAAATTGGAGTTTCCTTCCGGCTGGAACCAACAAGAAAAAATCCAATACGCGAAGGATGCCTATTCCTCTAAGAGTGTAAATTATGTGATAGAGTTTCATGGGCAAAATAGCAGATACCGATACGCTATGGTTGTCCGTAAAAACAAGTATATCCAGCTGTTTTATGACGGAAAAAAGCAAAGCTTGCTCCAATTCGAGCGAACCAAAGAGGGTTTGCAACTGTATCCGATCTACTTCGGAGAGGACTTTATCCTTTGCACTCCCGAGGGAGGGCTTCCTTTAGATGACATATTTCCCGAGAAACTACGGAATGAGGAGCAGCGAAGGATCATTCAATCGCATTCGGAAGAAGAGAATCCAATCTTAATTAAATATGTTTTCAAAAATGAAGATTAACGAGAATCTAATTTACATTTTCCTTTTGGGGATACTAGCTGGTATAATTTGCGTACGATGTGTGAATCACTTAAAAAAGTCCCCAAAAGATATGTATATAGACAATTTCGAATACGAGAAAGAAAGTCTGTATATCTACAAAAAGGAAGAATTAAAAAATGGGCATTATGAATGCCTCGACCAAAGGTGCTATTGGGGAACAGACTCTCTAAGTTCCTTCTCCTTAAGCAATCTATGTAATGATAAAAAGTTATTCTTTTGTTTTTCAGAAAAAACATGTCCTCCTTGTATTGACGCAGTTGTCGATATGTTAAACGAGGTTTTTACAGAAGAGGAAATAAAGACAAAAGTAGTTTTCATATCACCCGATTATCCCGCTCGATTAAGAAATGATTGCTATGGAAAAAAGCTATTGACCTTACATAATAAATATTTAGGGTTACCCATAGAACTAGAAGATTCTTTCGCTCCTTTTTTATTCATCATGAACAAAGATTTATGTGTTAAATATCTACATATCCACAATAAAGCACTGCCACAACTTACCTTAATCTATTTGGAAGAAATAAGAAAAATGTGGTAGATGATAGATGACCTCATTGGAAAGATCCCGGGACTTTGTCAAGTAAGTTTTTTTAACATCTAGCCTCCCAGAAGTTTCTACGGCTCTGTCGAGGGGTAGGTACAGGGTCCTAGAAATTCCTACGGCTCTGTCGAGGGGTGAGTACAAGGCCGTAGAAGTTCCAGCGGCCCTGTCGAGGGGTGAGTACGGGGTCCTAGAAGTTTCTAGCGCGTTATCCCGCGTTATTCCAGCCTTAAATTTGTATCGTAAGCGCTAACTCCTTACATTTGGGAGATCACAAGTTTCTTGATCATTCATTTTTAAATCTAATAGACATGAGAACAATTAAAGCTTTCAATTTGTCCCCACTTCACGTGGAGGAGGATTTCGGATTCCTGAAACAATTCCACGATGAGGCGGTAACGCTACGAGGCGGATCGGGTGGAGACTCGGAGAGCCCCGACGAGATAGCCGACGAGGTGAACCCCGTGCTGGACGGCCAGATCAGCGCGTTCGAGACCAAGTTAGACGCATTCGACGAGGCGCTGAAATCATCCAGCAGCCTGCCTTCCACAGCCTTGGCGACAGACGCTGACGTGGAGCGAGACAGCGCGTGGCGGGGCGCCAACGCTTACGTAAAGGCCATGACGGAGCATCCGGACGTAGCCACCGCCACCGCCGCTATGGAGGTCAAGAGGTTATTTGATACCTATGGCGACCCCACCAGCCTCGCCCAGACTGAGGAAAGCGGAGTGCTGCACAATCTCATCCAAGACCTCAAGGCGCTGGACGCCGAGAAAGCGCGGCTCTTGGCGCTCACCCCATGGATCAACAACCTAGAGAACAAAGAAAAAGCCTTCAAGGAGGCGGCCCAAAAAAGAACGGACGAAAAGTCGAGAGTCATCGTAGGTGTCGTGAAGCAATGCCGTTCCGAGGCAGACAACGCCTACAGGCAGCTGGTGAGCACCGTAAACGCCCTTTGCTTGATTGAGGGCGAGGAGAAATACACTACCTTCATTGATCACGTGAACGTGATGATAGACGAGCGAAAGACGATCCTACGTACCCGGTCTACTATCAACGCAAAGAAAAACAAAACGGACATGCCTGCCCAATAAATCACCCCGGCAATATGCCCCGGCGGATAAATCCCGCCGGGGTATATCCCCTATCTCCTCCCAAGAGCTTTATTTTCAGGCAAACCTCTTGCTTAATAAAGCGGAATCACTACATTTGCTGCCAGAATCACGTTCGCTACATATATCGCTTAGAATTAACGGCCATGAGAAATATCATTCTTTTTATTTTTATTATACTAACGGTCCACTTGAACATGAGTGCGCGAGGCTCCGGCGAGAAACCGTCTATAGTCGTACTGCACTCCATCAACTTTGAGGAAAGCTGGACGAAACAGACCTATCTTGATATAGAAAATAAATTCGGGAAGGAAGGGTTTACCGTAAAGGCGATTCCCTTACAGATCCCCGGTATCCGCACGATGGAAGGTTTTCAAGAGAAGAGACAAATGATCCTAGAGAGAGTACCTGTGCCACCCACCTTAGTCGTATGCATAGGAGATCCCTCTTGGCTTATCACCCGCCCGTTGTTTGACAAGGAATGGAAAGATGTTCCCTCTATCATCTGCTATGCCAGAGATAATATGTACCCGAAAGAAGAATATCTGATAGATCTGGATACCAACGCGCTCGAGACCTTAACCCCCATCACGGACGTAGTAAAAGGCTATAACGCCACTTTTATAAAATACTCAGTCTATATCAAGCAGACGATCGAGCTAATCAAAAAGCTACAACCGGGATTAACCAAGCTGGCCTTTATTTTCGACCATCGTTATATAAGTCAGCAAACGAAAGCGGATGTGGAGGCCGTGCTACAGAAAGATTTCCCGGGCATCCAATTCGAGCCGCTGTCTACGACTTCCATTTCCACCGAGAACTTATTGGACAGGTTGGCCTCTTTCGACAATAAGACCGGCGTCCTTTATTACTCATGGTACAGGACCCAGAAGGACAACGAGAATCGTTATCTAGTCGATAACGTCCAGAAAATGATTAACAGCTTCTCAGTTCCCCCCGTCTTTACCTTGCAGGACGTACAAACAAAAAACGGGAATTTCGCCGGGGGATATTATGTTTCTCCGGAGGATTACGCGCAGGTGACGGCCAACACGATCGAAATGATCCTCTCGGGAAAAGATAGCAAAGAAATCTCTACCCTGACTTCGGGAACCCCGAAGACTTACCTGAATTACCAACACCTATTGCTTCACCAAATCGATCCCGGCTTATATCCCCCAAACGCCACTTATTTCCAAGAGCCTCCCGGTTTCTTTCAGAAATACAAGGTCCATATCATAAGCCTACTCGTCATTCTGGTGTTATTGATAACGATAGGGATATTACGGGTACACCTCTTTATCCAAAAGCAAAAGGGCAAAGACAAGGAACTACGAATCGCACGCCAAGCGCAGGACTTAAACCAGAAATATCAACTCGTCTTGAAAGCCAGCAACATGATGACATGGACGTGGGACGTAAGAGCCGAGATCATAGAGTGCAATAATGTCTACCTCACCCAAAGATCCGCCCGTGACAAAGGCGTAAACGGGATATTCAAGATGTCGCCCGATGAGTTCTATAGCGGCGTGTACCCGGATGACCTAGACCGGCTCCGTGATAAGATGGAAGCACTTGCCTCCGGCGAGGGCCAACCGGTAGATGAGGAAATCCGCTACCTAGACGATACGGGGGAAAACTATATATGGATAGAAATTTACGCCATCACCGGCAAGACCGATCCCGTCGGTAAACCTATCTACCTGATCGGGGGAACTGCCCTGATCCACCAACGCAAGCTGATGGAGCAGGAATTGAGGGACAAAGCGAAGGTAGAGGAATCCAACCGGTTGAAATCCGCCTTCCTAGCGAACATGAGCCACGAGATACGTACCCCGCTGAACGCTATCGTAGGGTTCTCGAACCTGCTCGCCCAAACAAACCCCTCCGAGGAGACAAAAGAATTTTGCGAGATCATCGAGACGAACAACGAACTTCTCCTTCAACTCGTGAACGATATTCTGGATCTATCAAAGATCGAGGCCGGGCAAATGGATTTCATCTATTCCGAGTTCAACGTATCCACGCTATTCCGGAGCTTATACCAGACCTTCCAAAGCCGGGTGAAAGGCGGAGTCACTCTCTATTGCGAGATACCCGAACAGGATTGTGTTATCTATTCCGAGAAGAATCGCTTGACCCAAGTGATCACCAACTTCCTCACGAACGCCTGTAAGTTCACGTTCCAAGGGTCTATCCGCATGGGATACAAGGAGAGGGAAGATGGATTATACTTTTACGTAAAAGATACAGGAAAAGGTATTGAGCGGAAGAACCTCCCGCACGTATTCGAGCGTTTCGCCAAATTCGATTCCTTTATCCAAGGAACCGGACTCGGGCTATCCATTTGCCAAACGATCCTAGAGAATCTTCACGGGAAGATCGGCGTAGAGTCGGAAGAAGGAAAAGGGAGTACTTTCTGGTTTACGATCCCATGCGCTGTATCAAGACCGTAGCGTAAGCCGAGATCCCTTCCTGCCGTCCGGTGAAGCCCAGCTTCTCCGTGGTCGTAGCCTTGATAGAGATATCCTCCTCGTCCACGTTCATGACCTCGGCCAGCGTTTTCTTCATCAGAGGGATATGGGGATTCAATTTAGGGCGTTCGGCGGCTACGGTGGCATCGATATTACCCAACTCATAGCCCGCGTCTCTCAAAAGCTTCATGGTGTCACGAAGCAATATCTTGCTATCAATGTTCTTATATTCACCTGCCGTATCCGGGAAATGATAACCGATATCCCGCATATTGGCCGCTCCCAGTAAAGCGTCACAGACCGCATGGATCAGCACGTCCGCATCGCTATGTCCCAATAGGCCCAACGTATGCTCGATCTTAATCCCGCCCAGCCATAATTCCCGGTCCGGCACCAAGGCGTGGACGTCATAACCAAAACCTACACGTATCTTCATACCCATTTATCTGAAAAGGTTCTTGATTCCATCCATATCGAACGACAAGGAGAAGCGCAATGTCTGGTCCAACGGGTTACTCTGTACCGTACTGATCAGATAAGCGGCATCCAACTGGAAAACACTCATGCGGAAACCTGCGCCGACTGAGAAGTACTGACGGTTTCCCTGATATTTATTCTCATAGTAATAACCGCCACGAACAAAGAACTGCTGATTGTAATTATACTCCAGACCGATAGAGGCCATAATCTCCTCTAGCTCGCCCTTGAAGCCATTCGGCGAGTCACCGAATGATTTGAAGATACCCGTGATCGGGGACATATTGTTATATTCATCATGTTTTTCCTTATAAGCAGCCTCATCCTCGGGAGTCGTACCTTCTTGAATAGGTTCGGTAGGAACTAAATATTTACTCAAATCCACATAGATACCGATTTGGTTATAATCATCGATCGGATACAGCAAACCGGTTCCAACCTTTAACATCGTAGGCAAGAATTGGTTGGTATTTCCGCCGTCGTAAGAGACCTTCGTACCGATATTGGAGACATTAAAACCAAAGCTCCACAGGCACTCGCTATTCCCTAAGATCACGTATTTCTCCAGATAACCGGCGATATCGGCGGCAAAAGCGTTATCCGGAACCATATCCGCATCCGACGAGGCACCCATGTCCGAACGAATATAGCGCAAGGCGACTGCCATAGAAAACACATCCGATAATTTACGGCTATAACTTACATCAAAAGCCATCTCATAAGGATTCAATATGAGCTGATTACCCATTCCTCCATCCCGGCTTTCCTGTACTTCTCCTAAAGAGAAATAACGCAAAGAAGCTCCGATCGCCTGCATATCGCTATCGCCTAATTTATAATAACCGGCCAGATACGCTAAAGCCACATCATTCACCAATTTACGTAACCAAGGCGTATAGGATAAAGCGACTCCGGCCTTACTATAGCTAAAAGCATACTTAGCCGGGTTCCAGTATTGGGAATTCACATCCGGCGTAGTAGCCACACCGTTATCACCCATAGCACCTCCGCGAGCGTCGGGCGCGATAGACAAAGACGGTATCGCCGTATTAATCGGGGCGAATTTATGTTTAACATCGTCTGCGCCTCCTTGGGCATATAAAGCCGTAAATGCCGTCAAAAAGCTGAAAACCGCTAGTAACAGACTGAATCTTGAAACTCTTACCATATATTCTATTCTAAAAATACATTTACATTTATCATTCCTAGAGGGTAATAAACATACCCCCATGCTTATTATAAACTAATTACCCGATACTTTATTGTGCGAGAATGATTAATTTATTCGCTTTCGTCGCCTCTTTCGAGTTATTCGTACTAATCGCCGCCCGATACAGATAAACTCCCGGGCGCAACCGCCTGCCACCGTTATCCGTCAAGTTCCAAGTTACGATATAAGCCTTAAACAACTCGGAGGAACCGCTCTTCTCGGTACTCCATAGGAACTTACCGGTCATATCATAAACCATAACCGTCACCTTTAAGTTCGACTCCGGACGATTGTGATGCAGAAAGAATTCCACTTGATCCCGTGCCGGATTCGGGGTGGCATACATCTCGATCAGATTAGGTTTCAACCCTTCCGCCACCTCAAAAGTAAAGGTATAGGTCGTGGAGTTATTTAAGATATCCCACACCTTAAACTCGGCCGTATGCATTCCCGGCTCCAGCTCGGGGATGGAGAACTGGACAAGTCCTTCCCCTTCTTTATCGGGTAATAGTGCATAGTAATTATTCAAGTTATAACTCATGGAAGGCATACTGTCGACCGTCAGCATGATATCATGCCCTACACTACTACCTGTTATATTCACACCGCTCTTGTCCCACAGCCTAGCGACAAAATAAGGAGTCGTATTCACTTGATCACCCTCTACAAAACTAGAATCATTCAAGTAAATCTGCCGGATCTCAGGGCCGATCGTATCTGCCTCCGCATTATCAGCGGTACCGCCAACGATATAATTCAAGAAAGATCCTTGTGCCTCATGCTTGTTCACCTCATCCGAGGCGTAGAGATTCAGTTTTCCCTGCTTATTCGAATAAGAGATATCTTTCGGTACCATAAATGTAAAACTAAATTTTCCTTGCCGTACCGAATCTTGCCCGATATAGATCGTATTCGGGTAATCTGTGTAAGAGAAGCGGACCGTATCTCCTTTTTCATTCGTATTATTGCCCAAGGTGGTCAATGAAGCTTTACTATCCAGCACCGTAGCATTTAGGATACCGGTAAAATCGTTAGCCAAGCCCTCTTTCGTATCTAAGATCTCTCCCTCCACCGTTATTTTCTCCAAAGCCTTAAACGTAAAAGGCTCATCTGATATGGCCTTGCCGTTCACGGCTGTCACTTGCGCCTTATACTCCGGATAGGAGATTCTCAAAGCAGGGTCACCTATCAAAATAAAATTAAGTTTATTGATACCAGACAGTTTCCGCTTGGTCTCCATCATGGCCTCGCCCAAGGTACGGGCCCGTCCGTCACTCTCCCTCTCAAAGAGATTGCGGTAAAGTTCCTTATTCAGTGCCGAGTTACCGCTAGATACAACCACACGGGTTGTCGTAAACAATGCGATCCCTCCACTTTTCGCATTCAAGAAAACAGATTCTCCCGCCGAGGTATTCACGTCATCGAAACGGGTAAAATCGCAAGTCGCCGTCACCCAAATGGGTAGTTTCGTATAAGTAGATTGTAAGATATCCGTCTGTGTCCACACGTATTCGTCAGACCAAGCGGTCGTATTACCATGCCCCGTATAGTTAATCAACAGTTGCCCTTTCTTCAATAATTCAGAGATCCGCTTACGTACATCCGGATACGTTCCGCTATTATCTCGCTTAAACGCATCGAAATAAACTTTATTCGTTAGGAAAGCCCCATGATTTTCCTCTATAAACCGGGCCAGCTCATCAGCTTGTTCCGCATGACTACTCGTATAGTGATCCGCATTGTTACCATCATCCGCCACGAAGGTGATTTGGTTTTTCCAGCCGCCTCTGTCCTCGTTCCGCATATAACCGATTACCTTATCTACCATTTGGGTAGCCTCCGTTACCGTCCGCACGGGGAAACGTCCTACACCTATGCAAATACTGTTCGGCTTATCAAGTGCCTCCTCGGATACATTATCCAATAGCCCATAATAATCATCCGTTACATACGAGAAATTAGAATTATAGAACAATCCTGAATATTCAAACAAGGACGCTCTCGACTGATAGGTCAGCAACATATTATCCCTTGCTATATTTTTCACGTCCGAGCAAATTCCCCGGTTGTCGTAAATACCATCGCCAAACAATAACAGGTATTTTGGAGCGTTACCGGCAGACACGCTACGATCGTAGAACATTTTCATGAACCGGCGGTAAGCGGTAGCGTCAGGCGCACCGCTTGAGAACTCATTATAAATCGACTGAGGATCCACGACTTCCACGGTCAATCCGTCTGTTGCCCGGTGTTCCTCCGCCAACCGTTCCGCTTGCGTTTGGAAAGCTTTAGCCGCTATGATGATCATGTCTTTTTGCTCCAAGGCATGTAGGTTTTGATTCTCCACCTCACCGACAACCTCCGGAGAGATAAAGCTCTGATCCGTCCGTACCAAAACGAACTCCCGTAAGGTACCGGCAGGAATAGAGAAAGTAAGTTCGGAGCCATTCAATTCCGTCTCCATCAGTCTTACCCGCTGAGCATCCGTCACATCAAAGACCAAGGTATTCGCGTTTGCGCCCTGTACCACGAACCGGGAAACATTTCCGATAGAAGCTATACTACGAAAAAAAGTATAGGCCCCATACAGCTGCAAAGTCCTCTTAAAATGTAACCGAACGTAATTTAACCGTACATTGTTATGAGAAGCCGAATTATAAGACACGACCACACTGTTTTTCTCACTCTTCTCGCCTTTCCATACCGCCGTGCTTACCCCTTCTAGCGCCTTCACATATTCCTCTCTATTCGAGCGGATCGAAACGTCCAGAACATTAGACTGATTAATACTCAAAGAAGCGACTCCCGTACCGGAAGTGACTTTGGATACAAAGCTCATGGTTACCTTAGCGTCTTCATTCGTGATTCCCGGAATTGAAGAGAATGTTGATAGGGTTCGGGGGGTAGCTCCGCTAAAATCTTCCCCATACAGCTCCCTACCCGATTTCGCCAACGATACTAATTCTTGCTCATGCACCAAATAATCATCGTAAGTCGTGATCCGATTAGTCGCGCCACTCGCTTGAGCCACGGAAGTCATATCATTCGTCGGAGTGGCATCGGTCACAAAATAATAGCCATACAATGAATAAGGATTATTCGTATGCACGAATGTCTGGCTCGACGAGTCATACTCCCATTTAACCGGCCCTTTCCCGTAGAATAACAGGTAATCACTCCCACGCCAAACCGGTGTAGAAGGGACATCATCGATATATTCCTTACTGAAATCCTCATCCAAGGGCCATCCTCCATAGCCATGGACAGAGACTTTCGATGGGGCCGAGAAACCCATATTCTTCAAATCCGCATAGGATAATTTGTAGATTCCGGTCTTATCCACCCGGATCTTCACCCATTTCCCCTCCGATAACAGGGATTTAGAAGCATAACGGCTACCATCCGCCCATGTATATGAGCAAAGTAATAAACCTATAATGAATATATATATTAATCTTCTCATCTCACATAAAAATCCAGAAGCTTCCGCTCGCCAAGATATCCCTCCAGATGATCGTCGATCTTCACGGGACCTACGCCAGCAGGTGTTCCGGTATAAATCAAATCGCCTATTTTCAGCGTAAAGAAGCGACTTACGTACGCGATAATCTTATCTACCGAAAACAGCATATTCGAGGTATTGCCTTCCTGTACCTTCGAGCCATTGATATCCAGATGGAACGGAAGCCGGTTTACATCCCCCGCTTGCTCCAGCGGAATAAAGGTCCCGATCACAGCCGAATTATCAAACGCCTTACTAATCTCCCACGGTAGCCCTTGCGCACGCAATTTATTCTGCAAATCCCGTGCCGTGAAATCAATACCGACCGTAACCTCATTGTAATAACGATGAGCGAAACGCTCGGCTATATTTTTCCCCAAACGGTCTATCCGTACCACGATCTCCGTCTCATAATGAACTTCCGATGAGAAATCCGGAATAAAAAACGGTTTCCCATCTTTCAACAAAGAGGAGTCCGACTTCATAAAAATAGTAGGCTCTGATAATTCTAACGAATGATGCAGCTCTTTATTGTGAGCGGCATAGTTCATTCCAACGGCGATAATCTTCATATTTTAGTGATTCATTGAGTTCAATCGATTAAACATAACAGCTAAATGCGCATACATAGAAGTATTCTGGACTACGATATGTTCCGGCACCCGTATACGGAAGGGGGTAAAATTCCAAAGAGCCTTGATTCCTCCCTCGATAATCCGGTCTGTCACCTCCTGCGCTTTCTCCACCGGCACGGTGATCACCCCGATCGTCGCGCCATATTCTTTCTGCTTGGCAGGAAAATCATCCATATGAAAAACGGGAATGCCATTGATCATGCTCCCGTCCAAATCCTCACGGACATCAAAGCCCGCCACGATCTCCAAACCATATTGGCTCAGTCCGGTGTCATGCAACAAAGAAGCGCCCAGACTCCCTACCCCAAACAGAAATGCCTTATGCTGGGATGTAAAACCGAGGAAATCCTCCAGTACGTCAACCAACGCGTTAATATCGTATCCCACTCTCGTCTTCCCGGAGATATTCACAAAAGAGAGATCTTTAGCGACCTGACTAGGATCTACATTTATCTCCTTAGCGATCTGGGTGGATGAGATAAACGTTTCCCCTTTTCCTTTCATCAACTTTACAAACGCAAGATACCACGGCAACCTCCTTAACGTAGGTTCCGGCACTTTCCATGCCTGTTTTATATCATCGCTGGCCATTGTCTAATTTTCCTATTCATGTATAACAAATCATAATTACGCAAGAAGAGATATTATCTCTTGATCCAGTTTTCTAGCCTAAGGTTTGTTATTCTTTGAAAGTGTTTTATATTATCTGTCACTAGAATATAATTACCAGATAAAGCCGTAGCTGCTATCAACAAGTCGAATTCATCAATCATAATGCCGGAAGCACGAAGTTGAGTTTTTCTAAAAGCATATTCCTCGGCAGAGTCCATCAACGAGACAACAGGAAAACGGTTCACAAATTCTTTCACCTTAAGAATTTCCTGTTGACTACGTCCAGAGTTATAGGCACCAAACATCAACTCATATAATGTAATGACCGATAAGAAGCACTTATCTTCACCTATCCCTATCAACTTTCGAGCAACATCCCTGTTACCTCTCAATAAGGATATACAGATATTAGTATCCAATAAATACTTACTCTTTTTCATCTGTCAACGGCATAATATGACGCGTCACATCAAACTGGCGCGAACCACGTATATCTGCAATTATCTGCTCTGTCGAACGTGGGTCATCCCTCCAAGCCCCACACATTCTATTAATGAAGTCTTCATAAGATTCACTTTGAGCGGCCTTCTTTTCTTTACGAGCTTCCTCTATAAGCTTTTCAGCTAGCCATTCTTTATTGCTCGCACTCAGTGACAATGACTTTAGAAAAGCTAAAATACCGTCTAATGAGATGGTTGCTTTCATGATAAATCCTCCTTTTAAAACTGAAAGCAAAGATAGCGCATTTCCCGCAAATCTCCTAATTGGGTTTCAATTATAAAGAATAGGCAAAAAGCCCCGATCGAGAAACCGACCGGGGCTTATTCTTTTTCCGCTTTCTTGCCTCACGGAAATACTGACGGAGAGCTTTAATTTTTTACTTTAGTATTAATATCCCCGCATGTTCAACCTCACGGTTTACTTGAAGACGAATCTCCGCACGGGAATCTTAGAATTATATATCTTCTTCAAATGCTTTTCGCATTCTATATCAAAAGTGCTTATTTAACAACCACTTTCGTAGTCTCACCGTTAACAGTTACGAATACTACACCAGCCGGAGCAGCGATCGTAGCGTTATCAGAAGCAACCACCTCGTCAGCAACTGCCTTACCTAATACGGTAGCGATTGTTACAGTCTGGCCAGCTGCACCCTGTACGGTTACAGTACCGTTACCAGCGATAACCTTAACAGCAGACTCAGCCTCGAAGCCTTCGTTAGATGTCGGAGTGGAAGCGCGGTTGATTACGAAGATTTCAGCCTTAGCTTGATCTTCCGTCCAGAACAATACGTTGTTCAATTGAGCCAGATAAAGAGTCGTTTCTGATTCCACGTAAGGAAGAGAACCCTCAACTTCTGCATCATACTCCTCATTTTTAGCATGCAACTTAGAAACGATGCGATAAGCCTCATCGCTAATCTCAGCGGCTACTTCAAAAGCAACAGCTGCCGGATTCAATTGCATCAAACCGATCGTATCACCATCGATAGCGATAGAGTCAAGACCACATACAGAAGCTGCCGCAAATGCCGCACGATAAGTATCATCACCAGCTACATGAGCATAATCATAGATATTCTCGATCTCTGCCGCATCCGGATCTTCATTATTCTTCTCAATTTCGGCAGAAATATTAGCCGGGTTAATCAAGAAGTTGCGAGTCTCAGCCTCTGCGTTGAATGTCTTCGTAGAGATATAATACAACGGCATAGTCTCATCGAATGTCACACAAGCTGTATCCAACCACATAGTCAACGTATCTTGAGTATAAACATCACTCTTCAAGATGGATTGACCCTCAGCCTTCAACGCCGCAAAACCATCTTTCTGGTTAGCGATCACTTTGTTATCATCCTCCATCGTGGAGATCTGTACGTGACCGATAGCAGGAGCGCCATAAGCAGGAGCTTCTTGCGTAGCGAACTCGAAGATTACATTCTGATTATCGCAAAGAGTCGTCTCGGCTAAGATACCGGAAGCGGCGTTTGCCGTGATAGCGTAATCCTGGTTGTCGGCACTATAAACAATCTTATATTGATTATTCTTGCCCATAGACAAGAAAGAAACAGCCAATGGATTCTCGGCGTCCTCGCTGTCCTTGTCTACTAAGACGAACTTTTCATTTTTCAAGACAAGCACTTTCTTGCCTAAACGATCCGTAATCTTATAAACCGGTTTAATGACATCGTTACCAACCTTAGCATATTCGATTTCACCGCTCTCCTCATCCGGAGTCTCAGCACCGGTTACTTTCAGTTTCTGAGCGTCGGCCAATTCGCTATTAGCCACATACATCACGCCATCTTTAGAGATCATATACAAGTCATCTGCCAAAAGAGAAACCAAACGGAAAGACAACGCACCGTTTACCTCGTCTGCCTTAGTGACAAGCTTATAACCCATCTTCTGAGCATCCTTTACCTTCGGACCTTTTGTCAATTTAAGCGTATCCGTACCGAATGCGTAAACACCATTCTCTTCGTTGATTAATGTGATGAATCCTGTATATGATTCAGTAGGAACTATCATATTCTTCAACACACCCTCTCCATTCAAATACCACATATAAGCCGGAGCCTCTACAGAAGCCTTTTCATAAGCTCTGCTTTCATCACAAGCCGTATATACATATTTATTATAGTTCGAATCAGAAATCCACTTACCTGTCTCTGTAGATACTTTCTTCTTATTGTAGAACTGTACATAATAAGTATAATCTGTATCCAAAGCATCCGGAGCCTCAACTACACCAAACGTAGCGACAGCATCTTTCAAGTTATCCCCTGTAGCGACAACTTTTGTCGCAGCTAAAACCTCTTTACTATCGGCGAATTTACCGTAAACCAAAGCACGACTTGTTGTCTCTGTTCCAAAAGAGAACGCAGTTTGTTCGCCTCTCTTCTCATCATCATTAGAATAAGTAGGAACTGCTTTCGGATAAATAGTCATCTTATAGCCTTCAGCGATATTCAATTTAATCTTGAACGCATAGAAGTCTGCGGAACGACCATTCTCTAACAACTCCACATCCTCTAAAGCCGCAGATTTCTCATCGTTATCCGCAATTTCCGTAGGTAATGCGTCTGTCGTTAACTTCCAATACTCATTCTTATTAACCGAGTTTGTCCATACAGTAGAATCGACTACCAAATATTTGCCATTGTTCAAACGGATATTCACAAAACCATCGGTTTCACCCTTTATCTCTGTCGCATTGATTGCAACACCGTCAATCGGGTTACCATTCAAATCCTTCTCGAAATCGAATACGGAAGAAGTTCCATACAAACCATTGATCTCGCTAACAGATAACGCATCCTTTGCCGTAGGTTGCGTATAAACGAAATTAGCGAAAGTCTTATCCTTACCGATCTTCAAGGCTGTACCTACAACTTTATCCTCTTTGTCTTTTACCTCCTCCGTATAAAGGGCATACACCTTACCGCCACTGATAGCCTTAATATTGCCATTATCAGCGATCAACCACTTAGACTGCTTACCTTCAGCGAAAGTTGTAGTTGATTTAGTAAGATCCAAGCTCAGCACGTTACCGGTAGCCCAGTTTGTCAACGTCCATACCGGATCTTGAGTGTTATCAGTGCTTCCTTTCGTCAACTTCCATAAAGATTTCTTGTAAGAATCTTTCATTACGTCCTCACCCACTTTATCTTCAGATACAAGGATCAAACTATCCGCAGACGTATTGACTTTGGATTTTGTCACGGACAAATACTTGCCGCCAACTTTCAACTGATGCAGTTGTTTGTCAACAGGATCCGCCGCATTTGCAGAGAAAGCCGTAGTTAAAGCTAACCCTACCAAAAGAGTAGAAAACTTTTTGTTCATAATACTGAAATTAATATTAATACTAGTGTTTATTAAGATAATCAAGCTATTAAATCATTCGAAGGCATTCAATTCACCGTAAAAACGGCTAGCTTAAACCTTCGTTTAAATCTTGCATTTGCAAAGGTACGCGTTTCTTTGACACTTGCAACCCTTACCCATTATTTTTTCACATCCTTATTAGCTTTCTTATCAATACAATAGCCTATCACTGACAAACCCGTCGCTTCCTCTTACGAACACCCTTCCGAAGATCTAAAAAACGCAAGATTTAAACGAAGGTTTAAACTAATCGTTTTATACCTTATAAATATCAATGTACGCACGTACATATTTAATAATATTCTCCATTCAGTCTAACATCTATCAAAAGCTTTCCTTTTTGACATTTTGACAAATTGTAAACTGAACCTCCCAAGAATCGATTTTCCTAGGCCAACGTACAACTCATCGCCAAATACGCAAGAAAAAATCAGTAATCCACTCATTGGCAGAACAATGTCCAAAAACCGCCTTCCGTTCTAGCGAAATTAATTCATCGTAATTCATATCTATTGACTTCTTTTGGCTATTCCATGGGGTTACGACTGGGTTCTAACAGGGTTACAATGCCCATTCACGACTACCGCCAATCCTATTCGTGACTGTTTATAATGCCCAACGGCAGTATAGGCGTTACCCAACGCAACTATATGCGCAGGCTTTTACCGTATATCGTGCGTAAAAAGCCATACTTTTCCATAAAAAACCCCGATTATCGTCTCCCCCTTCCCCCTATTTCACGATGCTAGCAAAAAGGGATTGTCACGATTCAAGCCTTATATCAAGCAAAAAGTCAAGTCAACAACCGTTTTCAAGACATCTGATTCTTTCAAGGTCCTAGATATAACGGTAACATTATGACCTTCAAAAAACACGTACGTCTTTTTCCGGAAACACGTACATGTTTTTTCAAAAAGACGTACGTGTTTATTTTTAAAAGCGTATCTTTACCGCAAGAGATGGGAAAAGAACCATCCCTTTCATATTAATCACTAAAACCTATAAACACTATGGGGAAATTTATCAATCCCTTCACCGATTTCGGCTTTCACCGGATATTCGGGCAGGAGGTACACAAGGAGTTACTAATCGATTTCCTGAACCAGTTGTTCTTCGGAGAGAACCGGACGAGTGCGAGAATGATTTTGAACGTTGGATTTATTTATTGAAGCATATGGACACTTTAGAGAGAATGCCGTTCAAGGCGAAAAAGGCGGTCTTCGATAAGTTGCTGGAAGTAGCCGACGTGGCAAACCTCAGCAAGGAAGAACGCATACAATACGACGAGGCTCTGAAACGATACAGGGATTATAAGAATACGATCGATTACGCAGAGGAGAAAGGGATATTGAAAGGGAAAGAATCTACGGCCCGCAACATGAAAGCGGATGGATTATCCCACTCAATTATCCAAAAATACACTGGGCTCTCCCTTGAGGATATAGAGAAACTATAAAAATAAACCCTCCAGCCCTATTCTCGCTAACCGAATGGTTAGAAGAATAAAGGCTGGAGGGCTTGTTTAATATCTATAAGGAAAGAGATCCTTAGATTCTCTCCAATGTAGCTGTAATAAACTCCCAGATCTTCTGTACGGAATGAATATTCACTCGCTCATCCGGTGAGTGCGGATATTCCAAATCCGGTCCGATAGAAACCATATCCATATCCGGATAAGCACCTTGGATGATACCGCATTCCAATCCGGCATGCATCACCTTCACCTCAGGTTCCTTACCAAATAAATCCAGATAGGTAGATTTCATCAAGTTCAAGATCGGGGAATTGATATTAGGCTGCCAGCCATTATAATGACCGGACTCCTCCACCTTAGCCCCTGCCAAAGCGAATACACTTTCCAGACTTGAGCAAACAGAATCCCTGCGAGACTCGGATGAGCTACGCACCAAGATTTTCACCTCGATCAACTCATCAGATGTCTTCACGATCGCCAAGTTAGAGGAAGACTCAACCGTACCCGGGAAATCATGCAACATGCTAATCACACCATTCTGGCAACCCTCGATCGCATTGATCAAATCATCCTGTATCTCCTCCGGAATCAACGTAGACGGCAATTCAACCATCTCCGCGACGAAATCGATCTTATCCTCCACACCCATATACTCCGTACGGAACATATCTTGGTAATCAGCCACTAGCTCCCAAAGAGACTCCACGTTATCACCCGGAATCGTTATCACGGCAAAAGCCTCACGAGGGATTGCGTTAGGCAAGGAACCACCCGCCACAGAAGACAAACGAGCGCCATAATCGCATACCGCCTCTTTCAAGAAACGGAAGATCAACTTATTCGCGTTCGCACGCCCTAAATGAATATCCACACCGGAATGACCACCTTTCAAGCCAGCCAAGCTAACCTTGACAGCCACGTCACCTTCCGGAATATAAGTATCCTCCTTAAATTGGAAAGAGACATTCACGTTAGCGCCACCTGCGCAACCTACGAACAACTCCCCTTCCTTCTCGGAATCACAATTCAATAAAATATCACCCTTTAAGAAATGCGGCTTCAAGCCGAAAGCGCCGTCCATTCCCTGCTCCTCATCAATCGTAAACAGGGCCTCGATCGGTCCGTGACGCAAGCTATTGTCCGCCAACACGGCCATCGCCAGAGCGGCGCCCATGCCATTGTCCGCCCCCAAAGTCGTCTCACGGGCCGTCACCCAATCACCGTCTATGTAAGCGTCGATCGGATCTTTCTCGAAATCATGCTTTACAGAAGAGTTTTTTTGGGGAACCATATCCAGATGAGACTGCAATGTCACGGTCTTACGACCTTCCATTCCGGGCGTAGCCGGCTTACGGATCAATACGTTACCCACCTCATCTTGCAGGGTTTCCAGTCCCAATCCTTTACCAAAGGATATCATAAAACGGGTTACTGCCTCCATATGTCCGGTCGGACGGGGGATTTGCGTAAGGTCATAAAAATAACCCCATACATGCTTCGGAGATAGATCTTTGATTTCTGCTGACATAGATGTTAATAATTTAGTTCAGTTCATATTTAATACATATCTTGTATTCATCACGAAACAGCGACCGGAATCTCTTTGTTCTCCCGGTTGGTGAGCGGCAAAGCCACCACGCCGAACAATCCGCACAATCCCGTCCATACCGTCTGTACCGTATGAACGACCAAGGCGAACGCCGCCGCGTCATTCTCGTTCACGCCAAAACAAACCAAGGTAGCGATCACCATGAAATGCCACGGTCCGATACCGCCTTGAACAGGCACCGCCACGCCGATACTACTCATCGTAAACGTGATCAGCCCGACCACGATACCCAAGTCCTTGGTAAAGTCGAAAGCATAGAACGTAATATAAAAGTAACAGAAATAACCTCCCCAAATCAATAACGTCTCTATCACGAAACGCATCTTATGCTCCATGTACCAGATACTCTTCATACCGGTCCATACATTCTTCAACATGCCTTTGGCTTTCTGTACCAGCGTAAAGTTACTCATATAAGTGAATACAAACCAAATTACAGCGACAAAAATTATCACCGCCACGTAAATCCATATCGAATTAAACATGGACTGGAACCCTTCGAGCAAAGCCGGGTTCTTGGCGAAGAAACTCGTAAAGAAGCTTATATTAAATATGAATATCATCAAGGTTATCAAACCGACCATGATCGTATCGCTCACACGGTCGATCAACAGCGTACCTAACAGCTTGGTAAACGAGATCTTATCGTATTTCGTGATCATGCCGCAACGCCATACCTCGCCGACACGGGGCAACACCAGATTCACCGCGTAATTACCCAGCACGGCGTAAATCACGTTACTCATCTTGAAGCGCTCGCCCAAGGAACTGATCAGCAATCCCCACCGTAAGCCACGGACGATATTGGCGAACAAGCCGAACAATAAAGAAACCAGAATAATATCATAACGAACCCCCTCCTTGACTACTCGCCAAATCTCAGTGATATCCATTTTCCGATACAAAAACCAAAGAAGTAAACAGCCGAAGGCTAAAGGTAGAATTATCTTCAGAAACGTACGTAGAATGCTCTTAAAATCCATTAGGTATAGGGAACTTTAAATTATTTATTGTACTTTTGTGCATCCGCAAAGATAAGCATAATATTTAAAAACAAACACATTACACCGAAAAGTGGATGAGATTAGTTAAGCCAAAAAAAGCATTAGGGCAACATTTCCTAAAGGATCTGCAAATAGCACAGCGCATTGCGGACACACTCGATACTTTCAAATCCTTGCCGGTCTTGGAAATCGGACCGGGAATGGGAGTCCTTACCCAGTTCTTGCTGGAGGCGGGACATGATTTAACCGTTGTCGAGTTGGACATGGAATCCGTAGATTACCTGAACCTGAATTTCCCCGATCTGAAAGGACGTATCATCGCCGAGGATTTCCTAAAATTGGATCTCTCGAAGCTATTTCCGGGGCAGTTTTGTGTGATCGGTAATTACCCCTATAATATCTCCAGCCAGATATTCTTCAAGGTCCTCGATTATAAGGACCAGATTCCCTGCTGCTCGGGGATGTTACAAAAAGAGGTAGCGGAACGCCTAGCGGCGGGTCCCGGTAGCAAGACGTACGGGATATTGAGCGTACTGTTGCAAGCTTGGTACGACGTGGAATACCTCTTTACCGTCAGTGAGAAAGTATTCGATCCGCCTCCAAAAGTGAAAAGCGCCGTATTGAAAATTACCCGTAACGACCGCAAGGAGCTGGGATGCGACGAGAAGTTATTCAAGACTGTAGTAAAGACCTCATTCAACCAACGAAGGAAAACGCTTCGTAATTCCATGAAACCCCTATTGGGTAAAGATTGCCCGGATTACGCCTTGCCGATATTCGACAAGCGCCCGGAACAGTTATCCGTGGAGCAATTCGTGGAACTGACCTTGATCAGCCAAAAGCATTTGGAGAAGCAGGCTGGTGATGTCCTATAATAATATAAGAGTCCAATGATCGAACTGACGAAAGATTACATCGAGAACCTGAAAAGCATCATCGAGGCCAAAGATGACGCGAAGGCACAGGAGGTACTTCATGAACTATATCCTGCCGATATAGCCGAGCTTTATCAAGAACTGAACTTGCAAGAGGCCATTTATCTCTATCTATTGATGGATGGCGACAAAGCGGCGGATGTCTTGATGGAGCTGGATGAGGAAGACCGTCATAAATTATTGAAGGAACTTCCCAATGAGCTTATCGCCAAGCGTTTCGTCGATAACATGGAAACGGATGATGCCGTTGACTTGATGCGTGAGTTGGACGAGGATACCCAAGAGGAGATCCTTTCGCATATCGAGGACGTAGAGCAGGCCGGTGATATCGTGGACTTGTTGAAATACGACGAGGACACCGCCGGCGGTTTGATGGGTACCGAGATGATCGTGGTGAACGAGAATTGGAGTATGCCCAAATGTATCGACGAGATGCGCAAGCAAGCGGAGGAGATGAGCGAGATCTATTATGTATATGTAGTGGATGACGACGAGCGCTTGAAAGGTGTGCTCCCCTTGCAGAAACTGATTACCCACCCATCCGTCTCCAAGATCAAGCATGTCATGAAAAAAGACCCGATCTCCGTTCGCGACAGCGACAGTATCGAGGAGGTTACGGAGACGATCGAGAAATACGACTTGGTAGCCTTGCCCGTAGTCGATAGTATCGGACGTCTGGTAGGACGTATCACGATCGACGACGTTATGGATGAGGTACGCGAGCAACACGAGCGTGATTACCAGTTGGCATCTGGTATCTCGCAAGACGTGGAAACCTCGGATAATGTATTCACCCAAACCGCCGCCCGCCTACCTTGGCTGCTGATCGGCATGATCGGAGGATTGGGAAACTCCGTTATCCTCGGTGGTTTCGAGAGCAGTTTCGCCACTAACCCGAAGATGGCGCTATTTATCCCGCTGATCGGTGGTACCGGTGGAAACGTAGGCATACAATCTTCCGCTATCGTGGTACAGGGCTTGGCAAACAATACCTTGAAGGAAGGGAATATCGTACCGCAAATCCTAAAAGAGTCTGTAGTCTCGTTAATCAATGCCAGCATTATCAGTCTGGTCGTGTTCATTTACAATTTCTTCATGCTGGGAGACCGGGGGATTACGGCCTCCGTATCTTTAAGCCTATTCGCCGTCGTAATGTTCGCCAGTATATTCGGCACGCTAGTTCCCATGACCTTAGATAAGATGAAGATAGATCCGGCCTTGGCGACCGGACCGTTTATCACCATTACCAACGATATTATCGGTATGATGATTTATATGTTCATTACTTCCGCGTTAGCTTGATGCCACGGGTGGGCGAACCCCGCCCCTATTATGTTAAAATAATATGTTATAGAACATATCTACGAAATAGCTGTTATCTTTGTAGCGGTTATCAAAAAAGGTAGAAAAACTATGCTAACAGAAGCATTTTACATTCTCTTCTTCTATTTCACGGGAGAGTTTATCAGCTACTTTATCGACGGTTTCATACCGGGTAGCGTAATTGGGATGGTGCTATTGTTCTTAGCCCTTGCGTTCAAGAAAGTAAAACCTGAAAAGGTGAAACGTCTTTCCACGGTTCTTACCCAAAACATGGGATTATTCTTCGTTCCTGCCGGTGTAGGGCTTATGAATTCCTTCGGGATCATCTCCGAGTATTGGGCAGTCCTGCTGATCGCTTCCGTAGTAAGTACAATTTTAGTCATCGCCAGCGTAGCGTTGGTGCAACAAAAACTGGAAAAGGGAAAATAGACCATGGATAATCTGGCGCATTCCGAGATTTTCGCTCTTACCTTGGTAATTGGTACCTACCTGACTTCCTTGGCTCTTTACAAGAAAGTCCATATCAGTCTTTTGCATCCTTTGCTTACGACCATCTTCGTGATTATCGTGGTACTGGAAGTCCTAGGCATTCAATATGAGTCGTTCCAGCAAAGCAGTCATTTGATCCATTTTATGCTGGGGCCTTCCGTAGTGGCCCTTGGCTATGTGTTATATGAGCAAATCCAATATCTAAAGGGAAATGTCGTTTCGATCTTGACTTCCGTATTTGTCGGGGCCATTGTCGGAATCGTAAGCGTAATCATCATCGGTAAATTGATGGGAGCCGACCAAGCGTTGATCGCCACGCTCCAGCCGAAATCCGTCACCACCCCGATCGCTATGGGGATAGCGGAGAAAGCGGGCGGCATACCTTCACTTACCGCCGTCATCGTCGTAGCGGTAGGAATCTTTGGCAGTATAGTGGGCCCTATCGTGATGAGGGTACTGGGAATAGATAGCCATATCGCTAAAGGACTGGCGTTAGGGGCTTCCTCCCATGGAGTAGGAACAGCAGCGGCCATTCAAATCGGGGCCATCGAAGGAGCATTAAGCGGACTGGCGATTGGCTTGATGGGTATCATGACAGCGGTCTTGGTTCCGGTTATTCGGTTGATTTGCAACTATTTTTCCATATAAATACGCAAAACTTTTTGCTACTTTAGCAGGAATGTACTACTTTTGCACCCGAAAAACGTTACGGATTACTCTATAACATATATAAATAAAGAAAATAAATATGATCAATTCACAAGACATTAAGAAAGGAACTTGTATCCGTTTGGACGGAAAACTCTATTTCTGCGTCGATTTCCTTCACGTAAAACCGGGTAAAGGTAATACCATCATGCGTACCACATTGAAAGATGTTGTAAAAGGCGGTCAGATCGAGCGTCGTTTCAATATCGGTGAGAAGTTGGAAGATGTACGCGTAGAACGTCGCCCGTATCAGTTCACTTATACGGAAGGCGAGCATTATCATTTCATGAACCAAGAGACATTCGATGACGTGATCATCGACAAAAACTTGATCAACGGCGTTGATTTCATGAAAGAGGGAGAAATTGTAGACGTTGTTTCTGATGCATCTACCGATACGGTTCTTTTCGCCGACATGCCTACAAAAGTTCAATTAAAAGTTACTTATACAGAACCGGGTATTAAAGGTGACACTGCTACTAACACCTTGAAACCGGCAACCGTAGAGACTGGTGCGGAAGTTCGCGTTCCGTTGTTCATCAACGAGGGCGAGGTTATCGAGATCAATACGACTGATGGTTCTTACGTAGGCCGTATCCGCGAGTAATCCGGGTCTTGTCAAAATATACGGTTCCCGCTTGATAAGCAGGCGGGAACTATTTTTTTAACCAAATCATAAACCTTTCCCGACTATGAAAGAAAAGACAGGAAAACTTTCCATCAAGGAATGGGCCGAAGAAGACAGGCCCCGTGAGAAAATGCTTCAAAAAGGCGCTTCCGTATTAAGCGATGCCGAATTGATCGCCATACTGATCGGATCCGGCAACAATGAGGAGACGGCCGTACAACTCTCTCAACGGATACTTCACTCCGTAAACAACAATCTGAATACATTGGGTAAACGTTCCATCAAAGAATTAACTTCCGGCTTTAAAGGTATCGGAGAGGCGAAGGCGGTCACGATCTGCGCCGCTATGGAACTAGGGAAACGGCGGGAAACCTCAGAGGCGTCTCCTCAAGATGCTATCCGAAGCAGCAAAGACTCCTATCTCCTATTCCGTACCCAACTATGCGATTTACCTTATGAGGAACTCTGGATCGCTCTAACCAATCCCTTAAATAAGGTGATACAAAAGGTAAAAATCAGTCAGGGCGGAGTAAACCAGACTTCCGTGGATATCCGTTTGGTATTAAAAGCGGCGATCAACGCCTTGGCCTCCGGTATAATCCTATGCCATAATCATCCATCCGGCAGCCTCCGCCCCAGTACGCACGACGATGCCTTGACCGAGCGTATCCAAAAGGCGGCGAAGCTGATGGATATTAGGATACTGGACCATATCATCCTGTCCGATAGCGGTTATTATAGCTATGCGGATGAAGGAAGGCTGGTCCGGTGAAACAAATTCTCTTTTCCCCCGGTTTAGTATATAGAAGTATTAATGTATATTCGCGTATAAAACAAAAGAAGATGAACAACGAATTTCTCCAAACAGAAGAAGCGATCGTCGCTATGCTGAAGACGGTATACGACCCGGAAATACCCGTAAACGTATACGATCTTGGGCTTATATATAAGGTAGATATCGATGAGGAAAAAAATGTACGCATCGATATGACCCTCACCGCCCCGAACTGTCCGGCGGCCGATTTCATATTGGAAGATGTCCGTATGAAGGTAGAAGCGGTCGATGGGGTGAACAATGTAGAGGTAAACCTCGTCTTCGAGCCGGAATGGGACAAGGACATGATGACGGAGGAGGCTAAACTGGAATTAGGTTTTCTATGAAAATATATTTCGCCTCAGACGCACATCTGGGAGCCCGTTTCCACAAGGACCCTTTAGCCATCGAAAAGAAACTGGTACGTTGGCTGGATAGCATCAAGGAAGACGCTTCCGCCATTTGGTTTCTGGGAGATCTATTCGACTATTGGTACGAATACAAATACGTCGTGCCGAAAGGCCATGTACGTTTTCTGGGGAAATTGGCCGAGTTAGCGGACAGAGGCATAGAAATACATATCTTTATCGGTAACCATGACATCTGGATGTTCGACTACTTGCCGAAAGAGATAGGCGCCATCATCCATCGGGATACCTTGACAGTCGATTTATTGGGGAAACGTTTCTTCCTCGGGCATGGCGATGAGGTAGATTTCCGGAGTAAGGCATTCCGTCTGATCAGGGCCATTTTCCGAAACAAGTTCTGCCAATGGCTATACGCGGGAATACATCCCCGCTGGACGTTCGGGTTCGCTTTAGGTTGGTCGCTCAACAGCCGGAAGAGTGGACTGGAAAAGCAAGAGGCTAAAAAGTATCAAGGGGAAGACGCTGAATATATGGTTGTTTTCGCCAAGGAATATCTAAAGACGCATCCCGATATAAACTTCTTCATTTTCGGCCATCGCCACATCATGTTGGACTTGATGTTAAGCCGTACCTCCCGTATTCTCATAGCCGGGGATTGGATGCAATTCTTCTCTTATATCGTATGGGATGGCGAGAATCTGTATATGGATCAGTTTCTGGAAGAGACGGACGGACAATCTTATCCCAACACATAAGACAGCGTTGTCTTAACACCTTAGACAGTACTGTCGAAGCACCTTAGACAGCGTTGTATGATGTGCTCATACAACGCTGTCCGGATTCTCCGCTTACTTTACCGGGATATAACCAACCTTCTTCACCGTCGCTTGTCCTTCGGCAGACATCACATAATCGATGAACGGTCGCACCTTTGAGGCATTCTTCGTCTCATAGTAGTAGAACAACGGACGGACAACCGGATAGGTCTTATTCCTTGCGTTCTCCAACGAAGGCTCCACGTAGGATTTTCCGGCATCATACGATACATGGATCGGCTTCACTTCTTTATTCAAATAAGCAAGACCTACATAGCCAATGGCTCCTTTCGTCTGGCTTACGCTTTGGATAATGGCACCTGTAGCCGGCATGCTCAAGATACCGTTCATATAGTTCTTATTTTTCAACACGCTCTCCTTGAAGAACTCGTAGGTTCCGGAAGAAGTCTCGCGGGAATAGGCCACGATCTTCATATCCGCACCACCCACTTCTTTCCAATTCTTGATCTTGCCGGTAAAAATGCCTTCCAATTGCTCCCGGGTCAGATTGGATACCTTGTTGGAAGGATGCACGACAACAGCCAGAGCGTCATAGGCGATCACCTCCTCTTTCGTCTTCTTTCCGGCTTCTTGCAACTTCATGCGCTCGTCGAATTTCATCTTACGGGAAGCCATCGCTATATCCGTAGTGCCTTCCATCAAAGCGGAGATCCCCACGCCGGAGCCACCACCCGTCACCGTTATCTTAGCAGCTTTGTTCTTATTCATGAAATTCTCGGCTTCAGTCTGGGTAAGAGGCAAACAAGTATCGCTACCCTTTATCTTCTGGGCAAACACATTCGTAGCAAACAAACACGCTGCCATGGCAGCTAATAAAATCGTCTTCTTCATTACTTTGTATTTATCTTTTATTTACGATACAAAATAAATACTTCGGTATTTCAATGGGATGAAACAGATATTACAATCCTATGAATTAAAACTTATATTGAAGACGGACTGTCAATACATTATCCTTCCAGTCGTTCTCGTAGCCCTTCACGAGGTTACTTTTCTCATTGAAGTTAAACTCGTAGTAAGCTTGTAGACGGATATGTTTATTGAAATTATAGATACCGCCGATACCTATCGTGCTTTGAGCCAAATCGGTTTTTGAGGTGAAGCTATTTTCCGCCCCGACCTCATTTCCACTCACCTTCGTATTCGGATCGTAAACGTCATATTTCAATA
The DNA here is from genome assembly GCF_003434625.1 of Parabacteroides sp. AM17-47. NCBI lineage: Bacteria > Pseudomonadati > Bacteroidota > Bacteroidia > Bacteroidales > Tannerellaceae > Parabacteroides > Parabacteroides sp. AM17-47. The sequence goes on from NZ_QTLI01000003.1 coordinate 69,011, forward strand.
CGGCGGAGAAAGGAGAGGCACCTATATCCTGTACCAAATAAAAGAAGTAACCAAGGAAAGGGCGCTTGAACAAAGAATTTTCCGGCAAATTCTCCGGTCGGGTACTGTAGTTAGGGCTTTTACTGCTTCCGGCAATACCGGGTTGGGTACCGATCAAACCTTCCGCACGGAGAGTGGTCTTTCCTAAAGATGAAAGAAAACTAAACTGTCCATCCAAACCTAAATACTGGCGCTTCATATAAGTACCCGTCTCTCCCATATCCCTCTTAACGAAATGATTGCCACGCATCTCATACGCCTCGGTAGTCGGGTTGTAGACAAAACCATGGTAATAGGAGAAACCGGCTCCCCATTTTCCCCAGTCGCCTATCGCCTTCTCGGCACCCAGACGCCCGATGAAATCTTTCCGGCTATCCGTCTCCCGGTTGATACTGTTTCCGGCAAACAGACCGGCATCCAATCGCAAGAAACTCAATGGGCTGGTAGTCTTGGTACGTAAGGTAAGCATCGCTCCAAAGTCACGCTCATCCGGGAAGAAATACTGGATAATAGTCGCTCTCTCCGGAGATTCGAGAGAACTCGTGGAATAACAGACCTCATAACCGAAAGGACGGTTGAACACACCAGCCATCAACTGGCTACGCTTCGTCCAAGGGTCCTTGATACCGATATACAGATCACGGAAACTTACTCCCTTATCATTCACCTCGATCTGGACAGCACCTGTTCCGATCCCATCATTGTACTCGAACTTCATACGGCCCCGGCGGATACCGATCCGGTTAAACCCTTTATCCAAGTTCTCGTTCTTATCGCCCACCTTCAAGGTAGCGTCCTCCTGTCCATATTGGTATTGTCCTTGGATATAAGCGGAAACATTGAATTTGCTTAGCTTTTGGACTACCTTATCCAAGGTAGTCACTTCCGTAGCCAAGGAATCGATACGTTTTTCCACCGACTGATCCACCTCCTGCGCTCCCATACTGAATGGAAGCAGCACTAACATGAGCGCTATAACTTTTCCTAATTTCATTCCTAACTATAAAAACTATATTTGCGTCGCAAAGTTACAACGCTCCTGTTTCACACCCGTTTCACATACATTACAATCCTGTTACAGACGTCTTGCCTAATTATTCAGGGACGAATTTACATAAAATAATCGGTTCGTTCCATACATTGCACATGACTAGAATATTTGCGCGATAATTCTGGTCCATTTCGCACATTTATTGGGATATTGTGCTACCTTTGCCTCGATTATTGAAACACTATATTTATTTTTTTAATGAAGACATTAACAATCGGAGACCTAAAGGCTCGTATTCCAATCATCCAAGGTGGAATGGGCGTAGGCATCTCTCTTTCCGGCTTAGCCTCGGCCGTCGCAAATGAAGGTGGGATCGGCGTTATCTCCGCAGCCGGTCTCGGACTTTTATATAAGAAATTGTCACCCAGCAATTATACGGAAGCTGGGAATCTTGGGTTAGCGGAAGAGATCCGCAAGGCCCGGGAAAAAGCGAAAGGTATCATCGGCGTAAACGTAATGGTAGCTCTTTCCGACTTCGCTGAACTGGTGAAGACCAGTATAGCGGAAAAGGTAGACATCATTTTCAGCGGTGCTGGACTGCCTTTGGACTTGCCTTCTTTCCTCAAGAAAGATAGCGTCACCAAGCTGGTTCCCATCGTTTCCAGCGCACGTGCCGTACGTATCATCTGCGAGAAATGGAAGAATAACTATGATTATCTTCCGGATGCGGTGGTACTAGAAGGCCCGAAAGCGGGTGGACATCTGGGATATAAGGAAAACCAGTTGGAAGACCAGCATTTCTCATTGGAAGAATTATTACCTCAAGTCGTAGAGGAAGTCTCTCATTTCGAGCAGAAATACGACAAAAAGATCCCGGTAATCGCGGCAGGAGGCATTTATACGGGTGAAGATATCAAACGCATGATAGACCTTGGAGCATCAGGCGTTCAGTTAGGAACCCGGTTCGTTACCACCACGGAATGCGATGCCTCGGAAGCCTTCAAACAGACCTATATACAGGCCGAGGAGAAGGACATAGAGATCATCAAAAGTCCCGTCGGCATGCCCGGACGAGCCATCCATTGCAGTTTCCTTGAGAAAGTAAAGGCGGGAATCAAGCAACCGAAAGCTTGTCCCTTCAACTGTATCAAGACGTGCGATATATCACGCAGCCCGTATTGTATCGTCACCGCCTTATACAACGCCTTCAAAGGGAATTTCGAGAATGGATACGCTTTCGCCGGCAGTAACGCTTGGCGAGCGAATAAGATCACTTCGGTACGAGAAACCATTACCGAGTTGATGAATGAATGGAAAGCGAAATTATAAGCACAAAAAAAGCCTCCGGGAACGGGGGCTTTTTTTTATATTCGAAGGTAAGTATCTCCATTATTGCTCGGCTAACCAAGCAGCCAGCTCATCCCGGTTCGCGGCGGCATCTTGCACGCCGGCTTGGGCAGCTTGATCGAAATATTGCATAGCGGTCGTATAATCCTTCTTCATCGCATAAGCGACACCTAGGTTATTCCATGCTTCCGGCAAATTAATACCTTGCAAACGACTGATGGCCGGATCGTAAGCACCAGTCTCAATCTCAAGGGCCGCCGTATTTAATTGAGCGATCGGGTCGGTCGGATAAAGACGAACGGCGATATCGAATACCTCCTTGAACTGATCGCTACCTTTATCATAAGAATTGGCTACCAAGAACATCTCATTCAAACTTAAATATTGAGGTTTCGTCTTGATCACTTGCTTGGCCTCGTTCACGTCGAACGGACGTGCGATATAAGCCAAGGTATAATCAATACGTCTTAAAGGAGGATAGTATTTATCCAATAATATCTTATACGTCCGACCTCCGTTCAAGGCATGTAGTTTAGCCTTGCGCTTGTTTATATCTTGAATATCCAAGATCTCCAGAATCTCCTTCTTATTCGCCAAATCCGATTTCGTAACCTCTTGACGCAATCCGATCCAATCCTCACCCATCCAATTTACTTTCATCAAGGAAGGGTCCATCTTCTCCTTATCTTTCATGTAAGCGACAAAAGCCTTGGCACGACTCTCGGACAATCTCATATTATAATCGTAGCCACCTTCCGGGGAAGCGTATCCGGTAACCTTAAATTCGGTAAAGCTAAGATTCTTATCGTTACGGACTTCCGTTACAATCTTATTCACCTCATTCAGCACGGTAGCGTTATCCTTGAAATCACGTAACAATACGGACTTGCCTACCTCAAAGTTTAAATAAGCGGAATGCGTCTCGCTCCGTTGTTTCACAGGTTCTACCGGAGGAGTAACATAGCTAAGCTCATAAACGGGAGGAGCTAACGGAGGCAATACACGGCTCATCACCCCATAGATGTCATTTGAGACCTCACAAGAAGCGCATCCCGTGGTATTCTCATCCACCATCAAGGTAGCGTTTCGCATCCATCCCGCATAGGGTACGGACAATTCCACCGGAATCAATTCCGGCCCCTTCTTCGTCTGACGGATAATCAAGCTAGGAGTTTGGGGAAATTCATAACTATCGAAACCCAACTCACGGTTCAACGCCTTCATACGTGCCCGCCCGGTAATCACGATCGGGTTAAACTGGTAAGACTGCGATTTATCCACCGATTGCAATACCGGTGTCAGGATGACCATCTCTTGGGATTTCAAACGCAGATTGCTCAGATTGGTCGTAAAATTCATCATAAGCTGGCTTCCGTCCTTCTTTGCGCTTACATTCTCGAAACTAACAGTTCCTCGCACACCGTTCTGTGCCTGTAGGCTCACACCTCCGAGGAACAATAAAGCGATACATATACTCAATAAATGTCTCATATCTCTCTAGATCGTTTTTTAGTGGATAAAATAAATGATAGAAAGGGCCGCTTTCGTTACACCCCAATAGTTCGAGTTCTTGGTCTCGATCTTGGAGCCACATTCCCCGCAATTATACTTATCATAATGTACACGGGCATAACCGGCGCCGATAGCGGCTTCTATACTCCAACGCTTATTCAGTATCCATTGATGTCCCAACGTAAGTCCGCCACCGTACAAATAACCATCATAACGATGGTCCTTCAAATTAGGGAATATGCCAAAGGGTAATTTAATCCCAGCGATATTATACTGTCCGCCCAACGCATGCACGCCAATAAACGTACCGTTGAATTTCTCGCAAGTCCAATAACGCACTTCCGGCATGACAAGCCAATGCTTCAGTTTCTTACCGTCATTGAACTTGAAAGGATTATATCCCGCCGAGACATCCAATGTAACCTTTTTGCTTAAGCCCACCTCGAATCCTAAGTTCGGAGTCGTAGTCGCATCGTAGAGAAGATTGTTCTTCAACGCGAAATGCTGTGCGCTCATAGATAAGGAAAATAACAATGCTAATCCAAGTAAAAATGCTTTCTTCATTTCTTATAAGCTTAATGATTTGAAGAAGAAACAGGAATAAACGGGTTTTAGTTTTCGATAAGCGTTAATAAGATATGATCATTAAATTTAATTATATTAATAGTAAAGGGAATGCGGAAGGCGCTTTTATCGCTTATCCACATTCCCTTTAACTTACTTATAAATATACGATTACTGCTTGATGTCGCCTAATTCGACCAGCTTATTGACAATCGCATAGATCGTAAGACCGCTAGCACTATGAATTTGAAGTTTCCGAGCGATATTACGGCGGTGGGTGATGACCGTATGCGTAGAAAGAAACAAACGATCCGCTATCTCCCGGTTTGTCATTCCCTTCACGACGCAGACTACGATCTCTTTTTCCCTCGAGCTTAACGATTGTTGCTCGTCATCCCCTTCCGGCTCGTCATCCGGAAGTACCTCGGCGTTCAACCGTTCCAATTTGTGCTTGATCTCATCAGCGCTATCGTATATGTTAATTTGTTCATCATAAGAACGCAATAACACACTGTCTGAGACAGAATATAATAAAGCGATACATTTCATCTCGGCACAGCCGCTTTCCTCCTTCAAATGCTGCAACGTGAAATAGCCGGGCAAAGCCGGATTCACGATCAACACATCCGGTTTGTGCATACGAAGCGAGTCGAAAAGAGATTCCACCGAATGAATCTCCACCATCTGGATACGGAAACCCGGTAACCGTTTCAACAGGTTCTCCAGTCCGCTCCTTATGATAACAGAAGGTTCGGCTATCGCAATCTTTAGATTTGTACTCATCGATTCATGCTTATAATTGTTTTTCCAAAGCCAATATGGCCGGTACAAACAAATAATCCTCCACACGGGTATGTGAAGCCAAGTCTTCCTCCGTGGCAAAAATATCGAACAAGACACTATTCAGCATATTCGTACCCGCTCCCGGATAGTATTTGATCAGGATATTTTTCAACTCCGTGATCTTCATCTCGATCTGATCATGACGCTTGCGGAAGATCGTAATATTGTATTTCGGATCTCTCTTTCCTTCCAACAAATTACGGACATAAGGGAAAACAGCACGTTCCTCATAAGACATATGTTTATTTACCTCCTCCGCATACTCATCGAAAAACTTCGTGATCACAAAAGCGACATCCTCCGGGCACCCGGATATAGCGTCTACCAATTTACGACGGATATGTGGCAAGCGGAAGTTCAAGAAGTAATCATGGGCATTATGCAAATAGCGGATCAAGTTCTCGATCGACAGGCATTTGCTGATATTCTCGACAGGCGTATTCACTTCCTCGACCAAGAAATTCACGACCGTCAGGAAAGTACAAGCATCCACCCCATTCTGCCGGCAAACCTCCCCGATATTCTTCTCTCCGAACCCGAGCGCTATACCAAAACGGCTCATGACTAAAACCATCGGATAGTTCTCGCAGATCAGATCACTCATTTTATCGGTTTCCCGGTACATTCCATTTTTATACATAGGCTTCTTTCTAACTTGTCTTGGTGTTTGAATAGCCAAATATACTCCTTTTTCTTCCATATCTCGTACATTTATTATTATTTCACAAAGGCTTAAAGGACGACTCCGTCGGCACGACCGCTATACACTCAGTCTCTATCAACCATCCGGGACGGCAAACGGGGGCCAAGACTATCAAATGTGGCAAATCCGGGTAATGCGCCTCAAAATACTTCTTAACCACCGCATAATCAGCCATATCTCTCAAATAGGTGATCGCCTGCGTAATATCACGAGTAGTAGCGTCCGCCTCTTTCAGCAACACGCTGATATTTTCCATCATCCGCTCGGTTTGTTTTACGATATCGCCCGGATAGACAATCTCTCCCCGGTTATCTATACTCGCCGTACCCGAGATGAAGACCTGTTTACGATCCCCATACGTAACAGCCGTACCCCGCTCGAAGGTTACTCCATATTCATAAGTAGGATTCAAGTGCGTGGGAGCGTAAAGGAACTGAATCTGTCCCGGCTCCAACCCATCCACCGCATAACTGTCCATCTGTACCAACACCGAGGGATCGGCATGACGTCCCTCGATACCCGTACTAGCGATATAATGCGTCTTCTCCGTAAGATTCTGCGTGATAAAAACTTCTTTCCGGGCTTTCACCACACCGGCGTAATTCACGTCTACGTTTTGCACAAAGAACCAAGTACGGACACAATGAGAGGCCAACGTACAACGCTGCCCCATCAATTGCATCACATAGTCATTCAATAAAAGCCGGATCTGGTATTCCGAATTGGCCGCCTTATTGAAGGCACCTCCCCCCCAGAGGTGCCTATAACCGTTATGCGACGCTTCCAGTAAACCGGAATCGTACGTTTGTACCGACATGCCCGTTTGCAAATAAGTCCACATAGCGATCTTTGTTCCATTCAAAGGCGGTTGCTGCACGATAGAGAGCGGACAAAAGGCGCTCTCGCACTCCCACTCCATCACGCTATCCGTCTGATTAGCCGCGTCACTTAAAAAATAACGGCGGAAAACGGCGGTAGCGTCATTCGATAGCTCTTCCTTCACGACAGTCACATAAACCCGCAAAAGGTTTTGCAATTGCTCCACGAAAGACAAACAAGGGTCTGTAATCGATACCATCACCTGATATTCCGTTGTTCCACCTTTGCCCGTGAATGAAGAGATCTGAACCTCTACCGCTTTATCCGTATCTATTTTTCTCGTATAATTCATCATTTTCTTTCTTATCAATTATCCAATGCCCCTCCTAAGATCCAACCTTGGATCAAAGCAAGGACCTCCTGTTTCCCGGAACTATTGAACATATCCTTATGTACCGGATTATCCTCCAATATATCCAGCAAGAAACTATCGTTTATATCACCCGGGGTCACGTAGTTCTTACCCTCTTCCGAAAGGGGCGCCTTGACATTCACTAAGGATTTATAGGCTACATCGTCCCTAAGATCCAGCTGACCGGCCAATCCCGATCCCCCGCCATGACAAGACAGGCAATTCAAGTCGAACACCTGCGCTTGTACACGTTTGAAGCTCGCTAAATCCAATTCGCCCACAGACAAATTAAGCGGTTCGTCCGAATCATCCACCGGAGACGTATAATAGGAGTAAACCAACCGCAATCCCCTACTAATCACAGCGACCTCTATACTCCTCGTATCCGGAGTGACATTATTCAATCGGAGTTTTAGTCTTTTGCCGTCTTCCGCCGGCTTACTGATACGCTGGGTTTGCAAAGGTTTCGACTTATCCTCGCCAAAAGCGCATAACGAGAGCATATTCTCCTTCGGCCAAGCTTTCAGGCCAGTGAAAGAAAGTGACACGGTAGCGGTTCGCCCGGAATCAACCGTCTCATCCGGATAAATCTTACCCTCATCACAACCCAGCCCGAATAACAGGAATAAGGCATACATTATATATAGACTATATAGTTTCATACCCAAAGATTAGAACGTGAACTGCAACATAGCCGTAGCGGAGTGACGAGCCAATCCAATAGCGTCCTCATCCCGGTCATTCTGCGTAGCATGACCGCTACGACCTAAATATTGATACATAACCTGTAGTTTCAAATTATTATTAAAGAAATAATAATTCAAACCAGCGGCGGGCATATTTAACAAACCACCCTCATCCGTAGCGTTTCGATCATAGAAATCATATCGCAAAGCACCCTGTAATTTCGGAGTGATGAAATAGCCCAATTGAGCGTAAGCTCCCCAGAAATTCTTATCCGGCTTTTGCATGATCTTGGTAAAATGCATATTCATATAATAACCTTCGGCTGCTACATACCAGCGGTTCTTGATCCATGCGAACTCAACGCCCACACGGGTGTCGCTACTGGTCAAGAACTCAGCCTCCGCATTATAAGAGGCAGATACGGCGATAGACATCTTATCGTCGTTCAGATTCTCCGGCGAGCCTTGAGACGTTGGCATCTCCCCCTTCGGCATAAAGGCCAGACGACCCGCATATAACAGCGAAGGCAACCATTTATGATCATCGCAGTTTGTCTTAGTCGCCAAATTCACGTCGATACCCGTACCATTAAAAATACCGACTTGATAATTCCATTTATCATGGATCAAACCATGTACCTGTACACCCAAGTCGAATCCCGTGGACATATTCGGTATAACATAATTCACGTCGTAAGGAAGCAATACGGATTGGGAAGCGGAATAAGGCAGTACCGGAAACAACGTCTCCCCCAAAGTACTTAAATAGCCATGCATAAACGGTGTCTTGAACTTACCGACACGGATACGAAACGATTCCTTGATCGCTACGTCGAACCAAGCCTGTTGCAATAAGGCCCCTCCACTCTTAGCGGCATTCAGCGATAAATTGAAAGTAACCCGTCCAAAAGCCTTACCCGTAAAACCGAGAATAGCGTTAGGGATCGCGAAACCAGAGTTCGCTACGCTCTTGGCATAATGGCTTTCCAGCCCTTGGTCGTCATACCGGTTGTAGCAAGCGCTTGCCTGTACCAACGCATAGGGCTTAAACAAAAAGTCACCAGCCTTGGTAGAAAAGGAAAAGCCCTTCTTTCCCGCTAGTGAAACCACATCGTTCTCTACATATTTATCATCCATCTCTTTCTTTGTATCTTGAGCTTTCACGGAGAAAACACCCGCTGATAGAAGCACCACAAGCAACGTCCTATATATTTTTTTCATTTCGATTCTATGCGTTATTTATTCATAAACTTTGTAGGAATTTAATCAAAGCGGCCCGCTCGTCTTTTGTCATGCGAGAGAATAGGGTACGCGACGCAGCCCCTTCCCCACCATGCCACATAATAGCCTCCGTCAGGTTCCGGGCACGGCCATCATGTAAATAATAGGTATGGCCGTTTACGACCTCTTGTAATCCCAATCCCCATAACGGGGTAGTCCTCCATTCATTACCGTTGGCCAAGCCACTGGGATAATCATCCCCTAGCTCAACCCCCATATCATGCAATAAAAAGTCCGAATAAGGATGGATCACCTGATTACCTAATTGAGGCAATTCCGTATTATTCAAAAGGACAGATCCGCGAGGGCGTGTCTTCAAGGAAGTCACATGGCATAAATGACATTTCGCTTGATAGAAAAGTTGCTCTCCTTGAAGAACCGTAGGATCATCCACATTCCGACGGGCGGGTACCCCCAAGGTCTGGAGGTATAAATCCACATCTTCCATATCTTCCGTAGAGACCTGCGCCCCGGTCATGGCAAAACCCATCATATTACTCTGTCCTTCTCCTACCTCATGCGGGAAACGATCGTTCGTTACACCGAGGTCGGAAGAGAATCCCAATTCCACCGTTAAGTCGGCATGATTCGCCTTATTACCAGAGATACCGATCTGCTTCTTTCCCTTTTCCGTCACATAGTTTATACGTCCACTAATACCATATTCCGGATAATTGCTTTTAGCAGCGATCTGCTTTAGCATATCCAAGTCGAGCGCCATCATCTGCCCCATTCCGACATGCCGTAAGGGTTGACGTACGGAAATCCGTAAATCCGACATCGGGATACTATCAGCATACCATTCCTTTATCTCATAATGAGGGGTGACCAACTCATATTCCTCCCCATCGGGGAACGTATATTTTTGGGAAGTAGTAGTAATCTTAACCCTTCCCTCCGGTTTCGTTCCGTATATCGCTTGATCATGTAGTACCCGGCCGTAATCTTGAAAATAGCCGCCACTTTTACGTGATATATAAATAAGCATGGATGAGAAGCCGGGGCCGGACCCTCCATCGGCTATAGCCGGACGGGTCCGCCCGGTACTTTTATGACAGGAACCGCAAGAATATCCGGCATAAAGCGGCCCTAGTCCTCCACCATCCACATTCTCAACACCGCGAGCATCGTCGTACAATCCATCACCACGATTAAATCGCGTCTCTAATTCGCCCGTAACCCAGTTTGCCTGCGTATCGTACGCATCCGGGGCATTGGAGAAAATGGTTGAGATACCCGCGGACAATTCCTTCTCGGAAGCTACCTGCCCATTGGGTTTCTTAACCTGCCAATTTTCCAAGTCCTCGGATTCGCAACTACACAGCAGACTACCGGATAAAGCGAATAATAGAAGTAATCTTCGTTTCATCGTATCGGCTTGTCCGATTAGTTCGTGAACTTAGACTTAACAACGCCCAAACCTGTCGTTAAATCAGCGCAAGCTTCTGTAGCTGTATTGATATGCTCCGTATCCCCTAGATTGTTACGGAAAGGATAGCCGATCGCATTGATAGCGTCGATTGTCTTATCAATTTGAACTACCATCAAACTATCCAACGTAGGATTAATCATTTTAGTCAACGCATGCAAGCTACTCTCGGAAGCGGATTTCTCATCCAAATCACGACCGCCGAAATAAGCGTTCTTGATACTTACGATATTGTTCTTATAGTCGTCCAAGGAATTCCAGCTATACCAAGACTCTACAGCCAAGACACCGGGGTTATTCGGGTCAGTAGCGTCTTTATTACTTCCATTCCATGCGGTCACCGGGTCAGTTATCTTAGCGGAACCTACTTCATTGGAGATTCCAGCCATACCATTATTTCCATTCAGCATAAGCTCAATCGCCTGATACACATTACCAATGGAATAGGCAGAACCGTCATGTTTCTTCATAGCCTCCGCATAAGAAGAAGGAACATCCGAAGTTCCTAAGCCTTTCAACCAACCATTGTATAAGTCTTGAGTATCAGATAACATACGTTCGGACACTAACTTCAAATACTCCAATTCATTCTTTGCGAACGGGCTTGTTTCCAGATCACGAGGCTCGCCGTCTAAGAATAACATCTTTTCCGCCGTATGGAATCCACGTAAATTTTGAGGACCATCTTCCGCATCTTCGTCTACAGCTCCTGAAATCTTGCTGAATTCTCCTGTAGCTATAATCTCCTCTATACCGTTCTTATCCAAAGGCCAGCTATCCAAGCTCGGGTCGAGCTGTGCCAAATCCGCCACACCGAACAAGAATGCCTCACTTTGTTCCCAAGGTACACGAACCGCACGCCAAGCGTCGCAGGCATCCGCTAAATCATTCTTAGAACCAGACGCGATGAACTTGTCTACCGCATTTTTATAAGCGGTCATCTTTGTCAACATGTCCTTATAGGTAGGCAAAGCTACCTCATCAACGAAAGTAGCGACAACCGCACTCATCTGATCTTCTGTTGGTTTTGCACCCGAATCCGCAGGAAGATTCTTAAAGTCATAAGTTACAACATCGGGGTCCTTGCCCGGATCATCGTTGTCTCCACAAGAAGTGAAGCTCAAAGCCACACCCATCAACATCATGGGTAATAAAAGTACTTTTTTCATATTCTTACATATATATTTGTTAATAGTCTATTATCTTGATAAGAACCAGCCGATATAAGCGATACCGACAGAAACCATATTCTGGCTATTATAATCACCCTTACCTACAATACGGTGCGCATAATCCGCCTTTACGACCAGATTAGGCAATGCGTAATAGTTAAGGCCAGCCGTAATCACGCTCTTTTGAAGACGTCTATCCGCCAGTTTATTACTGCCTTTCTCCACGGATTGCATCGGATTATAATATTCGTAGCGAACGAAAGGATAAATTCTAGGGGCTTTCCGACTAAAGAAGGAACCTACATTATAGCCAACCTCAGCCGCATAACTGACAGCGGTCTCCGCCACGGTTGAATTAGGATATCCGGAAGCTGAAGATGAGTTATTGTTTACCTTTGTCAAAGCGTTGCTGTTGCCCAGATGGCCGTAAACGATATTACCTCTGGCGATCAAATTATTGTTCGGACTTTTATATTGAGCGTCCGCCGTCACGATAGTAAGCGGATATTTCTCACCTTGGTTACGCAGCGGTTTGCTACTATTCTTAGAGGGTTGGTTATAATAAAAAGAAGCGCCCACACGTAAGCCTTTAAATTTCTTCACTCCATTATAGTTGACACGAGCCACAAAGGCAGGATGCGTAAATTGAGTTTCCTCGAAAGCGCCTTGCGTACCTTTGCCAACCCAGTTCTCCATACGGAAACCTTGTGGGTCCAGACCGGAAACGACTTGTAACTCGTAATCGAAATTTCCTAAATCACCAAATAGAGCCACACCCGTCTCATGCCAAGTAGAAGGTAATATGGTAGTCTCTCCTTCCGGACGATATACACCGAAAAAGTTCAAGGGTTCATGATGTGCGTTGGTCAAGCCTACCGGTACGATCATATGTCCAAAACGGAAGTTTAAATGCTTGTTCATCAGATAAGAGATATGGAACTGCTCCAAGGCGACCTCGCCACCTTTCTCGATCTCGGTCTCATATTCTCCATTCTCCTCGTACCACTCCACTTCCCGTGCGGCGCCTGTTCCTCCATACTCAAACTCAATCTCGGAACTCAGTACCCATTTGGGAGAGAACTTATAATCAAAAGCTAAAATAAAACGAGGGATAGAGACAGTAGCCCGATTCATATGTGATGTACCTTGAGGTGTCACCCAATTCCAATCATAATCCATATAACTGGCAGCCATCTCACCATATCCTCCAAAACGGAATTTAGAAAAACCGTCGGCATACATCTCCGATGCCTTTACGGTAGAGCTCATATTACTCTCTTGAGCATGTAGAGCGGTAAAGGAAAGTAATCCAATCGCTAATAAATTTGTTAACGTTCTCATTGCGTTTTATAATTTTTGGCAAAATTACAGGGGCTGAGAATTTGCTACAATCGCCCGAAGTAGGTAAAATAAGACCCTAATTACCTACTCATAGGTATCCCGGAAGAATATTTTCAGGACGTCACACCCAATAGGCCCCATTATTGACCCGCAAGACAACTTGATAGTTAATTTTGGAAAATACGGTTTTGTATTATTTCAGAGGTAAGCGTTAGTTATTACAAGCGAGAAGATCATTAAATGATTAACACTGTAGTGTCGGGAAGTTTTCCTCCATATTCTTTTGTTTTGCAACTAATATTAGTTACATTTGCAGAAAGAACAAGGATATGGGTTCTAAAGAAAAGTTGATCGAGCGTTTTTGTAAACTACCTAAAGATTTCACCTACGAGGAAACTTTAAAATTGCTTTCTTCTTATGGCTATAACGAGCATAATAAAGGTGCAACGTCAGGTTCTCGCGTGAGATTTAAAAATGAACAGACGGGACAATATATTGATATTCATAAACCGCATCCGGGTAGTATTATGAAGGAGTGGATGATGAAAGCGATATATCAGCATTTAAAAAGTAATGGTTTAATTAAATGAAATGATTCAATATGGACTATTTGGAATACAAAGGTTATAAAGGTTCTGTTGAGTACAGTAAGGCTGATAACTGTCTTTGCGGAAAGGTACTTGGTATGAGTAAAGATTTAATTCTTTATGAAGGTAATACTATCGATGAACTTCGTGCGGATTTTGAAGCCGGAGTAGAAAGCTATCTTGCCGGCTGTTTGGCTGATGGCGTGGAACCTCGTAAACCTTATAGTGGCACGTTAAATATCCGTATTTCACCAGAAATACATAGCCGAATCGCAGCATTGGCGCAAGAGGCGGGAACTACGATTAACGGGTATATAAAACAGGCTTTGGAGAATCAGTTGAAGCTTGCCCATTAAAAATAAAGGCATAGATAGATTTAGGCGTGATTCCACTTGGTTTCACGCCTTTTTTACGCCATATTTCACTGGCCATGAAGAAGAATATAGCAATTAATAGGTACGAACTCTCCTTTTTTACATATATATAGGTATTGCGCACCCTTATAGGCCGACGTATCTTTGCAATGTCAAAAAGAATGTAACACTATTAGTATATCGCAAACCAAAGCCTTCTGCTAATTTTATGTAAGCATATAAGATGATTAACACCGTAGTGTCGGGAAGTTTTTATTGGTTATTTCCGGCATCACATAAAAAGGGCCTCCCTGTGAAGAGAGGCTCTTTTTGTGTTCAGCTATCCGGTTCATTGATGATGTATTGATAGAGATCCGAGTCTCCGGCCTTATTCATGATCTTATGCTTTTCCAGCTGAAATTTTAACTGGTCTAAACCGAGAGGGCCGAATCCCGGAATCTTCAACAAAGAATCGAGCCCTTTCTTCCTAGCGTAGCGCAATAGGTCCTCCATAGTCTCCAGTTCCAATTTTTGGAGGCATTTACGGATGTAGGGAGACAGAGTTAGGCTTGTGACCGGTAGGGAGATCCGTCTGGCCGCATCCGTGGGGATGTCGAACGACGATTTCGGAGCATCGAGACTCAAGCCACTTTTGAGGACTGCTTTATAGAGCGTTCTCAGCTCATATTCCATGTTTCGCTTCTCAAGCCGCAGGCGCTCTATCTCTAGGTCTTGACAGCTGATCGTTTTCTTATATTCGGCTAAGAATCCGGTGTTTTCCTGCAAGCGGAGTACTATGTTCTTATATCGGTAGCACATCCTATCGTAAAATATATCGCAGCGTTTGGCTACGTCCAGTATTTTTGCCCCAGAGGTTATTTCCGTGAATATATACCGATCTTGCTTATCATCTATAAATGTGGATAGTTCGGCGATGATTTGTTTAAGTAGGGGAGAGATGTTCTTTAAGGATCGTAGGCAGAAAAGGTAATCGTCGTACTGGGCGATAATCTCGTCGGCTTCCTCCTCCTTGTCTTGAATGACCAGTTGCAAGTATAGTTTTTGGATCCCTAGATGTTCGATATGGGCAATGAAATCACGTAGGTTCTCAGGATCTACCATACATGTACCGGTTCTCGTATGGAAAGAGGTTATCTTTCGGGATTTTACCCAATCTTCAATCTCCTCGTACGGGAAACCGGTAATACGGGCGGCTTCTTCTATGGATATGAGTTCTGGCATAAGATCGTATTACGAATAAAGTTGTTTTTGTTTAGTTAAAATGCGGAATTTGGAACCGACCAATAACGGTAAGTAGATCAGGTATTCTTTTCGCATCTCAATTAAGAAATAAGAGCCATCATGGGACACTCCCGTGACGTCACTATATCTCCGCACGATACCATGTATCTGGAATTCCCTCTCATTACAATAAAACCCTAACTCTGGAAAATACTTGCTGAAACAAGCGGAGTAGTAAATAAAGAGATTCTGGATCTCATCAATATCACAAGCGTCCATAAGCCATTCACTTTACATAATTAATTATTAGATTTACAAGATCCGGACATGTTTTAGAAAAGATGTCCTTCGTAAAGACGAGCGCTATATGGCTTTTGTTAAGTAGTGGTCCTTTCTTATAAAATAAAGGAAGGGCGAGGACTGAACATTTATGTAGACGAAGGTTCGGCTAAGACCCAACTCCCAATAAAGTCAGCCACACGCCCCCTTTATCTGTATACAAAATATATCCATACTATATTAGCATAGATAACACGTATATCCAGTAAAGGGTTGCGGGGCCTTCTTCGTGCATAGGGAGATTTAAGAAAATTAGCCGATTTTCGTCCTACAGCACAAATATCACACGCAACACGAGGCTCTTAATTAAAAAGCCTTTTCTTGTCGCAAATATACGTATTAATAATATTTCAACCTAAGATAATCCATATGTTTTTTAGTTTATCATTGTTTGATACCAATTATTCGCTTTGACTTATCCAGTCATGCAAATGTATAATATTTTATTTGATTTTCAAACTCCAATACCTCACTTCCAAAGCAAGCTAACTTCGTTGGCAAAGTAAGTTAACTTACTTTGCCAACGAAGTTAACTTACTTTTTTCGCCCAATTTTGTCTCCAGTTGTAGAGACGCAGCGTGCTGCGTCTCATCCCCTCAAAATGGTAACTTAAAATAATACGCCAATAACCACCAAAGTCTGCGCCTTCACGAGACAATATACCCATAGAACGCAATTTTGCGATTTGTTTTTCTACAGCACGGGAACTTATACCTAATTTTATAAGCCATAGCTTCGGCTGACATAGAAAGGTCGGAAATGACAAGGTCGATGATCTTCTGTGCTGTTCTACCTATATTTTTAGGCTTATCCGCAGTGTCTCCGAACTCACTCTCCGAACTTTTATGGGGCTCTCCGAACCTTCTCTCCGAACTTTTCTTCATTTACAAGAATGTTTGCTGGCATCCACTTGGGTAGGAAGTGAATCCCATGTCATGTGCATACCCTTCAATATCAATGAAAGAAGTTGTTGAGAATTACATTCTACACTTTCATTACCCACTCTTGTATAGGCAGTGCGTGTTCCGTCTTGGTAATAATAATATACAATAAGGTATACAAATGGCACAAATATATAAATTGCTTAATATCAACACCTTAAAAACACGATTGTGATTTTTGAAAAACACGTACGTGTTTCTGTAAAAAGTCGTACATGTTTTTCGGGAAACACGTACGACTTTTTACAGCATTATACGATAAGGAGCAAGAGCGTACATGAAAATATACGATAAGCCCCCCTTTTAACCAGAGCCAAAAAGCATTTCTTCCTAAGCTCCATCTCATAGATATTTTGGTGTGGTTACCCTTATTCTGAAATAATTTGGTTATTTTTGTATATAATTCAATTAATGTCCATAGAACATGCCATGAATAAGAAATCGCAGATACACAACAAGAACATCTAAATAATAAACAACATGAAATCAACACTTATCGTAGGGATCGGTGCCTCGCTTCTTACAGCCGGTATCGCAAAAGCCCAACAGAGACAAGACATTACACCTAGAACGCCAAACATATTGTTCATCTATGCGGATGACTTGGGATATGGAGACTTGGAATGCTACGACGGCACGCAAGTGAAAACCCCGAATATCAACCGGCTCGCCAAGAACGGTATCCGCTTCACCAACGCTCACGCGACCGCCTCTACCAGTACGCCCTCCCGATATTCCATGCTAACCGGAGAGTACGCATGGCGCCGCCCGGGAACGGACATCGCCGCGGGAAACGCCGGAATGATCATACGACCGGAGCGTTATACGATAGCCGATATGTTCAAGAACGCGGGATACGCCACGGCCGCTATCGGCAAATGGCATCTTGGCCTAGGAGACAAAGCGGGAGAGCAAGACTGGAACGCCCCACTCCCCACCGCCCTTGGCGATCTGGGATTTGATTATTCCTATATCATGGCGGCGACGGCAGACCGCGTCCCCTGCGTATTCATCGAGAACGGGCAGGTGGCGAACTACGATCCGGACGCCCCGATCTATGTCAGTTACCAGCAGAACTTTCCCGGAGAGCCGACCGGAAAAGATAATCCGGAATTATTATACAACCAGAAGCCTAGTTTCGGGCACGACCAATCCATCGTAAACGGAATCAGCCGTATCGGTTACATGAAAGGTGGCGGCAAGGCGCTTTGGAAAGACGAGAATATCGCCGATTCTATCGTGACACACGCCATCGATTTTATCAAGGAGAATAAAGAGAAGCCTTTCTTCATGTATTTCGCCACGAACGACGTGCATGTACCCCGCTTCCCGCACGACCGTTTCCGGGGAAAGAACCCGATGGGCGTGAGGGGCGACGCTATCGAGCAATTCGACTGGAGCGTAGGCCAATTGATGAAAACATTGGATGAGATGGGATTGACGGAAAACACCTTGATCATCTTGTCAAGCGACAACGGACCTGTCGTAGACGATGGTTACGCGGACCGGGCCGTGGAGCTACTAGGCGATCATAAACCCGCCGGACCGCTTAGAGGTAATAAATACAGTGCCTTCGAAGGGGGAACCCGTATCCCGGCTATCGTACATTGGCCAAAGGAGATCAAGCAAGCCGCCGTATCAGATGCGCTAGTGAGCCAGATCGACTGGTTCGCCTCCCTTGCCTCACTGACGAATTCCCGTCTTCCGGAAGGAAGCGCGCCGGATAGCTATGATTATCTGGATACTTGGATCGGGAAAAGCAAGGAAGACCGCCCGTGGGTAATTGAGCAAGCGCTTAATAAGGCACTTTCCGTCCGTACGAAAGATTGGAAATATATCGAGCCGAGCGTAGGTTCCGCTATCATGGAATATGAGAAGATTGAGACCGGATATTCCCCCGAGCCTCAGTTATACGACATGACGAAGGTCTACGAGGAAGGAAACAAGGCCTTGCAACATCCGGAGATCGTTTTCCAATTGCAGGGAATCTTAAAAGGAGTTCGGGATCACACAATCAAGGCTAAATAATGGAAAGAAGAAACTTCATTAAATCATCCCTCGGAATCGGTCTGGGTGCGACACTTCCGGGGATGACGCATAGCAAAAGCGGGAAAGAGGCAGAGACCGTCGTCTCTCCCGCCATGCCCGTAAAGAGCGGTAAGCCGCATATCATCCTGATCATGACCGATCAACAACGGGGCGACACCCTCGGCTGCATGGGAAACAAGGCGGTGATCTCACCGAATATCGACCGGCTGGCGCAAGAAGGCTCGTTGTTCGTGAGCGGATATTCCTCCGCTCCAAGTAGTACTCCGGGACGGGCCGGTTTATTGACCGGGATGTCTCCTTGGCATCATGGTATGCTGGGATACGGACGCATGGCCTTGAAGTATCGTTACGAGATGCCTCAGATGATGCGGAATCTGGGGTATTATACCTTCGGGATCGGTAAGATGCATTGGTTTCCGCAGAAAGCACTTCACGGATTCCACGCGACCTTGATCGACGAGAGTGGCCGGGTGGAAAGTCCCGATTTCATCAGCGATTACCGGGAATGGTTTCAATTGCAGGCACCCGGCAAAGACCCGGATTTTACGGGTATCGGCTGGAACGACCATGCCGCCGGTGTCTATAAGTTAGACGAGAGACTTCATCCTACGGCTTGGACCGGACAGACCGCTTGCGAGTTGATCCGGAACTACGACAACGACAAGCCCTTATTCCTCAAGATATCATTCGCCCGCCCGCATAGTCCTTATGATCCGCCTCAACGTTATCTGGATATGTATAAGGACGCGGATATCCCGAAACCCCATATAGGAGATTGGTGCGGACAATACGCCGAGCCGAAAGATCCTCTCCAAGGAGCATCGGATGCCCCATTCGGTAATTTCGGGGATGCGTATGCCATAAACTCCCGTCGCCATTATTACGCCAATATCACCTTTATCGACGATCAAGTAGGGCAAATCATCCAGACCCTAAAAGACAAAGGTATGTACGACAATGCCCTGATTTGTTTCACGGCGGATCATGGTGATATGTTGGGCGATCATTATCATTGGCGGAAAACCTATCCGTACGAGGGTTCGGCCCATATTCCTTATATCGTAAAATGGCCCGCCGGTATATCCAAATCCATACCGGACGGAAGCAGCATAGAACAACCTGTAGAACTGAGAGACTTCTTGCCTACCTTTATCGATATCGCCGGCGGGTCGGTTCCTCCCGATATGGACGGGCGGTCTTTACTCAAGCTGATCCAAGGCCAGCAGGAACAATGGCGCCCCTATATAGACATGGAGCATGCCACTTGCTATAGCGACGATAATTACTGGGCAGCCCTTACCGATGGGAAGATTAAGTATATATGGAATTTCCACAACGGAAGCGAGCAGTTGTTCGATTTACGGGAAGACCCGGGAGAGACACATAACCTTAGTGAGGACGCAGCCTATCAGAATAAGTTGTCCGAATTACGCAAGATGATGGTAGAGCATCTGTCCGAGCGAGGAGATTCATTCGTGAAAGACGGTAAATTGATGACTCTCGATACGACCCTATTGTACAGTCCCAATTTCCCGAAATAAGGGACGAGCGAGCCTCGTCCCTACAGTCCCTTACGTTTTTTACCTTTTTTTTATCGCGGAATGGATGTATCTTTGCCCGAGAAACTAGAAGAGACTCAACTTAATGCTAGGAATCGTTAGTAAAGGAATCATTATAGGCGTATTGGTTTCGGCCCCCATGGGCCCCATCGGTATGCTCTGTATACAAAGAACACTAAATAAAGGACGTTGGCACGGGTTCGTCACCGGATTAGGGGCCGCACTATCCGACGTGATTTATGCGGCACTGACTTGTCTGGGCATGGGAGTTGTGGTCAATTTCGTGGAAGCGAACCAAGCGCCCCTGCAGTTGATCGGAAGTATCGTTCTCGGCATTTTCGGGTATTATATCTTCCAAAGCAACCCGGTACGGAACCTAAAGAAACAACGGGAAAAAAAATTATCCTTCACGCAAGACTTTATTACAGCTTTTCTACTTACCTTTAGCAACGTTTTAATCGTCCTGCTCTATATCGGGCTGTTTGCCAGATTTGGCTTCGTGCTTCCGGAATATTCATTCTGGTTGCTGGTCGTAGGCATCGTCAGTATAGGGATAGGGGCCATTCTTTGGTGGTTCGGTATAACATATATTATCGCTAAGCTGAGGAAATGGTTTAATGTCAGAGGAATATGGTTACTAAACCGGATAGTAGGGTCGGTCATAATAATATTGTCTATTATCGGCGCGCTGTCTGTTTTATTGACCACATATTTACAATGGCCTTTACTTCAAATCTATAGTTAAAAATGAAAAGACTAAAAGTACCTACAATCAACGTACTGGATGTACTCGATATAACATCCATAGGATCCCTTCTTGAGGAGAAAGCCCAACGAGAATATATCAGCCATGCCAATTGGCGGGAATATCCCTATAAGCCTATCACCGTTTTTGATATCGTCCGGAGCAAGCAGAATCTTTACATACGATATACCGTGCAAGGCTACTCCTTGAAAGCGTCTTATGAGATGGACAACTCGTCGGTGCATAAGGATAGTTGCGTGGAGTTCTTCATGAAAAAGGAAGGTGACTCGCATTATATGAATTTCGAGTTTAATTGTATCGGGACTTGCGATGCCGCCCGCCGGACATCCCGGGATATCAAGACATCCCTCTCGCAAGATGAGTATAAAAGTATCCAGCGACTTCCATCCCTAAAAAGGCAGTCATTCGCAGAGAAGAAAGGGATCTACTCATGGAGCCTGATTGTCGTCATCCCTTTCAAGCTGATGGGATTGGCCCCCGAGAACCTACCGGAAAAGATATTGGGTAATTTCTATAAATGCGCGGATGATACCGAGTATCCGCATTTCGTAAGTTGGAGCCCAATAGACTTGCCGGAACCGAATTTCCACTGTCCGGAATTCTTCGGGGAGATCTACTTGTAGTAGAGACGTAGCGTGCTACGTCTCTACCAACAAGCCTATGACTATTTATTACCTTTACCTAGTTTCAGTTCAATGACGAACGCTATTATCAAGCCGATTCCCCCGAACAAAAGAACCGAAGCCCCATAAGCCGTACCCGCTACCTCATGCCTGTACCAACCATCATCATAATAAGAATTTGTCGCCATACACATATTAATAATAAAGCCTACCAACAAACCTAATCCGATTCCCGCCAAAAGGCACCCGGCCTTTAAGCTACTGAACGAGAAGTTTCGCATGTAGTTAGGCAGTCCCAATTTACCATCGAAAGCAGAGGCATCCAGTTTATCACCGATCTTCTCGATAATCGCCAAACGTTCCCTCTTGCGAACAAACAACTCAAATAATCCGTAAATACCTGCACAAACGATTCCGACAACTAGCGGAACAGAAATAAAATCCATCATAACTGTATAATTTTAATTGATTCATTCATATTGTTTGCTAATTTGACGCAACAGTTTCCCATAGGTTACACCTCCGGGCTGAAAAATATTTTTTATTTTTGTTACCGCAAGTTGTAACCTATTTACCCGGCTTGCGTCCATTAAGTACAATGGAATTGTATACCGATACATATTACATACAAAGGATACAAGCGGGGGACGTGGCATGTTTCGCTTGCCTTTTGGACAAGTATAGCCGTCCGATTCACTCGTTGATCCTCAAAGTGGTACGAAGCCAAGAGGAGGCTGAGGAGTTGGCGCAAGATACGTTTATGAAGGTATTCAAAAACCTCGCCTCATTCAAAGGGGATTGTAGTTTCTCCACATGGATTTACCGGATCGCCTATAACACGGCGATATCATCGGTCAGGAAGAAGAGATATGAGTTTCTAGCGATTGAGGAGACTACACTTGAAAACGTATCGGAGGAGGAGGTTACGAACCTGTTCGGACAAACCGAATCCACGGAACAGGTTCAAAGATTGGAAGTCGCCCTTGAACAACTTCTACCGGACGAACGGGCCTTGATCTTGCTCTTTTATTGGAAAGAAAAAACAATAGAAGAACTGGTCTCTATCACCGGCTTGACCGCCTCGAATATTAAAGTCAAGCTACATCGCATCCGAAAAAAATTGTTTGTATTATTAAATGAAATGGATCATGAGTAAGATAAACACAAATAAGGAACAACCCGATTTATTGGGGGATTTATTCAAACGCATACCGGAGGAGGAGCTTCCCGCCTCGTTCCGTTCGAACGTAATGCGACAAATCATGCTTGAGTCCGCAAAGGCGAAGAAACGTGACGAACGGTTCAGCCTGTTAGCGGCGATCGTGGCCTCGCTTATCATGATTTCCCTTGCGATCGTATCTTTCGTATATATGGAGATACCCAAGATAGCCGTCCCCACGATAAGCACATCGGCCTTGGCTTTCTATTTATACATAGGGGCCATCACGCTCATACTTCTATTGGCGGATTATAAATTGAGGAATCTATTTCACAAGAAAGGATAAGCACGAAGCGAGCTCCGTCCGTATACGAGGAATCTATGGACAAGGAACCATTCAGCCGCTCGGCGATCAAAAGACAGATAGAAAGCCCTAAACCCGCACCGGGTTTGTAATCATCCAGCTTCTCAAAGCGATTGAATACCGCAGCTTGTTTTTCAAGGGGAATACCGGCACCCGTATCCGTAACGGCTATGCATACCTTTTCCCGATCCGGCGCAAGTTGGAACGATAGGTTAATCTCACCTTTCTCCGTAAATTTAGCGGCGTTTGTCAACAGGTTTGTCAACAGTTGTTGCAGGCGCAGATTATCTACATGTACCACGATTGGTTCCCCAGCGGGAGAAAAAGTCAATTTAACCCCATCCGGCATCCGGTAGCGTACACTCTCCAATGCCATTTGGCAACACTCCAAAAGCGGATAATCCTTGATATTGAAATGAAGGTCTCCAGTCTCCATCCGGGATAAATCCAATACGTCGTTTACCAGATTCAACATCAAATCCGTATTATTCCGGATGATAGACGAATATTCCTCCCGCTCTTTCGCATCGGTAGAAGGTTCCACCAGCAAACTGGAGAAACCTACGATCGCATTTAACGGGGTCCGGATCTCATGGCTCATATTAGCGAGAAAAGCGCTTTTCATCAGGCTGGCCTCTTCCGCACGGGCTTTCTCCCTCATCAATCGTCTTTGGGATTCCAAAAGCAAGTCTTTCTCTCGCTGTAATTGGTTTTTCAAGGATCGTAGATGGCGGTAGTATAAAAACGAGATATAGAGGAGGATCGATAACACGACCGATATAGATAAGATAAACACCAACAAATCTTGTTTCCGGGCGATACGTAACCCGGCTTCCTTCAGTTCCGTTTCTTTCAATTCCTTTTCATGCAACTCATGCAAGGTTCGCAATTGATTCACCTGCCGGAGAAAAGAAGTTCCCCGCCTTTTCGTCAGCGTTCTATAAAGTTCATCATATAGAGCCATAACCTCCTCGAGTCGGCCCTGCTCCTTTAAGATATCCGCCTTGAACTGAATATCTTCGGGTAATCGCTCTGTCTCCAACACTTCATTTATATAACGCAGTGCCAACGGGATATCTCCAGCCGCCTTATAATAACGAGCCTTAACCGCTAGATAAGTATTGATTGCATAGTCCTTCTCTACCAAACTATTGCCGACATAGGAAGAGGCTTTATCCAACGCTTTCTTGGCATTTGCCAAATCTCCTTTCGAAAGATAAAAGCTCGTGTAAAAAGAATAAAGCAGCCAATACTCCCGCTCTAGTAGCAAAACATCACCTTTTTCTTGATTAATCTCATATTGCTCATCCAGCAGGGCTTTATATTGTTCCAAGATTCGTTCCGTCAACGTATATTGTTTCGTTCGGACACTACTTTCCAATTGATAAGAAGTTAACCGGATTTTAGTATCCATGATATCGGGAACATCTTTTATATCCTTCAATAAATCCAAACCTTCCTGAAAAGAGACTACGGCATCGCTATCCCTACGGATACGTTGGTAAATCAGCCCCAAAGTCTCCGAACAGCGAAGCAAGCCGTATTTATGATTCAGATTGCTCGCCAACCGATACAGATTCATCGCCTCACTCATTGCCAACTCATAATTCCCTAGCCAAAGGAGATCTTGACTGGAATAACTCTTCACCTCAAACAAGACATACGGATATTCATGGCGGGCCTTCGCCATAGAATCTACGATATTACAACAATAGACCAAACTATCACGCTTAGACTGATTGTAATAATACTCGGCCATACCTTTCAATCCCCTATATGCGATAGATATGGAATCCACCGCCATCGCGTTCTCATAAAGACGTTGATAATAATCTTTCATTTTGGGATCTTGCCGATAAAGCAAAGCCAACCGCTGCAATATAGGTAAAGTAGACGCTATCGTCGGGCAGCCCGGTAATACCCTCTCCAAGCTGTCGATCTCTGTTAAACGATCCTTGCCGGGAGGAGGCGTGGAAGATTTCATCGAGCCGCAAAATACAAGGGAGATCATAATAACCACCCCTATACGTATAGATATCCTGTTATTGAATAGATTCATCAGTCTCATATAGGGGTTTCAATTAAATTCGTTGAATGTATAAAGACAAACCGGGCACCGCCCTTATAAGAGACATCTACAGATAAAGAACCTTTAAGCTGTTCCGAGATGATCTGGCAAACAGAAAGTCCTAAACCGGTACCTTGAACAAAGTCGTCTAATTTCTCAAAACGCTCGAATATCTTCTTACACTTATCCTCAGGGATTCCACAGCCCGTATCCGTAACGAAGAAACGAACCTCACCTTTGCTCTCATCCACGGCAAATGAGAGATTAATCTCTCCCTCGGAAGTGAATTTAGCGGCATTCGACAACAAATTTGTCAACAACTGCTGCAAACGCAAGGCATCCGTATTCAAGGTATAAGATTCAAGCGAGGGAGTAAACGTCAATCGGACCCCGGGCTTCACCCGATGGCGAATCGAATCCAACGCCCTCTGGCAACAGGCGACCAGATCGTTTGGCTTCACGCTGAACTTGATCTTGCCGGATTCCAAACGGGATAAATCCAGGACATCGTTCACCAGATTCAATAGCAACTCGGAACTATGGTTCACCTCCCCGGCAAACCGGATCTTCTCCTCCTCGCTATACTCGCTACTCGCCAATAATTCCGAGAACCCGACAATGGCGTTCAACGGCGTACGCACCTCATGGCTGATATTGGCGATAAAGGCGCTTTTCTTCTTGTTCGCCGCCTCCGCCTCTTTCGTCACGACCCGCAGTTGCTTCTCCGAAGCGATCAAGGAGTCTTTCTCCTGAAGCAACTCATTTCTCAACCTCTTAGTATGCATATAAATACGCCACAACATATAGAGTAGGCCCATCAAGACCAATAGAAGACCGATAGATACGACAATCTGCTTCTGCTTCAAAGCTTCTTGCTCCGATTTCAGCTTCAACTCCCGATCTTGCTTTTCCAGGTCATTCAAGTCATTCAATACACGGAGTTGCTCGATTTGCCGGTCGAAGGCATCCGTGTTGATCGTCTCCGTCTTATTGATGATCTCCTCATAGATAGTGACCGCCTCTTGCAATTGGCCGGATGATTGCAATATCGCTTTCTTCATCTCCAACTTATCCAGATCACGATTGATCTTTAAAGCCAGATTGACAGCGGACAACGCATGCCTATAATCTTTCTCCTTCCAATAATAAAATGATTTTGTCCGCAGATATTGAGCCTCCACCCTATCCCCAAAAGAACTATCCAAATAAGCGGTCGCCTGATCCAAATACGCCTGTGCCTTTCCCGAATTCCCTTTCATGGTATACAGCTCGCAATAATAGCAACTCATCAAGCAACGATGACGTTTTACCGGAAAAATCTTTCCCTCCCCATTATACTTCCTTTCCAAGGAATCCAATAAATGATCATACTGTTTCAAGAGCGCCTCCGACTCGGACAAACGTCCTAATAGCAGGGTAGATTCCAACATATTAGACAAATACATAATCCGGAAAGCAGGATTCGCCTTCTCCCCTTTCAATAAGTGCAGGCCTTTCCCGAAGATCTCTACCGCGTCACTGTCTTTCTTAATCCGCTGGTACACCATCCCTAGATCGCGATAAGCCCGTAGCAGGCCGTAATCGTTCTTACTTTCCCGGGCCAAATCCAGATATTGCATGGCCTTGTCCATAGCCAGCTCATAATTGCCGGACCATAGATAATCCTGACAAACCAAGCTACCGGATAAAAACAACCCTCTGGGACTCTCATGCCTTTTTGAGGCCAACGAATCCAATTGCCCCACCCAATATAATAGGCTATCCCTATTTTCTACATTATAATAATAACGACTCAAGCCAGCCATCGCATCGTATACGATCCCGATGGAATCCAAAGGCATCGCGATATCGATTATCTCTTTCAACGCTGGCACCTCCTCCGGCAATTGCCAGTACAAGCCGATTAATTCTTTAAGAAGGGGTATCTTATCCTGAGGTTTTTGGATACGTGATAAAGATTGGCGTATGCTATCCGCACGAAATTTACTCACGGCATTCTGCGCACTTGTGCCCACCGCAAACAAAATCCACACTATTCCTATAAAAGTATTGACGCTGGACTTTCTTAAAAATCCTCTACTCATTGATTTATCGCTTACAATTCGCAAACTTACAAAATAAATATCAATAAAAATCAACAGTTTTCCGTAATTACAGCCAACACGGCCCAAATGAATGTTTTTACCCCTCAAAACTCTTGTCAATCAGAAAAAAAGCATTACCTTTGCCCCGATTTTTGAGAGATGACAACATAAAGTCTAACTTACTAATTAAAACAAACTTAGTATTAACAATTAAAGAATGGAAAATTTAAAAAACATCCAGCCGGTTGAAGATTTCAACTGGGACGCTTTCGAGCAAGGCGAGACTTACACCGAAGTAAGCAAGGACGATCTTGTAAAAACGTATGACGAGACCCTGAACACGGTAAAAGACAAAGAAGTGGTTATGGGTACCGTTACTTCTATGAACAAACGTGAGGTTGTTGTAAACATCGGTTTCAAATCTGACGGTGTTGTTCCTATGTCCGAGTTCCGTTATAACCCGGATTTAAAGATTGGTGACGAGGTAGAGGTTTACATCGAGAGCCAAGAAGACAAAAAAGGACAATTGATCCTTTCACACAAGAAAGCACGCGCTACACGTTCTTGGGATCGTGTTAACGAGGCTCTTGAAAAAGACGAAATTATCAAAGGTTACATCAAATGTCGTACGAAGGGCGGTATGATCGTTGACGTATTCGGTATCGAAGCGTTCTTGCCGGGTTCTCAGATCGATGTGAAGCCGATCCGTGACTACGATGTATTTGTAGGTAAGACTATGGAATTCAAGATTGTTAAGATCAATCAAGAATTCAAGAATGTTGTTGTATCTCACAAGGCTCTTATCGAGGCAGAGTTGGAACAACAGAAGAAAGATATCATCTCCAAATTGGAGAAAGGACAGGTATTGGAAGGAACTGTCAAGAACATCACTTCTTACGGTGTATTCATCGACTTGGGTGGCGTAGACGGTTTGATCCACATCACAGACCTTTCTTGGGGACGTGTTTCTCATCCGGAAGAAATCGTTCAGCTTGATCAGAAGATCAATGTTGTTATCTTGGACTTCGACGACGAGAAGAAACGTATCGCTCTTGGCTTGAAGCAATTGACTCCGCACCCATGGGATGCTTTGGATACGAACTTGAAGGTTGGTGACAAGGTTAAGGGTAAAGTTGTCGTTATGGCTGACTATGGCGCATTCATCGAGATCGCTCCGGGCGTAGAAGGTTTGATCCACGTTTCAGAGATGTCTTGGACACAGCACTTGCGTTCCGCTCAAGACTTCATGAAGGTTGGCGACGAGATCGAGGCCGTAATCTTGACTTTGGACCGTGACGAGCGTAAGATGTCTCTTGGTATCAAGCAATTGAAGGCTGATCCTTGGGAAAACATCGAGGAGCGCTTCCCGGTAGGTTCTCGTCATGCGGCTAAGGTTCGTAACTTCACTAACTTCGGTGTATTCGTAGAAATCGAGGAAGGTGTTGACGGTTTGATCCACATCTCTGACTTGTCTTGGACGAAGAAGATCAAACATCCGTCTGAATTCACTCAGATCGGAGCAGAGATCGAGGTTCAAGTATTGGAAATCGATAAGGAAAACCGTCGCTTAAGCTTAGGCCACAAGCAATTGGAAGAGAATCCTTGGGATGTATTCGAGACAATCTTCACGGTTGGTTCTATCCACGAAGGTACAATCATCGAAGTATTGGATAAGGGTGCCGTTATCTCTTTGCCTTACGGCGTAGAAGGTTTCGCTACTCCGAAGCATCTTGTAAAAGAAGATGGTTCTCAAGCTCAAGTAGATGAGAAACTTTCATTCAAGGTAATCGAGTTCAACAAGGAAGCTAAACGTATCATCCTTTCTCACAGCCGCATCTTTGAAGATGAGCAAAAAGGCGCTAAGGCAACTTCTGAAAAGAAGGCATCCTCAAAACGTGGTGGTAAAAAAGAAGAGGAATCTGGAATGGTAACCGGTCCGGTTGAAAAGACTACATTAGGTGACATCGAGGAATTGGCTGCTTTGAAAGAAAAACTTTCTGGTAAGTAATTGATTCTTCTTTGAGATATAATAAAAGGAGATATCTGATTCAGGTATCTCCTTTTTCTATGTTATTCCTACTGCGGCTTATTTAAGAAAAGCATTCTTCCGTGACACGTGTCTCACATGGCTCGGAAATACCCAACAAATCATTGATCTCCTTTCTTTTCTCTAAATCCGTAAAATAAGCCTCTACAACTTTATAAATATCAAAACCTCCCGTAGAACCGGCTGCCAAGTTTAGTGACTCGACTAATTTACCTGTAGCTTTATGAATCTCAGCTTGTTTCAGCAAATGAAATTCATTCCCGTGAATTAATTGATTCTTTCCCATGATGTTCCAATTTTAGGTTATACAATATATTACAAAGGATTTCTATTCCTGTCCTAAAGATACAAATATCTTATATATGACCTAATACTTTTATCTATTTTTAAATCGGTTCATCTATTTTATCAGTCGAAAGAGAAAGTATATCTCTACATTCCATTAATTTTGCCAGAAAACTAAAATGAAAAAGTTAGTAATATTCGATCTTGACGGAACATTATTAAATACGATCGCGGATTTAGCCCATAGCACGAACCATGCGTTGCGGCAAAACGGCTTTCCGACACATGACGTAAAGGAGTATAACTTCTTCGTAGGAAACGGCATCAACAAATTATTCGAACGTGCGTTACCCGAAGGTGAAAAGACGGAAGAGAATATACTAAAGGTAAGGGAAGAGTTCTTGAAGCATTACGATCTGCATAACACAGATCGCAGCGTTCCCTACCCCGGTATCCCTGAGTTATTAGCCTTGTTGCAGGAAAGAGGGATAAAACTGGCAGTCGCTTCTAATAAATATCAAGCCGCTACCCGTAAGCTCATCGCCCATTTCTTCCCTTCCATACAATTTACGGAGGTTCTCGGACAGCGTGAAGGAGTAAAGGCGAAGCCAGATCCCAGTATCGTCAATGAGATCGTAGAACGAGCGAGCATATCCAAAGAGAACGCTCTTTATGTCGGTGACTCGGACGTAGACATGCAAACCGCCATCAACAGCGAAGTGACCTCCTGTGGGGTAACATGGGGGTTTCGCCCTCGTACGGAATTAGAGAAATACGCACCCGATCATATAGCGGAAAAGGCAGAAGATATACTCAAGTTTATTTAAAATACGACCTAAGCCTGTCGTGCGAGGCAATCCTTCCCGTTCTTGTCTCGCACGCTTGTCCTTAACCTGAATTACTAATATTTCCTAACACATATTCCATCCAGCTCGCACAGCCCTTAGAATACAAGTTATCCCTAACATCACCTCAACCGTACTTGCAAAAAAGTATTAGACCTACAAACAAAAACATCCAATAGCGGTTATTTTTCAAGGTATCATTTAAACCAAACTTTAAAAAACGCCAAAACGAGACCTATATTTCTGTAATATTATACCAAACAACCACTAGATAAATATAGTAAAAGACGAAGTTATAATTTTACATAAGAAACATAGACAAAAAGAATGTCGGGAAATATTAAAAAAATAGTTGAGCCGAATAGTGGTATTGATTATTCTTTGGAGAAGGACTTCAAGATCTTTACACTTTCCAAAGAACTCCCTATTACCACTTACCCTTCTTATATAAGATTAGGGATTGTCATCTATTGTGTAAAAGGAAACGCTAAAATTGATATCTATTCCAACAAGCACATTATAACCCCTAAAGAGCTCATCATCATCTTGCCGGGGCAATTGGTCGCATTAACGGACGTTAGCGTAGATTTCCAAATCAGATATTTCACGATCACGGAATCCTTTTATACTGATATATTAAGCGGTATCAGTCGTTTCTCGCCACATTTCTTTTTCTATATGAGGCAACATTACTATTTCAAGATGGAAGACGTGGAAACTCTTTCCTTTGTAGACTTCTTTGAATTACTTATAAGAAAAGCCGTCGATCCGGAAAACCAGTATCGAAGAGAGTCGGTTATACTCTTACTTCGCATATTATTCCTTGATATATATAACCATTATAAAGTCAATTCTTTAGACAGTACGGCAACGATAGATGTACACAAGAAAGAACTGACCCACAAATTCTTTCAATTGGTCATGAGTAATTACAAAGTGAACAGAAGCGTGACGTTCTACGCGAACTCTCTATGCATCACCCCTAAATACTTGACCATGGTTGTTAAGGAGGTAAGCGGCAAATCCGCCAAAGATTGGATTACGGAATATATGATCCTAGAATTAAAAGGATTACTCACCAACTCTACCTTGAATATCCAAGAGATTGTTGAGAAGACGCAGTTCTCGAACCAATCTTCGTTGGGACGCTTCTTTCGGAGGCACACGGGCTTATCGCCTTTGCAATACAGGAAAAAATATTTAACAACAGAGCAAAGAACAAACTTCTCAAAAAATAATACGATATGAATAAAAGTCAGCTAATCGAGGAATTATCGAAAAGAGTCGGTAATGACAAAGAAGAAATCCGGTACATATTGGAAGAACTGAATAACATCATCTTAGAGAAAACGAGAGCCGGAGAAAAGGTATGTATACAGGGTTTCGGTGTTTATACTCCCCGCTTGCAGACAAGCAGGTTGGCTAGAAACCCGAAAAGCGGAGAGACTTTAATGTTGATCCCCAGAACCATTGTCCATTTTAAGTGCGCGCCCAATTTGGTAAAAGAGATCAATAAATGAAAAATAAAGGGTCGGCTCCATCAGGAACCGGCCCTTTCGTTATACCTATTAATGACATACCAAAGACAACTTTCTATAATCTACATCAATATTTGTCGAGCATATTTCACGCAAGTGCCTACCTCTTTCACGGAGTCAGACCAAGGCTTGATATCATATTCCAGTTCTATATCGCAATAGATAGGCCATTTCTCTTGTTTGATCAACAAGAGTACGTCTTCCAACGGCATCTCCCCTTGTCCCCATACTTGATTCGTATTCGGCTGGTCCCCTGTCGTAGGCCCCGTCTTGTCTTTCAAGTGGATACTATAGATCCGATCATGATATTTCTTGATCATCTCATTCGGGTGGATACCTGTAGAGCCAAAGAAGTGGCCCGCGTCAAAATTCAACATAATAGAAGGAGAGACCGCTAAGATCGGATCGCAACTAAACCCTTCTTCGGCATATTGCATATGATTATGGAAAGCCATATACATCCCATGCTTCTCGGCAAATGGAGCGACTCTTTTCGCCGTCTCCAAATTAATCTCGTCCGTCACGGCTTTAGCGCCCATGGCCTTGGCTACCTTGAACGCATAATCGATTTCCTCGTCCGAACCCATACGGGAAGGTTCCATCTTCACGATATGCGCCGATATTCCTGCTTCGTTCAATAACTTACGGGCACCTTCTACCTTTGATAGATCCAACCCGAGACGCCACGCTTTCACCTCTTCCTTATATTTATCGATCTCAGCCTGCTGCTCCGGAGTAAACTTCGGGGGACCCATCCGACGAGGAGCCGCAGGTTTCTCACCCGGTTTCGCCGCGGGTTGAGAAGCTTGCTGACGGAAGAATTTCATCATCGGATTCTCCGGAGCTCCTAAATAAGCTTCCAGATCACCTCCCATCAACTCGATGGAACTGATATTCGCCTCTTGGCAATACTTGATGATATTCTCCAATCCACCCGGCATGGAACGCCAACTATAAGTGATCGTGCCGATTTGCACGCCACCGAACTTCGAGTTAACCTTGCCTGCCTCCGCCGCCGTATCAACCGGAGCGGGAGCCGCCACACTCTTCCCCGTACAAGAGAAAGCACTCGGAAGGAAAGACGCGGCCGCCAAAGCAGCGACCGATCTTCCTAGAAACTCACGTCTGGACTGACCATTGTTCACATCTTTACTCATAACTATTCAGTTTAT
Source organism: Parabacteroides sp. AM17-47 (assembly GCF_003434625.1). Taxonomy (NCBI): domain Bacteria; kingdom Pseudomonadati; phylum Bacteroidota; class Bacteroidia; order Bacteroidales; family Tannerellaceae; genus Parabacteroides; species Parabacteroides sp. AM17-47. Next base: position 102,171 of record NZ_QTLI01000003.1, read on the forward strand.
ACATAAATATCAACTCTTAGAAGAAAGGCGCTTACAGACTTCAACCTTTACGATATTCATCGTAAGAAAAAATATATAGTAAAACACAACTTCGCTTCCTCGCTTCCTCGTGCGAAACAACGAGAGCGAATATAGGGAGGAGCAGTAAACCATGAGTTAACGAACGCTAAACAAGGCATTAACCTAGGGCTAATTTAAGGCAAATTTCATATCCGCACAAAGCATAATTCACGCAATAACAGCGACATAAATAAATCAAGAAATATTTATAAAAATCTTCGATAAGTCAGAGGCATAGCACCTGCCTCCCTATTCGAAAGGATCGCTATCAGTGGGGTGCATACATTTGTCACTGTAATGCCAGAGGAGTGCCACACGGATGGCACAGGCATGCCATAACGGTGGCACGGTCTTGCCACAACGATGGCACAGGTGTGACAATAGCGATGGCACAGTCCTGCCAATGAGCAGGCACACTATAATATTACTGGGGAGATTGCTGACTCATCAGCGAAGACGGTACGACCTGCTCAAAAGAAGAGGGGAAAGCCTCGCCATACATCTCTTGGTATAAAGCGCAAAAGCGGTCGTACACATAACGGGCCAATTTGAAGTTGTTCTGGTAAATCAAGGCTTTGATCTTATAGAGCAAAGCCTCCTCGTTGCAAGGATCGTTCAGAAGGATCTGGTCTGCTATCTGGATCACCCGATCCGCCTCATCCTCGATCGAGTAAGTGTCGATAAAGCGAGACAAGACATCCACCGTACTATTACAGATATAACTTTTAAAATCATCCATCCAATCAAACGATTCCCCTTTGAACACTTCTCCTTTGCTGATAATATCATAGAAATATTCAAAGTCCGGCTGAGTCCGTACCCGTTTATCTTTCAGCCAATCCAAACAAGCCAAATAATCGCAATAGACATCTTCCGAAAGCTGGAGAATATATCGATTCGCGTTAAATAGAACCTCGACCGTATCGATACGTTCCAATATCTTCCGGAGTTTCAATATAGATACGCTTCGAAGGCTCTTCGTACTTTTCGAGGGGTTGTCATTCCCCCAAATCATCCGTGTCAAGTCCTTGCTCGATATCCCGAAACCTCCACGGGAAGAGTGAAGCATAATCAAGATAAACAGCTGTTTTAATTTTGGGGTAAATAGAGAGGTTATATCATTTCCATCCCGGTCCAACACATAGAACTCTCCAAACAATCGGATATAATTGCGCAGAACCGGAACCTCCTCAATCTCCTCCGACATCTCTCGCGAAGAACGATCCGGCTCCTCGATTCCTTCCTCGATTCCCTCCTCCGCAACCGTTCCCGCATCAGCCTCATCCTGCCTTGGCTTTTCTTTCACCTTCCGATAGCCTAGATAAGCTATCGAGACCAGAGCCATCAAAATCAACCCAATTCCAAGGACATCCAACCAAGTAATCGCATTCGATATATGTAAATCTAATAACTGGTTGCTCAATCCCAATATCTCCTTATCGCTCAACACACGAGACCAAATACAAAGATTATCCAGCACACCCACGAAGTTCGAGGACTGGCTGAAATTCACGAAACCGACATATAAGCTATCACTACCCAGATAAGCCGGACGATCAAAAGAGATCGCGTCCAGTTTTCCATTTACGAATATAGCCTGCTCCCCATTCCGCTTATTATACCGCCATACGACATTATACCATTTACCCGGCTCGATCTCCGTGTTACCAACCAGATCGTTGTTAAAGAATCCCATATACGGTTTCCGGTTCCGTATCAGTAGATGCAACGCTTGTTGATAAGTACTGTTCTTAGCTCCCAGAATACAATAATCCTCCTTCTCCGGCAGGTACTTAGGTATTTTCAACCAAACGCCGACAGTGAAATCATGATCCCGCATATGAAGTTCCGAAGCGGTCGGTAAATCCACACGGGCCTGATTCTCCAAGGAAGCGACCTGTCCCCGTATAGGGTCCTGAATAAACTCGACATTCCTAGATACCGTGAGATTATGATTGGACGAACCATCTTTCTCATCGCCCTCAAACGGTAAATAAATCTCTATATCCTCGTCAATCCGCAAAGGTCTAGCCTTAAAATCGCTAGCGAAAGCCTTCCTTTGGGTACCGGAGATATAAACCGTAGCCGGCTCTATCCTATAGCCCGGAGAGATCGGGGAAAGCATCAACTCGGCTCCGGGCTCTAGCGGAAAGCAATATTTACCCGTCGTATAATTAGACATCCCATCCCAATTCACGTAGTTAAGCAACTCATTGTTATTCGTAACCGCGCCGTAAATGATATCGAAATTCCGGAAAGTAACCAACGAGACATCCAACCATGCGTAATACTTATCTACTAACACAAAATTGGGAACCCTTCCATCCCGGATCCACGCTCTTTTAAACGATTCTATTAAATAGGGTGTCTGCCGGGCTAAAGCCGAGATATCATTACTATTTCCCCGGGAAGTCTCCAAGAACTTATATCCGGTAAATAAAGACAAATTCTTTTTCAGCCGCTCATCAAAACTCTCAACCCCTTCCGGTTGATTTCCCCAATCAGCGTCCGTATGCTCCACAAAATCCCTCATATTATGCAACCATGAAGGACTGTTCAAATGTTTCTGAACCTCGAAAACGACCAGTCGCTTTCCGGAACTCAACATATCCTTCAGGGATGGCCATCCGTTTTTCGTATCATACTCAAGTACATACTCCATCAAGCCTATTTCCTTAAAAGAGGATTCCAGCTCCATCTCTACATAGAAATCGAGGAAAAGCGTCATAACCTTAGTGGAGTCCGCATCCAAGGCCGTCTTAATGGCTTCCAATGATTCACTAAAAGGAGTAAACGTACCATCAGGTTTCCTTAGTAACAATACATTTGTCTCCGTATCCCGCTTCAAATAGAAATAAAAGCCTTCGATCTGCTTCCGCAATAACTCGTCCAAAGAAAGTTTTTCCGGGGAATTGGAGGATAGACAAGAATAATTAGATAGGATGTAGACGCTCTCGTTATATAAAAGACCGGCCTCTACATCCTCTTGACGTTGAGAAACCAGACGTTGTGCCGAAAGTAATTCCGGCAGGGTGATTATAAGGCTAACAATTAAACATATATAACGAAACCACGCTATCATCGTATACAATATCTTAATTATAAGATCATCCAAAAATAAGGCTTTAATATGACATGACAATGTTTTTCAGTCAGAAATGCGTCCATTTCGATAATCCGCAGGCGAGATTCCCGATTTCCGTTTAAAGAACTTACCAAAAGAAGACTGATCCGAAAAATTCAAGGAACTAGCGATCTCTTGGATCGACAATTTAGAGTGAGTCAATAAAGTACGGGCCTCACTATAGAGCATCTCAAAGATAAAATCGGCGACACTCTGACCGGTGACACGTTTCACGATCAACGTTAAGTAATGAGCGGACAGATTTAACCGGGACGCATAGAATTCTACCTTATGCTCTTCCCTATAATTGGAGGCAAGCAACTCGATAAAAGATTTGATGATACTTTCGTAACGAGTCAGGTTCCCTTCCTCCACGAACACTTCCGATCGTTCGATGATATCACTCAAATCCAGATAAAAAGTAAATAAGCTATTCAATATCGTTTCCTTATAATACAGATGATTCACCTCGTCGATCCGCTTGTTCACCGTAAGTATCCTCTCACAAAGCAACATGACGTGCGCATGACTCAACGATATAAGCGGCATATTATACAAGCGAACCCCATATTTTACCCTCCGGTAAATCATATCCGTAGAATCCATATCTTGAATAAAATCCTTACTCACGAATAGACATAAGCATTTAAAGTCCGGGCTACATTTCTGAAAATGGAAAAGATGGGAAGAGGATAGGACAAGCAACGTATCGGGACGAATCGAATACGCCTTATAATTAATATACACCGTAGCATTTCCGGATAAAACCAAAACAGTGATAAGAGCATCCAGATAGAGCGCAGTGGAGAAATGGGTAACCGCATCCTCATAATTAACGGTCACGCAACTGATCTTCTTCCTCATATCGTTCTTTCCACCGCTAACCAACGGCAACTCACTGATGTTTTTTATATAGATCTCAGCTTTCATGATACCATGTTCCGATTATATACAAAGATAACCAAAGCTTTCAGCATGTCCAAATAAAACCATTTTTATGTAATTTGGGATTTCTCCCTAAACTAAAATTTAGCCGAAATTTGCAACCGCTTTTCAAGGTTCCGCAATAATCGTAAATAACAGATATATGACAAAATTCAAAGGACTATTTATCTTATTCCTATTCTTAAACAACACCTCTCTTGTGTCCGCTCAAAACACATCGGCTTTACAATTGAGTATCGAGGATATGTTTGAGTTAGCGGATTCCGCCAGCCGGAGCATCCGGACGTTCCATATAGCGGAACAAGAGGCGGAACAGGCGGTAAAAGTGGCCAAAAACGCATTATTGCCCTCCATTGACGTCTCTTTATCCGCCAGTTATCTAGGCGACGCTTGGCTGTCGGACCGGGATTTCTCAAACGGCGAGAATGCCCCGATGCCGCATTTCGGAAATAATTTCGCGATAGAGGCATCGCAAGTACTTTATACAGGCGGAGCCATCACGAATCGCATCGCGGTCGCTAAACTACAGCAGCAATTAGCTCAGCTGGATAAAGAAAAGAACAAGCAGGATATACGTTTCTTATTGGTAGGCAATTATCTGGAGATGTACAAACTAAGAAATCAAACGGAAGTTTATCGGAAGAATATAGAGCAGACCCGGAAACTGGTAGCAGACATCCACGCAAAACAAAGTCAGGGATTAGCGTTGAAAAATGATATCACTCGCTATGAGCTTCAATTAAAATCCTTGGAACTAGCCCTAACACAGATACAAAACAGTATCATTATCCTAAACGACCAACTGATAACCGTGCTAGGTTTACCCGGGGAAACAGTGATAGAAGTGGATTCAACCGCTCACGCCATCCTTCCGGTTATCTCCAACGAGACCGAATGGCAGGAAACCGCCGCCACGCTATCCCCCGTTTTGCGGCAGGCAAAACTAAATATCAAACAATCCCGGCATAATGAGAAGATAGCGAAAGCCGAACGTCTGCCCTCTATCGCCTTAATAGCCGGCGATCGTCTGGACGGCCCCATCACGATCGAGGTTCCACCGATCAACAAGAACCTTAACTATTGGTATGTAGGAGTAGGCGTAAAATTCGATATCTCCTCCACGTTCAAGTCCGGCAAAAAGATCCGCCTAGCGAAACTATCCACCCGGAAAGCGATAGAGAACGATCTGCTGGCACAAGAGAACATCCGCACCGGGATAAAAGAGGCCTATATCCGCTTCCAAGAGGCTTTTACGGTTTATGAGACCCAATTGAAAAGCCAAGAGCTAGCCACCCAGAACTACGAGGTAGTCAATAACCGTTACCTCAACGATCTGGCCTTGATAACCGACATGCTAGACGCCAGTAATTCCAAGTTGAGCGCTGAATTACAAACCGTCAACGCACGTATCAACATCTTATTCAATTACTACAGGCTCAAAAAAGCGACAGGAAACTTATAAATCATTATTCACAAATCATAATTCTAGAAGACAATGAAACGTAGAACCCAAAAGATAACTTATAATATCGTAGTCGGAGTATTAATCGCCTGTGGAATCGCATGGGTATCCGCCAAGTTCATTCATCTGGGCAAGGTGGAATATACGGATAACGCACAAGTCAAGCAACTCATCGTGCCCGTCAACTCCCGGGTACAAGGCTTCATCCAGAAAATCTATTTCGATGAATATCAAAAGGTACGTAAAGGCGATACACTTGCCATTATCGAGGATGCGGAGTTCCGCTTACGGCTCGCCCAAGCGGAAGCCGATTACCAGAACGCATTATCCGGGAAAACGGTAATGACCTCAACGATCCATACGACCCAGAATAACATCTCGGTATCGGATGCCGGCATCCAAGAGGCTAAAATTCGCTTGGATAACGCAGAACGGGAATACAAACGATACAAGAATCTGCTGGAGCAAGACGCCGTCACCAAACAGCAATATGACGCAATCCATACAAATTACGAGGCATCCAAGGCCCGTTATGAGTTATTGCTCCGCCAGAAACAATCCACCGCTCTCGTGAAACAAGAGCAAACACAACGTCTGGCTCAAAACGACGCAGGTATTAAACTTGCGGAAGCCGAATTGGAAATAGCCCGTCTAAACTTATCCTATACGGTAATCGTCGCTCCTTGCGACGGAACGACCGGTCGTAAAGAGATACAGGAAGGTCAATTGATACAACCGGGACAAACCGTCGTAGATTTGGTAGACCTAAATAGCAAATGGATCATGGCGAATTACAAAGAGACACAAACAGCGAACATACTGGAAGGACAACCCGTAGAAATAGAGGTGGATGCCATACCGGGAATCGTATTCAAGGGACAAGTAAAATCGATCTCTCAAGCCACGGGTGCCAGCTTCTCCTTGTTCCCGCAAGATAATTCCGCCGGTAATTTCGTGAAGATCGAGCAACGCATCCCTATCCGCATCGAGTTCTCCGAGGAGAATAAACCGGAGGATATGGAACGCTTACGTGCGGGTATGAATGTAGAATGTTTGGTAAATTATTAATCCTATGCATGAGATAGCTCCTTTCGCCATACCGGCGATGCGTGACTTTGTACCCCAAAAACTACGACCTTGGATTATCATAGCGTTTGTCTTGGTATTCCAGTTCTCCGGGGGTGTCTATCTGGCGGCGGTCAGCGAGATGGTAGGTTCCACGGCTTTGATGCAGGAGGATATCATGATGGCAGGGTATGCGTCGATGGTGGGAATGGGATTGACATTCGCCATTATGTTCCGGCTTAAATTCCGTTTCCCGACAAAAGTCACATTCTTCGTTTGCGGTATCGCCATCATCCTCGCCAACTTGATTTGCATGTATACCCAAAGTATACCGGTACTGGTAGTCACTTGTTTTTTTGCCGGCATCTTCCGGATGTGGGCTACCTTCGAATGTAATTCTACGATCCAGCTATGGCTTACGCCAACCCGGGATCTATCAATCTTTTTCAGTTACATCTACTTATTGGTACAGGGATGCATCCAATTATCCGGCTTGATTACCATATACACGGCGTTCTGGAGTAAATGGGAATATATGCATTGGCTGATCATCGGCTTGATCGGGCTTGTCATGCTAGCTTCCGTTATCTTATTCCGCAATTACCGCTCTATGCCCAAGCTCCCATTATACGGTATCGATTGGTTAGGTGCGGCGATGTGGGGCTCCACCTTATTATGCGTCATTTTCGTTTGTGTATATGGTGAGCATTACGATTGGTTCGATTCCACACCGATCCGCATGGCTTCTATCGCCGCACTCGTGATTTTAGCCCTTAATCTATGGCGTGCCTCATTTATACGGCATCCGTTTATAGCGATACAGACTTGGAGATACAAGGCTGTATACATCACGTTCTTACTTTATATCGTAGTAGATACCTTATTAGCCCCCTCCCATTTATTCGAGCATATTTATATGGAAACGATACTGGGTTATGATTCCACAAACTTGATATCGCTCAATTGGGTCGCATTATCTGGGATTATTCTGGGAAGCGTATTTACCTATTATGTATTCGCTCTTCGTAAATGGAAATACAAGACCATGACAGTCATCGCTTTCAGCGCTATTACCGGATACTTGATGTATTTCTATTTCCGCATTGATTACGATTTACCCAAAGAGGCCTTGGCCCTTCCTATATTCTTGAGGAGTTTCGGGTATGTTATCATCGCTATTTGTTTCCTTACGGCGCTAAGCCGTGTACCTTTCCAGCATTTCTTTGAGGCGGTATCCGTACAGGCTTTTGTTAGCGCGGGATTTGGGAGCGTATTAGGCACGGCGATTCTGGGACGGGCCTTAAATGTCGTGATGAAGAAAAATGCCATCTTGCTTAGCGCCAATCTCGATCATGTGAACCCGGTTATCGGCTACATCCCTCAAGGTGCGCTTTACGGGGCATTGCAGCAGCAAGCTTTAATGGTTACCATGAAAGAGTTATATGGATGGCTTACGATTATCGAGCTTTCTTGCCTTTTACTTTTTATGATAAAAGAGAGCGATATCCGTCCGAGATACGCATGGCATCCCCGTTACAGGGTGATCCGTCGTTACATCAAACATGAGTTACGGGCAAGGATGAGATTCAGAAATAGCGCATAGACCTAATTATATAATGAGAGGCGGGAGAATATCTCGCCTCTTTCTGTAAATATTATTATCTTCGCATCAAAATAAAGCGAAGTCATATGGACCTACTAGAAATAACGCGAAAGCAAGATCCTCTCTATCCGGCCTTTGAACAAGTATATGCAACAAGCTTCCCCCTATTTGAGCAACGAACAGAGCAGCAACAAGAACAGGCCTTCCAGTCTCCTAACTATCATCTAGAGGTTTATCTGAAAGATAACCTCTTTATTGGCTTTATCTCATACTGGGATTTTAGCACCTATGTATATATCGAACATTTCGCCATTCATGAGAACTTCAGAGGACAAGGATATGGCAGCTTATTACTGGAGGATTTTAATAAACGCCTGAATAAGATCATCTTATTAGAGATCGATCCTATCATGGACGAGGTATCAGCTAACCGGTTAAAGTTCTACAAGAAATGTGGTTTCTTTGAAAACAGTTACGACCACCTCCATCCTCCTTATAGAAACACCTATCAAGGACATGCGTTAATCATCCTGACAACAGAGAGGCCAATTACTGAAGATGAGTATATCCAATTCTGTTCCGACTTGCGGAATATCGTCATGGCAAATTTTAAAGAATAAGAGGGAACAGCAAAATGCCGTTCCCTCTTGTCTTTTATCCGCTTCCATCCTCACGGAAGTACTTACGGATGAGCTTTTAATTTATTACTTTAGTATTAATACTCCCGCATGTTCTACCATCGCGGTGTACTTGAAGAATCTATCTCCACACGGGAATTTCAGAATTATATATCTTTTAAAAGGAAGAGATGGGATATTCCCCATCTCTTGACCTATCTATTGTTGTTTAATTATTTAACAACCACCTTAACAGCTTCCTCACCGTCAACCGCTACGGCTACGATACCAGCAGGTACGGCAATTGTTGCGTTATCAGATGTAAGAACTGTCTCTGCGACTACCTTACCTAAGATGTTAGAGATAACTACTGATTTACCAGCAGCGCCTTGGATAGTTACAGTACCATTATCAGTTGTGATGGAAACACCTTCTACAGCATCGATTGTCTCGTTATCTGTAGCGATATCGTCACCTTGCTCTACGTTGAAGATTAAAGCGTCATCACCACCGGTAGCAGTTTCGTCAAACTTAGAATCATCTTTATCAGACAATACCAAGCAACCATTCTGCATTTTCAACCAAGCAGCTTTTGTAGGAGCGATGTCAAGACCATCTGCCTGCATTGATTCGAACAAGAATGATCTATCAGCCTCAACCTCATTAGCGGCAGCATTTCTGTCAACAAAACGCATTGACCAAGTCACATACTTGTGGTTGTCACCAGACAAAACATATTTGTATGATACAAAGTTATCCTTGCTTACACCAGCCTTCTTAGCGGCAGCCCAAGCTGCTTCCTCAGCCTTATTTAAAGCCTCAATCGTGATCTCCTCATTCTTCAAGTTCTTGAATTCGTCTCTCAAGATGAACAATGTATCAGCTACACGAACAGCCTCTACGAAACCGGCACGATCATATTTCTTCCACATATAAGCGGCGTCTTTCTTCGCATCGGAAGTATTAGTCTTATCATGTTTCAAAGCGAAATCATGGAAATTGATCAAATACTTACCTCTCTCGAAGCCAGCGATAGCTGGAGTAGCATGTGAACAGTGCGCTGCGTCTACCTTGTTACCTTCATTGTCATAGTGATTGTGAGTATATGTACAAGCAACACCCGGTGTACCCTCGAAGTCGTTACGATCGATTGAGATCAAATACTGAGGTTTGATATTACCAGCGCCACGATTTACCCATGCCGTATCAACGATGAATGACAAGCCATCTTCCGTCTTATCCGGAGTGTAGATACCTAAGAAATCGATATCACCATTCATGAAATTCTTGTTGTTCTCAACTTGCAAGTACTCTTTACGATATTTCTCGATGAAACGTAATGTATCAGCCTTGTCACCTTCATTACCTTCAAGCTCAAGAGAATTGAAACGACGGTACAGTGGAGTCTCATCCGGTTCGATAGCGAATGCGGATGTTCTGGATTCTTTCAATACTTGAGATTTCAATGTAGCAGAGCCATCATAGTCAGATACACCAGCCTTGTTGTCATCTGAAATTGAATAATGTACATCGTTTACATCTTTAGGGTCTTTTTCAGTAGACAAGATCGCATAATAACACTTACCCGTTTCTTTGATCTCATTATTCTCCTTGAAGAAGAACGGAGTAACCTCCTCATTTTCGCCTGTAGTCCGATAATCGTTATGAGTAGGTACATTGAACTTATCCTCTTTATTGATAGCTAAGCCAATACCATTTAATTTCACTACATAAGCCGTTCTATAAAGTTGTTTCAAGCCTTTGATACGATCTTGATGTTCTTTCTCTACCTTGAAACCAAACTTCTCTACCGCATATACAGAGCTGTTTGCACTTCTCTTAGCAGTATCTACATTAAAGGCAGATACACCAACATTAACTGTCAAAGTTGAGTCTTTAGAAGACTTAGCGATGTATTTATCCGTCGCATACGGATGCCAGTAATTAAATGTATATTTATTAACCTTCAACTCATCGTTCGTTAAGTTCTTATAACCTAACAAAGAATCAGATACAGCCTCGGCCGGAACCTCTACAAAACGTAAGTCACTCTTCGCTGCTACTGTAAATTTAGAAGAAACACCATCTTGTGTTAATTCTACATTGCTTTTTGTATATACATATTCCGTATCAGCATTCTTATACAAACTAAATGTTCCTTTCGCATCATCAAACTCACGGTTAGTAGCTGTTACTGAAGACAGATTATTCTGATCTTTAGCGTTTGTCTTCAAAACAACCCATTGATAGGCTGGCATATGAGCTACATTTTGCTCATCAGCATTCACGGTAGTCCAACGAATCACGCCATTCTCATAGATCGGAGAAGCTAAGTACTCACCCTTCTTGTTCATGATGTAGTAAACACCATCCTTAACAGAGGTCTTTGATTGATCAGCCTCACAACCACCATAACCTAATTTGATGGTTGTATTCTGTTTGGAATAATCAACGGTCAAGATACGAGTCTCATCCTTGATCAAATCTTGCAAAGACACACGCCAGTTATTTCTTTGGTTGTCTGTCTTTTGATAAATCTCTTTCCAATATTTTACCTTATCATCATCACCTCTCCAAGTGATCTTTTTCACATAGATCTTCAATTCATCTTTGCTAGGAGAATAAACAAATAAGAACTTATGTTGATCTTGTAAATCCCCTAAGCGATCAATAGCCTCTTGTGTTTTGCTAGGACCAGTCCAGCCATAAGCCAAGAACTTGGCACCGGTCTCATTTGTATAAGCTGTATCGACCTTCAAATAAGTGTCCTTATTATCATCGTTCTTACGTGTCACATAAAGCCATTCGCCATTTGTCAAAGTCGCAGTACTGCTAGCATTCACATCGTAATACTTGTTATCACCTGTAGATTCAGCGATAAATTCCTTCTCGTTGAACGGATTCTTTAAGCTGGTACCCTTAACATCCGGAGAGAAATTCAATTTAACACCCGCATCAGCATCCTGCAAATCGAAAATCTTATTCAATTGATCCGCATCTAATACGATATCTTCTGCTTGATACAAAGTAAAGCCAGAGAACGTATTCTTCGCTTCAGTTGAAAGGTTTGAAAGATCTGTAACGTCTGTAGCAGCTGTAGGATCTACCTTTACATCATTCAAGGCATATTTAGCGACCTTGATAGTTCCGTTATCGTTCAACAAACCAATAACAGAGTCTGTGCTAAAGTGAGAATACAAAGGAACATTCTTCTCCAACTTATTCAATACAGAAGAAAAGGCCCAACCAGAGATCTCACCACCGATTATAGGCTTCCACCAATAGCCCTTCTTACCATCCGCACTTTTCAGATCATCACCCATAGCGATATCCAACATCATGCCAGTACCCTTGTTCATGAAATCGAATTTTACCGCTTGACCTTGACTATACGGCTGAGTAGTCACACACCATAACGTATTTTTCAAAACGAAATCCTTATCATTGGCACTCATTGCGACCAATGAATATTCGCCATTCACTTCCTTCATCATCAAGATCTGATCATTCGCATCTCTCAATTGATAAAGGCCGCCCTTGGTATCTTTGTCATACGTAGGCAAAGCTTGTGCACTTTTGTTAATGTCAAGAGCCACTCCGTCCTTAACATCAGCAAGATTCTGCGCATTAGCAGATACCGCAGCAACAAGCGCAGCACCTGCCAAAAGAGTAGAAAACTTTTTGTTCATAATAAATAAATTAATATTAATACTAGTGTTTATTAAGATAATCAACCTGTTAGACTAATTGAAAATCGTCGTTTGCTATTAAAAACGACTAGTCTAAACGATCGTCTAAATCTTGCGTTTTTTGAGCGTCGAAACGGGAGGTTTGTTGAAGGAACCGCTTGTTTCGTGAAGGATAACCTATCCTATTGATAAGAAAGAGAATAAGTGATAAAAAAATAGCTCGGAAGGGTTGCAAGTATCGAAGAAATGCGTACCTTTGCAAATGACTAAAAGAATCGATCGTTTAAACTAGTCGTTTCTATCCCATAAAAAATTCTCAAATATCAACGTATTTAACTA
>NZ_QTLI01000003.1:115084-264154 GCF_003434625.1 Parabacteroides sp. AM17-47
ACTAGAAAAATATTTACTAATCATGTAAACTTTACTCTTCTATACTAATGTACGCACGTACATTTTATATCTATATCAAAATATAGCACTTTGACATTTTGTATTCTTAACTCCCGGAGAATCGACTTTTTCAAGCTCACTCGATAAATAGTGGGGATAATCTCGCAATGTACTTTTATCTACACTTTAATTTGTTTATCACACGTTTCACGTCGGCCAACTTGCTTTATGTCAGTGATATGTTGTGAAGGATGTGAAAGGGAGCGCAGAGATGCCTACGAAGAGTTGTTACCGTTGAGTCTTTCTATTTAATACAAACATTATCGGCAGTAGCTTGCTCTATCTACCCATGAAATCGTTTCACGGTTGTGATACAATCTTTTCACCTATGCGAAACGATTGTATCACGTAGGTGAAAAGATCTCTTCACGAATGTGAAATGATCAGATCATGTAGTGCCTGGCCATACTATCCCTTGGTGGAATATACATTCAGGAAAATTATCCCCACGATTTATCGGCTGATCCGGTATTTGAAGTAGTTACATTATGCCTCTCAAAAAACACGTACGAGTTTTTCGAAAAACATGTACGTGTTTCCGAAAAAACTCGTACGTGTTTTCTTAAAAGCTAAAACGATGCCTATCCTATTAAAAAAGTAGTATCTTTACAACCGGAAGACAGGGTGCCCCGTCTTATTATACTATTATTCATTATTAATCACTGAAACCTATAAACACTATGGGAAAATTTATCAATCCCTTCACCGATTTCGGCTTCAAGCACATATTCGGCAGGGAAATGGACAAGGACATACTAATCGAGTTCCTGAACGACCTCCTCGAAGGGGAGTATACGATCATGGACTTGAGGATCATGAACAATGAGCGATTGCCCGAGACAGAGCAAGGAAGGAAGGTCATCTTTGACATTCATTGCGAGACCGACAAGGGCGAACGGATCATAATCGAGATGCAGAACAGGGAACAGCCCCACTTCAAGGACAGGGCCTTGTATTACCTCTCGCACTCGGTGGTGGAACAGGGGATAAAGGGAACATGGGACTATGAGCTGGCGGCCGTGTACGGTGTTTTTTTCTTGAACTTCACGCTAGACGAGGAGAACAGGCCAAACAATAACAGGAACGAAGGAAAGTTCCGAAGGGACATCGTGCTGGCGGACCGAGAGAACGGACAGGTATTCAACCCTAAGTTCCGCCAGATCTATATTGAGCTTCCCCGATTCAACAAAGAGGAGGAAGAATGCGAGACCGATTTTGAACGTTGGATTTATGTACTAAAGCATATGGACACATTAGACAGAATGCCATTCAAGGCACGCAAGGCCATATTCGAGCGGTTGGAACGCATCGGATCCATGGCGAACCTCACCCCCAAACAACGGGCGCAGTACGAGGCGGAGTGGAAGATGTATAATGATTATTACAACACCTTGGACTTCGCCGTCGAGAAAGGCATGAAAAAAGGGATGGAAGAAGGCATGGAAAAAGGATTGCAAAAAGGATTGGAGGAAGGGCTACAGAAAGGTTTGCAAAAAGGAAAAGCTGAAGGGCGACAGGAAGAGAAACACTCCATAGCACTTAATCTTAAGAAATTAGGAGTTAGTATAGAGCAAATCGCCTTTGCCACCGGCCTCTCCATAGAAGAAATAGAGAAACTATAATAATCTGAGACCTTTCGCTTGATCAACAACTGATTAGGCGAAAGGACAACTCCCATCCCTCACACCCCAACCATTGTTCGCAAATTATTGTTACCTTTGTACGACAACTATAAGGATAAAACGATATGACAAACGAGAGACCGTTGATTCTGATCACGAATGATGATGGCGTATGGGCCAAAGGTATTAACGAATTGATTGAGTGCCTGAAAGATCTAGGCGATTTGGTGGTATTCGCTCCCGATGGACCTCGTTCCGGGATGGGTAGTGCCATTACATCTTTAGTTCCTATCAAGTATACCTTGTTGAAAAAGGAGGAAGGACTTACCATCTATAGTTGCACCGGGACACCGGTTGATTGCGTTAAATTAGCGATTAATGAGGTTTTGGAGCGCAAGCCCGATCTGTTAGTCTCCGGTATCAACCACGGGGGAAATATGGCTATCTGCGTAAATTATTCCGGAACGATGGGTGCCGCCGCCGAGGGCTGTATTTTCAATGTCCCTTCCATGGGTGTATCCTTACTGGACCATGCGGCTGATGCCGACTTCTCCGAATGCTGCCGTCTTGGACGTATGCTGGCACGCCGGGTATTAAAAGAAGGCTTACCGCACGGAACCTACTTAAACCTCAACGTGCCGAAGCTACCGCAAGTGAAAGGATTGAAAGTTTGTCGCCAAGCTGACGGTCGTTGGGTACGTGAATTCAAGCGTTCCGAGAACGCCAGCGGAGAGCCCGTATTCTGGTTGACAGGAGCTTTCGAAAGCGCCAAACCCATCCACCCGGACAATGATATGCTTGCGCTGGACAGCGGATACGCCTCCCTAGTCCCCTGCAAGATCGACGTTACGGACTACAACTTCATGGCCACCCTAAACAACTGGATCCTTTAATTTTCAATTCTCAATTTTCAATTCATGAAGTATTACCTGATAGCCGGAGAAGCCTCCGGAGACCTGCACGCCTCGAATTTGATGGCAGCCTTGAAAGAGAATGACCCGAAGGCCGAGTTCCGCTTTCTGGGCGGCGATCTGATGAGAGCCGTCGGAGGAACCCTTGTCAAACATTACCGGGAAATGGCGTTCATGGGCTTTATCCCGGTATTGCTGAACTTGCGCACCATCTTAAATAACATGAAGACGTGCCAAGAGGATATCCGCCGCTATCAACCAGATGTCGTCATCTTAATTGACTACCCGGGATTCAACCTGAAGATCGCCAAATATGTGAAAACCCAATTGGGTCTCCCGGTATATTACTATATATCCCCCAAGATATGGGCCTGGAAACAATACCGCATCAGGGACTTCCGGCGTTATGTAGATCGTATGTTCTGCATCCTGCCGTTCGAGACCGAGTTTTTCCGGAAGCTTAATTATTCGGTAGATTACGTAGGAAATCCTTCTGTAGACTCCGTAGCCTATTACAAGGAGCATCAAGCGATCCCCAAAGATACATTTATCAAAGAGGAAGGATTGGCCGACAAGCCTATCCTCGCCTTGCTATCTGGTAGCCGCAAACAAGAGATCAAGGATAATTTACCGACCATGCTGAAAGTAGCCTCCGCATATCCCGACTACCAGCCGGTAATAGCCGGAGCGCCAGGCATCGATCCTGCCTACTATCAAGAATACATAGGCTCTTATCCCGCCAAGATCGTGTTCGGTAAAACCTATCCCTTGCTACAACATAGCGCCGCCGCCTTGGTAACCTCCG
Source organism: Parabacteroides sp. AM17-47 (assembly GCF_003434625.1). NCBI lineage: Bacteria > Pseudomonadati > Bacteroidota > Bacteroidia > Bacteroidales > Tannerellaceae > Parabacteroides > Parabacteroides sp. AM17-47. Next base: position 118,483 of record NZ_QTLI01000003.1, read on the forward strand.
GCACGGCAACCTTGGAAACCGCCCTGTTCCGGGTTCCGCAAGTCGTTTGCTACTATGTTGTAGCCGGACAGTTGGCCAGCTTTATTTTCAAGCATTTCTTCCATACGAAATACATATCCCTCGTGAACCTGATCGGGGGACGGGAGATCGTACAAGAACTATTCGGAGCCCGCTTCTCCGAATCGCAAATACAAGACGAGCTAGGACGTATCCTACAAGATCCAGCCTATCAAAAACGAATGCTAAACGGATACGACGAGATTATCCATACGCTAGGAATGCCCGGGGCTTCAAAGCGTACGGCACGGCTAATCGTTGAATCCCTTGGTTCTTAACATCTTTTATTAACGTCTTTTGCAGCATTTCACCCCGAACTTACATCTTTCCTCATAGAACGATGAAATGTGAACTTTTTAAGAAACAAAAGGAATGAAGACGTTGAGAGCTTTTTTATTGGTTATCGGGATCGCTTTAGTATCCCTCACCCTACCCTCTTGCTTAGATGACGATGACTCGTATTCTTTAGGTGATATCTGGATAGCGGTCGCTACCGTAGTACCGGAAGGCAATAACGTATATTACTTACGGCTGGACGACGGAGATAAGCTATGGCCCGCCGCCACGAACTATCCGAACTATCAGCCGAAGCCTAACCAACGTGCCTTGGTGAACTTCACGATATTGGCGGATTCCACCCAAAGTAATCTAGGAGGTTTCTCCCATTATGTCAAGGTTAACGCGATCCATAACATCCTTACGAAATCCATCGCTAAGAACGAGGGAGCGGCTAATGATTCTATCTATGGTACGGACCCGGTAAGTATTTATGAGAATAATATGTGGATCGGAGACGGATATTTGAATATCTATTTCGAGACACTCTGGGGAGGCAAGACCGCCCACTTTATCAACCTGATCCAACCGGATGCCGAGAATGATCCTTATACGCTGGAGTTTAGGCATAACGCTTACGATGATCCCCAATATACGATCGGGGCCGGACGTGTGGCGTTCAATTTGTCTTCCTTGCCGGATACCAAAGGAGAGACGGTCGATCTTGTCGTAAACTATTGGACTTCCGAAGGGAAACAGGCTTATAAATTAAAATATAATTCGGATAAGACCAAAATGGAGGATACTTCGCAAGGCTATACGAACGATAGTATCTCCAATATAACGGACATGAAATAAACCTTCCCACATAACTTTTATTTTTATCATTTAGTTCAGGAGGAGAGGCGTCGAGATGATGCCTTTCTTTTTTTGTATTTTTACGCTACAAGATGCAACGGTCAAGGCATCACTCTCGTTTATATAAACAAATGGACAAAGTAACCGAACATCTGATCGAGGGTTGCCGCCGGGGAGACCGGAGCTCGCAACTGAAGTTGTACAAACAATACGCACAGCGATTGTATATAGCCTGCTTGCGTATCGTAGGCAACTCATCCGAGGCGGAAGAAGCCATGCAGGACTCGTTCCTCAAGATCTTCACACGCTTGGACCAATATCATGACGGGCAATGCTTTGAGGCATGGATGCATCGCATCGCCATCCATACGGCTATCGATTATGTACGCCGCCAAGCACCGGACCAAGAGGAGCTTTCCGACAATCTGGCCGAACCGGAAACGGACGGACCGGACGAGGAAGAAATCCAATATTCCGTGGCACAGATAAAGGAAGCTACCAAGAAGTTGCCGGCAGGCTACCGCATAATCCTCTCGCTTTACCTCTTTGAGGGATATGATATGGAAGAGATCGCCTCTATCCTGAAAATTCAACCGCCAAGCGTCCGTAGCCAGTACCTACGCGCCAAGCGGAAATTGTTAGACATTATAGCAGCCAATTAAACATGGATAAACTAAAGAATTTCATAGACGCGAACCGTGACGCATTCAAGGAAGATGAGATGCTTCCCGAAGGTCATTTCGAACGTTTCGAGCAAAAGCTGCCGAAGCCACGGAAAAACCGTGCGGCCCTATACAGCCTATCGGCCTTTGCCATAGCTGCCTCTATCGCTTTGTTGCTCTTATTCCGCTTGCCGGGAGGGACCGGTCTGCCGGAACCCGCGCAAAAGACCACGGCCCAGACCTGCGAGACCCAAGAGGAGATCGAGGAACTACGCCTATATTACAATATGCAAATGAACGACGTATTGGCGCAAATGAAGAAGTTGTATAAACAGGACCGGACACCGGGAGCGGAGGAGTTATTGCAAGAGAGCAAACGGATCCTCACGGATAATTATATGTTCGAGGAAACGATACTCCCTACCTTGCCTTGTTCCAACGACGGTCTTTTCGCCATGACCCAACATTACAGCAATAGCTTGGAGGGCCTCACGCTGATGCTTAAGCAAATGGAACAAGTCACGGATAACCAGAAATAGTAATAACAATTAATACATATCAATCATGAACACGACACACGTAAAATTGAGTCCCGCCGTATTGCTGACTTTCGTATTGCTGCTATGCAATCTATCGGCAATAGCTAGGCCACAAGAGAAGATCAAGAAAAAAGAGATATCCCAATCCTACAGCGTAAGCGCCGGTGATCGTCTCCAAGTAGAAAACCGTTATGGAAACATCACCGTTACCCACTGGAATCAGAATACGGTAGCTATACGGGTTGAGGTAGAATGTAAGGCTCGCAGCGAGGAACGTGCTCAAGAGAACTTGGACCGTATCCAAATCGAGACCAAGAAGATAGGTGGTATTGTCTCAGCGGTCACTACGATAAAGAAGGAGATGAATAGCAATTCGAATAATGAGTCCATGACGATCAATTATTATATCCAGATGCCTCCTAAGCTCGCCGCAGACTTGAACCAGAAATACGGAAACATCAACTTGCCAAGCGATAATAACGGCAACATGGATATCCATGTAAAATACGGCAACCTGAATGCGGGTAATTTCACAGCCAACGCAATGATAGAGGCCAAATATGGTAACATCGAGGTAGGAAATCTGCAGGACGCCCAACTGGATCTGGGCTACGTAGGAACCGCCAAGATTCGCAACGCTAAAGATTTAACGATAGACAGCAAATATTCCAATCTGGATATACAGGATATACAATCTTTACGCATGGAGATTAAATATGGTAATCTCACCATTGAAAGCGTAAGCAGACTAGACATGGAGATTAAGTACAGCGACGCTAAAATCGGGACCCTTAAGGATGCATTGAATGTAAGTAGCCTTAGCTATAGTAACTTAAAGATACGGAACTTGTCTCCCTCTTTCTCGAAGGTGAACGTAGAATCCCATTATGGGAATTTAGAGGTAGCGCTTCCCGCAAAAACTTCTTTCCGGATAGTAGCGGAGAACATGAAGTATTCAAGCTGCGACGTGAACGGTTTCAATATCACCCGCAAGCATTTTGACGATGAGGATCGTGACAAGAATTACACCTATGAGATTAATGGTGGAAAGCAACCGACGATTCACTTCGAAGGAAATCGTTACGGAAATCTAAAAGTCAAGGGCAATTAATCAGTTGTAGAGACGGGGCGTGCCCCGTCTCTACAACCGGATATTTTTATTTTGAGGTGTTTTGCCGGCGTATCTCTTCTCTCTTCAACCAGTTATCGAGTTGTGTAAACAGGAAGAAACAAGAGATCCCGGAAGCAATCGTTAAAACAATCGGGAAATAGGCTCGCAAAGAGCCTAAAACCGTTTCCGCCCCGCCCGGAGAAAGCTTAACCAAATACAAGATGCCTACTAACACAAGCATATAAGCGACAAATATGCTAAAAATGCCTACAGGTGTAAATCGTTTCTTGATATAGTACTTATATACCCGCTTCTTCTCTTGTATAATCAATGCCATAATACGGGAGTTTAATGAGGCCGAAGGTTGTTCCGCCGTCCCTCGCATCAACTTACGTGTCAAATGATCAATATCTTTCTCATTCATATTCATAACAAATCAGCTGTCTCTAATTTCATTTTATCTTGCAACACTTCATAAAACCGTTTCCGCCCACGGAATAGTTTTACTTTCACATTAGAAGCGCTCAATTCAGTGATCTGACAGATCTCTTCCACCGAGCATTCCTCCAAATAATAAAGAGTAAGCAACAAGGCCTCATCAGCCGGAAGCTTTTTCAGCGTACGTGCGATCATCTCTTTCCGGTCCTCACGCTCTAATAAAGCCGTAGCCGATTCAACTTCGTCATTCGAAAGGTCTACAGGGCCCGCCTCCTCATAACTCACGAACATACGCTGTTGTCTCAAGGCCGTCAACGCCGTACGATACACGATCCTATAAAACCATGTTGAGAACTTACTATCGAAATGAAAATCGGAAAGAGCACGATACATCTTCACGAACGCATCCTGTACGGCCTCTTCTGCCTCCTCGCGATTTTCCAAGATACGAAAAGCGATGGTATAAGCCATCTTCTCATACTTCGCGACAAGGCAGGAGAAACTTTGCGTGTCCCCTGCCAAAATACGTTCTATCCACTTTCGCTCATCCATCCGGTATCGTTTATTCTTCCAGACGCATTTTCTTCTCGTCCTCCAATCTCTCCTTCTCCATTAAAGAACGGGAAAGAAAGAAATAAATTATAAAAGCTACTCCACCGAACATAATCGTAATAGCCGGAACTAACAAAAAGAACCAATCGCTATCGTAAGTGAAAGCAGAGTCGAGCATCATACCGACAATCACACCCAATGACAAACCGATCATAAAAATACCGTTACGCAGGGTATTATAACGATTAGGCCTTCTCTCGGGGCGCATAGCCTCTTCCAACACAATTCCTTTCTCGATCATCGCCATCTTTTCCTCATGCTTACTTTTAATGGTCATGTAACTAGCGATAATACCTAACAATACCGGCATACCTACCGCACAAATAACACCTAAAATAGGAATCCACAACTCGTTCATATCTTTTATTCTTTAAAGGTTTAATAAATTATTCGCTTTTATCAATAAGACATGAGTAATCACAAATCGGTTACAAAAAAGAGAAGAAATTTTATACATGCACAAATAAAAGAAGCGAACTCCATCCATTTATGAAGTTCGCTTCTTGGGAAAGTTATTTATCGTCTTTTTAGATACTTACGCAAGTTCACCTCTTACGATCTCTTCTTTGTCCTTATCCCAGTACATCGTACGTCCTTCCAGATAAGCGCGAGTACCCATGTGGGCAGTCATAGCTTCTTGGAAAGCAGCGTCGATATTACAGCTAGGAGTCTTGCCTTGACGGATACATTCCAGCCACTCACGGATATGCAAGTGAGTCGTATCATAACGTTTACCATTTACATACGTATACAGCAAACCACGTTTAGCGAAATACAACTCCGTAGGAGATGTAACGGAATCCGAGCTATTTTGTCCCGGTACATAGGTATAGAACGGAGTATCTGTAGGAATAATACCTTCCTTGATCTTATCCGCATAACGAGTGGAATCTTGGTCAACCGTAATAGCCAAGATATTGGAAACCTCCATAGAAGCATCATGCCCCATGAACACCTTGCCACGGTTACGGCTACTTGCCAATGTAGCGCTATACAACATCGTCAAGTCACGATCCGGCCACTCGAAAGTAGTCTGCAATACATCAGGTACCGTACGTCCGTCCTTGAAGAAATAAACACCGCCGGATGAAGTAGCGGAATGAGGTATACCCACATGCATGATCTGGTTGACAGCGTCATACTCATGTGTCAACAAGTCACCGGAAAGGCCTGTACTATAATCCCACCAGCAACGCCAGCGGAAGAAACGTTCCAGACTGAACTTGCTACGCTCGTCCGGACCGATATATCTTTCAAGCTTGTTGGATGTCATATAATCCATATATTCCTTAATACGCTCAGGATCACCCTCGAACTGCTTCCAATCAATCGTATTCGGATTAGAGCCTTCGATAATATCATATACCCAAGCACCATTTGGAGAGTTACGGTTCGTACAAACCTCGATCAAGTTAACAGGGCCTAATAATCCGTTACCGATAATCTCCTCGGCCTTCTGATAACAGTCGGTCTGACGCCCTTGGTGACCTAACTGGAATACAACGCCGGTCTCCTTGATCACTTGGCGAACCATATACGTCTCAGGAACCGTCCATGACAACGGTTTCTCGCAATACACATGCTTTCCGGCACGTGCCGCAGCCATAGCGATCGTGCTATGCCAGTGGTCCGGACCAGCGATAATAACGGCATCCACATCCGGAGCCGTTACCAACTCTTGATAAGTCCGGTAACGTTTCGGAGCAGGCCCGAACTTACCGTCGCTACCCTCACGATGGATATTGGAACCGGTCAATACAGCGGCCTCACCATATACATCAAATATATCACAAACCGCAGTTATCTCAATATTCAGATCATCTTGCTCCATATATTGCTGATAACGCGTATCCTTCTTATTCAGCTTATTAGCCTCTTTCATCTTATCGATCCAAGAAGGCTCAGCGAAACCTGCGGCACGCATCAATTGCTTTCCACGAATACCGAAGCCGACCAAACCGATACGAATCTTCTTGCCATCGCCTTGCGGCTCTAAATAGGAGGCCTGTCTGTTACTTACCTGAAATACATCTGATATGTTACGGCCTCTTAAAGCGTCTTTCCTTTTTTGGTAAACGCCATATGCCAAAGCACCTAAGATAGGCACTGTAGCCAATGTCTTCAATGTGTCCCGACGTCCTTTATCGGGCATTTGCTCCTGAGAAGGAGTATTCTTTGCATCTTCTGTTGCCATGGGTATCAAATAAATTTAAGTTTATGCAATATCGGACACACACGTCCTAACACACGATCGAATCCTATGATTTGTGATGTAGGGAATACGCACATCAAGCCTAAAGCGGCGAACTCCACAAGGTTCTTGTCAATCCATAAATAAGAGCCTTCAAACGGCATCATATAGCTCGCTCCCACGAAAGAGGGGTGGGATAACGTGTACATAGCGAGAAGAATCATACCTCCAACAGAAGATAAACGATACAAACAGCCTAAAGTCAAGCCTAGGCCGATCAATAACAGAGCCCACTCATTCAAGAAGTTGATGGTTGTCATCAAACTGTCGTCTTGAGTCAATTTGATAAAAAATGAAGCAGCGGGACCCTTTGAATCGAGTAGATAGGGTAGAGATGTCCATTTTGGGTTCATGATTTTTACTAGGCCTTCATACATAAAGTGCCAACCTATAAAAAGACGCAGCATCATCAGCCAAGTCATCTGCGCTTTCGTGTAACCTTGTTCTATTTTCATTTCTTGGTCCTAAAAAATTGGTTTAGAAAAAGTCGATTATTAAAAACACAACACCCGAAGCTAAAATCATAGATTTAGGCCTCGGGCGTTATTTATGCTAAAATGTGCTTGATACGATTAATCCAAAACTTTAACAGTAATGTTACGGAACCAAACATCATCCCCGTGGTCTTGAAATCCGATGAAACCTTCTTTGTTAGCGCCACCGCAATTCAACAACAACTCATAAGCCAACGGCCATTTGTCTTTGCTAAATTTGCTATTATCCAACATTTCTTTCCATTGCGGAGTCCACAAGTGATACTCAACAACAGGTTCATCGCTATTCAAATAGTGAACAACTGTACCCTTATAGCACATGATCTTACCCTTGTTCCACTCACCGAACGGTTTTGCGTTCTGCGGTTTAGCAGGAATCATGTCATACAAAGAAGAAGATTTACGGTTGCCATCCTTACCTAACTTAGCGTCGGGGTGGTTCTCGTTATCCAATACTTGGTACTCAGGAGCAGAGATGTAAGAAGGTTGTCCCTCTACCTCTTGAATCATGATGAATACACCAGAGTTAGAGCCTTTACCTACTTTCCATTCGAACTCAAGCTCGAAGTTACCCAACTTATGAGCGAAGATCAAGTCCCCACCGTTGGAAGCACCAGCCTCACCAGCACCAGAGCCATTGATTTTGATCGCTCCGTCCTCGATTGTCCAAGCACCCGGAACGTCAGCACGGTCATAACCTCTCCAGCCATTGAATGTCTTACCATCGAAGATCACATATCTACCCTCTTTATCTTTCGGGAAAGTCGTGATATCTACAGTAGGAAGATCTGTCATGAGCTTGTACTCAGGAGCTGCGGCTTCTGTTGTAGTCTCAGCAGCTGCAGGAGCTTCTTCTGTTTTCTTTCCACCACCACAAGAAGTGAAATAACACATCATGATAGCGGCACTTGCTAATAATACTGACTTTTTCATTTTATTTATTAAGTTAAAACTATTATCTCGGCATATCTACCAACTTCCAGCCTTCACGGTAGTTGTGCTTAATCAAGCCTGCGGCAAATTCTTGAGCATTAATTGGATCCGTCCACTCTGTCTTGAATTTCGGGTCACCATCGATAACCTCGAATGTATCTTTCTTGATGATCTTGATTGTCTCATTCGGATCGATATTCGTAAATCTCATGTTAGGGCCATCCCACAACAATTCTTTATTCAATCTTTGCAAACGAACAGCCAATACACCCATTACAACCATTTCATTGAACGGACCAGCCTCCAAGAAGTTAGACTTCGTCTGAACACGGCTGCCTGCGCTTTCCTTACAAGCACGAATCCAGTCTTGTTCGTGACCACCCTTCATAGCGTCTTTCACGCGGCGCAATGTTTGAGGAACGTTCGGTTTACGACCAGATAACAACCATGGGTTAACACCGTAGCAACCACAGATCAATGTATCTTTCGTACCATGGAAGATACACAATCCACCACCTTCACCCATCAATTCCTTACCTTGAGGGAATCCTTCTGGACGATCCGGCATCATACCACCATCATACCAGTGAACTTCAACCTCCGGCATAGCTACCTTTGGCATATTATCACGAGCCGGGAATACCAACTTAACATGCTGAGCGTTAGGAGCACAGTCTTGTAATAACAATGTAGAAGAACCTTGAACTCTTGTCGGATAGCCTAAATTCAAGCCTTTGAATACCGGATGTAAGATGTGGCAAGCCATATCACCCAACGCACCTGTACCATAATCCCACCATCCGCGCCAGTTCCAAGGATGATATGTCTTATTAAACGGTCTCAATTTAGCAGGACCCGTAAACAAATCCCAATTCAATGTAGAAGGAATCTTATCAACTTTCTCAGGAGCGTTCAAACCTTGCGGCCAGATAGGACGGTTGGTAGCGCATTCTACTTTAGTAACCTCACCGATCTCACCATTCCAAATCCATTCACAGATCAAATCTACACCTTCAGCCAATGAAGAACCTTGGTTACCCATCTGAGTAGCTACGTCATACTTCTTAGCCAAGTTCGTAAGCAAACGGGACTCATAAACAGAGTGAGTCAACGGTTTCTGAGTGTATACGTGTTTGCCAAGCGTCATAGCGTCAGCTGTGATCATCGCATGAGTATGGTCAGCGGTAGCTACCAACACAGCGTCAATAGATTTACCCATCTCATCATACATCTTACGATAGTCCCAGTATTTTTTAGCTTGAGGATGACGGTCGAATACAGGTTTTGAGTACTTCCAGTCGATGTCACAAAGAGCTACGATATTCTCGGTAGTCTCCATGTTCTTTAAGTTAGCGTTACCCATACCTCCGATACCAACACCGGCAATATTCAATTTATCAGTTGGAGCGATATGACCATGGGTTTTACCTAGGACCGCACTCGGAACAATAGTCAAAGCTGCTGCGGCAGCCGTACCTTTTTGAAGAAAAGATCTTCTAGAAATGTTAGACATAGTAATAATTTTTTATAGATTAGCACTTAACAATGATATTTCATGTGTCTTTACACCTTTACAGGCAACAAATTGTCGCAAATATAGCCAATGCTGTATTATTGACAAGATCAAAAGACCGCTTTCTTATTTAAAATAGTTTTTTTTAACAGACAGGATAGATCTTATTTATAATTTCATAAATATTATCTATAGGATTGGGGGTATTTTATTAACGCAGTTTGGATATATTTGTAAAAACATGAAAACATATTCATATTAACAACTGTTATCTTAAATGAGAACAACTATATGAAAAAAGAATCTGCATTCATACGAATATATCGCTTTTATCTGGAAGGATTCCGGGAGATGAAGCTGGGCAAGACTCTTTGGCTAATCATTCTAGTCAAATTGTTTATCATGTTTTTTATCCTGAGATTATTCTTCTTTCCTAATTATCTCGGGCAATTCGATAGCGATAGTGAGAAGGAGAACCACGTATCGAACGAACTCATACAACGGGCAATAAATCCTTAAAACATTAATAAATATGATTGAAAACATTGACACTTCATTGATCGATTGGTCGAGGGCTCAATTTGCCCTTACTGCCATGTATCATTGGCTCTTCGTGCCACTAACACTAGGACTTGGCGTTATCCAAGCTATTATGGAGACGATTTATTATCGGACAGGTAATGAGGCATGGAAAAAGACCGCCCAATTTTGGATGAAATTATTCGGTATCAATTTCGCTATCGGTGTCGCTACGGGATTGATCCTCGAGTTCGAGTTCGGAACCAACTGGTCTAACTATAGTTGGTTTGTCGGGGATATCTTCGGGGCACCTTTGGCTATCGAGGGAATTCTCGCCTTCTTTATGGAAGCTACCTTTATCGCTGTTATGTTTTTTGGTTGGGACAAGGTTAGCAAACGCTTTCATCTCGCCTCCACTTGGCTGACGATTATCGGCGCTACTCTTTCCGCTCTCTGGATCTTGATCGCTAACGCATGGATGCAATATCCGGTCGGTATGCATTTCAATCCGGATACGGTCCGTAACGAGATGTTCGATTTCTGGGCCGTAGCCTTATCGCCTGTCGCCATTAATAAGTTTTTCCATACGGTATTGTCCGGTTGGATCGTAGGCGCCTTGTTCGTACTAGGAATCAGCTGCTGGTATTTATTAAAGAAACGGAATACCGAATTCGCTTTGTCAAGTATCAAGGTCAGCGCTATATTCGGGTTGGTAGCCTCCATCCTTATTATCTGGACGGGTGATGGCTCCGCTTACCAAGTCGCTCAAAAGCAGCCGATGAAACTAGCCGCCATGGAAGGTCTTTATGAGGGTGGCAACGGAGTAGGACTCGTAGGTATCGGCATCTTAAATCCGGCAAAGACGAGTTATCTGGATAACCAGAACGCATTTATTTTTGACATTAAGTTCCCCAAACTCCTCTCCTTCTTAGCAGAACGTGACATGAACGCATACGTTCCGGGAATCGTAAACTTAATAGAGGGAGGTTATACGACCAATAAAGGAACGGTAGCGCTCTCCGCCAAAGAAAAAATAGAGAAAGGTAAAACCGCCATCAAAGCGTTAGCTGATTATCGCAAAGCGGTTAAAGATAAAGATACCGCAGCAGCCGCACAATACAGGGTAACCTTGGAAGAGAATTTCCCCTATTTCGGATATGGTTATATTAAGGATCCGGCAGAGTTAATCCCGCATGTAGGATTGACATTCTATTCTTTCCGTGTGATGGTGATCCTTGGTTGTTTCTTCATCTTACTATTCATTATTACGTTGATATGGGATAAAAAAGGGAAAATCGCTAATACACGTTGGTTGCAATACGTGGGCCTATGGTCTATACCTTTAGGATATATAGCGGGACAAGCCGGTTGGATCGTAGCGGAGGTAGGACGTCAACCTTGGGCTATACAGGATATCTTGCCGACCAGCGCTTCGATATCCAAGTTAAACCCATCCTCGGTACAGACCACTTTCTACCTGTTCCTTATCTTATTTACGATCCTGCTGATCGCAGAGATTGGAATCATGGTTAAGGCCATCAAGAAAGGGCCGGAAGCTGCCGCCCACTAATTTTCAATTTTCAAATATCAATTCTTAAATAGAAAGTCCTATGGATAGTACATATATATTGTTACAACATTACTGGTGGTTTCTGGTATCTCTACTCGGAGCGCTATTAGTATTCCTTCTTTTTGTACAAGGAGGCCAATCTCTACTCTTCACTATCGGCAAGACGGAGATACAGCAAAAAATGTTATTGAACTCGACCGGGCGTAAATGGGAGTTTACTTTCACTACGTTGGTCACTTTCGGAGGTGCTTTCTTCGCCTCTTTCCCTTTATTTTATTCCACAAGCTTCGGCGGAGCCTATTGGGTATGGATGCTGATCTTGCTTTGCTTCGTGATACAAGCTGTATCTTACGAGTATCAAGCGAAAAAAGGCAACCTACTCGGGAAAAAGACGTATCAAGTATTTCTTATGATCAATGGTATAGCAGGTCCGATCTTACTCGGAACCGCTGTAGCGACCTTCTTTAACGGCGCTGAATTTATTGTTAACAAAGAACAGTTGACTGATGTAGCCATGCCCGTCATTTCCACGTGGGCCAATCCTTGGCATGGATTAGAGGCGGCTTTGGTATTTTGGAATTTGTGCCTAGGACTGGCAGTTTTCTTCTTGGCACGAGCTCTGGCCCTACTCTATTTTATCAACAATATCGATGATCCGGAGATCGTCGCTAAAAGCCGGAAACAATTGATACCGGAGACAATCTTGTTCCTCGTCTTTTTCTTGACATTCTTGATCCGTTTATTGTTGGTGGACGGTTTTGCCGTAAATCCGGATACCGGAGAAGTATTTATGCAACCGTATAAGTATTTTATGAACCTGATCGAGATGCCAATCGTGTTAGCCGTATTATTGATTGGCGTGGTTGGCGTGCTATTCGGCATAGGGAAAACGATATTCTCGAAGACTTGGAGAAAAGGCATCTGGTTCGCGGGAGCAGGGACTGTCTTGACCGTATTAGCTTTATTACTTTGCGCAGGATGGAATAATACGGCTTACTACCCATCTTTGGCGGATCTACAAAGTTCATTGACGATCCAGAATAGTTGCTCAAGCCCATTCACGTTGAAAGTAATGAGCTATGTATCTATTCTCGTTCCATTCGTATTAGCCTACATTTTCTATGCTTGGAGAGCGCTTGATCTACATAAGATCAATAGTAAGGAAATGCAAGAAGGAGGTCATACCTATTAAATAATGTGCAAATTAAATAATATGCCAATGTGCCAATATGTCAATGTGCCAGTGAGAATACAAGTGATAGTATCTTAATTGACACATTAGCATATTGGCATATTGCTACATTGGCACATTAATCTATTGCCTTTGGAAGTCCGCCTCTTTTGTCCACTTAGGCATCTCATCATTGTTGGCGATAACTAAACCGATACTAAACATTAAGTTCATATCTTCCATAGCCCCATCAAAATCCCACCAAGATTCATCATACTCATCATTCGGTTGGTGATACCGGTAAACTTTCGGTTTAGCCTCATGGCGTGCTTTATCCACGTAATCCTTACCGCCACCAACTAAAATCGTAGGTACGCCTTTTTTCACGAAATTAAAATGATCGGAACGGAAATAACCACCCGCAGGATCTTCGGTGATAACCTTCACGGTCCGCCCTTGTGCCGAGGCCATAGCGATCACCAAGGCATCTGTATCCGTCTTGCCCGCTGCCCGGAGAGAAACATCATGGGTACGCTCACGCGGAGCAGTGCCGTCAAAATTCAAGTTAATAGCTGTTTTAGATAACGGGAACAAAGGATGCTCACAATAGTACTGAGAACCTAATAAGCCACATTCCTCGGAAGTCACCGCCACGAATACGATAGAGCGACGAGGACGAACAGGCAATGATTGATATTTCTTAGCTAATAGCATTAAGGTAGCCACACCCGAAGCATTATCACTAGCGCCATTATAGATACTATCCCCATCTATCGGAGTACCGATCCCAAAATGATCCCAATGAGCGGTAAAAACCAAGTATTCATCTTTCAAGTCCGTGCCCGGTAAAACAGCCGCCACATTATGAGACTCGCCTACGGTCATCTTTACATTTAATATAACCTTACTCTTCGCCTTCATCGTAAAACTCTTGAAACCCGGTTTCTTCGCCGCGGCAATCGTCTCATCAAAATTCAATCCGCTAAGGGCGAACATTTTCTTGCAAGCCTCCTCCGAGAGCCATCCCTTCATGCCCAAAGCTTCCGCATTCATTGTCTCCGAGCAAAGAGCGATATTTGTCTGCACGTGAGAAGCCTGACAGACCTTCCAACCATACGAAGCGGCCGCCTCGTTATGAAGAACCAATAAACCTGCAGCACCTTGGCGTTGCGCCTCCTCGAACTTATAAGTCCAACGACCATAATAGGTCATGTTCTTTCCGCGAAACAAAGACGTATCATAAAAACCGGGATCATTCACCATAGCGATAACGATTTTCCCCTTCACGTCTACATTCGCATAATCGTTCCAACCATATTCCGGCGCATTAATACCAAACCCACAGAACACATAATCCGTAGTAGGAATAACTACCTTTTCAGTCCCCCGGTTCGTCCAAACGACAATATCATCCGAGAACTTCAAATCCATAGAGCCTTTCGCGCATTTCACCGTGATCTTATTCTTTACCGGACGGGTAAAAGTAGATATTTCCTTCACCGGCTGGAAATAACTATCGCCATTAGCAGGCTGAAGACCTAGTTTCTTAAATTCATCAGCAATGTAATGGATTGTTTTCGTCTCATACTCGGTCAAAGGCTTACGCCCTCCGAACTCATCCGAGCCTAAAGTCTTTACTCGTTCCTTGAAAAAAGCCAAATCTTCCTCATAACTCTGGGCCATAACAGATACGCCCATAGCGAGCATCAGAAGAAAAACAGAGATAAAATTCTTGTTCATAATCGTAGATTGTTAAATGACATAATTTATTAGATATAGGTATTTAGATTTCAAATTAACAATAAAAAAAGGAAACGGCGAAGCTCACGCTTGGCCGTTTCTACATTTAACCGTTTTAAACAAAAAGAAAAAGTTAGTTAAGGCTTAGAAAAAAATATCTTAAGTCTATTTACCGACTGTATATTCGCTTTCCCGAAGGACAGCAAACAAATATATGGAATCCACCTCATCCTGCATACATTACACTTTGTTTTTTTGTTATTTTTCACAGAACAGAAATGCTTTTGTATTATCTTTGCACTCAATTATTCCCATAGACAACAAATGGCTGATTTTGATATAAACATATTGGGATGCGGTTCCGCATTGCCCACGACACGCCATCTGGCGACCTCTCAAATAGTAGATTTACGAGATAAACTATACATGATCGACTGCGGGGAAGGCACGCAAGTGCAAATGCGTCGTATGCGTATAAAATTCAGCCGTTTAAATCATATCTTCATCTCCCACCTACACGGAGATCATTGCTTCGGGCTACCGGGATTGATCTCTACATTAGGTATGCTGGGGCGTAATGGAGAACTTGTTATTCATGGGCCGAAAGACATCGAGAGCTATATGCGTCCGGTACTTGATATCTTTTGCAAAGGGTTGCCTTATGAGATCCGTTTTAACTTAATCGACCCGACAACTCATTCGTTGGTTATGGAAGATCGCTCCTTAAGCGTTTATTCCATTCCGTTAAAGCACCGTATACCCTGTTGTGGCTATTTATTCGCCGAGAAAGCCAAAGAAGCGCATATCATCCGGGAGATGACGGATTTCTATCAGGTTCCTATCCGTATGATACAAGAGATCAAAAGGGGCGCTGATTTCGTCACCCCGGAAGGAGAGGTAATCCCGAATGCCCGCTTAACCCGTCCTGCCGTCGCTCCCAAACGGTATGCTTATTGCTCGGATACAGCTTTTCACCCATCTATAATCCCCATCATTGAAGGGGTGGATTTATTATACCACGAGGCGACTTTCGCTGAATGTGACGCCGCACGTGCGAAAGAGACCTTCCACTCTACCGCCCGCCAAGCGGCCGAGATTGCTTATAAAGCCCAAGTGAAGCGATTGGTTATCGGTCATTACTCGGCTCGTTACGAGGATATGGCACCGTTAAAGAAAGAAGCAGACAAGATATTTCCCGGCACGATCTTAGGAGAGGAAGGTATGAGGCTTAGCGTATAATCATACATCCGTTTTACGAAATAAAGCTAATTACTTTCTAATATGCAGAAAACTTTCTACATTTGTACGAATTTAGGGACAAGTAAATGAAGCTTATACATATCATCGCTTTGGCACTTGCATTCTCCGCAAGTTATCCGGTTTACGCACAAGCTAATAAATCGGGAGTCAAGACATTTGCTTCTAGGCAAGAAGATCCCTCTCCTATCGAAATCACGGCCTACGAGAATCGCATCAAGGTAGAGAACGCTCCTGTCGGGAGTATCTTGGAAATCTACAGTGTCGTAGGCATCAAGGTGAAAGAAATCGAAGTCAAGCAGTCCACCGCCGAATATGTCGTAGATATCGCAAAGGGATATTATATCATCCGCATTGGCGATACGGTACGCAAGGTGGCGATACGGTAAATAAAAGCCCCATAGGATAATCCTACGGGGCTTGTTTTTTGATCCGCTTTCTCTTCTCACGAGGATACCTGCGGAAGAACTTTTAATTACTTTAGTATTAATATGCCACGTGTTCACCCGTCACGGGATACTTTTTTATTGCGGCATAGTTATTTAATTATATATTACATAAAGGCGGGTCTCCCCGCCTCTATTCGTTTAGTCTATCGGTTAGTCTTATTTTACAACTACCTTAACTGCTTCCTCACCGTCAACAGCTACGGCTACGATACCAGCCGGTACAGCGATTGTAGCGTTGTCAGAAGTAAGAACTGTCTCAGCGACAACCTTACCTAAGATGTTAGTGATAACTACTGACTTACCAGCAGCACCTTGAACAGTTACAGTACCGTTACCAGCTACTACAGATACACCTTCAACATTGTTGATGTTATCGTTAGATGTTACCATATCATC
Organism: Parabacteroides sp. AM17-47; assembly: GCF_003434625.1. NCBI lineage: Bacteria > Pseudomonadati > Bacteroidota > Bacteroidia > Bacteroidales > Tannerellaceae > Parabacteroides > Parabacteroides sp. AM17-47. The sequence continues at coordinate 135,329 of NZ_QTLI01000003.1, forward strand.
ATCTTCAGTCTTAGAATATGCGTTGAATACCAATGCTCCATCACCACCGGTCTTAGCGGCACCAAATGTAGAGCTAGCATCTGTCAATACCAAGCAGCCATTGTGCATCTTCAACCATGCGGCAGCTTCATTAGGAGCGATAGCTTTTGCCAAATCACCCTTGATAGTCTGATATTGATTATCACCATCTGTTCCTGTTGCATATACGTTAGACTCGATCAAGAATGAGTTGTTCTCACCCTCTTTACCATCTACATAAGCTAAAGCAGCCTTATCCGGATTTACATAACGGAATGACCAAGTTACGTTCTTATGCTTGTCTCCAGACAATACGTTGATGAATTTCGGATAATCTTTCTTATAAACAGCCATAATAGACTCGATTCCCTCATTCTTCAATTGATCAGCAGTCATAGCTTTGTACTTACCTGTCAAAACGATCAAGGTATCACCATATTGAACGGCAGGAACGAAACCTACACGAGTATAGCTACTGTTTGAAACTGCTTTCGTATTGAACAAGTACGGGTTAAGAGCTTCCTTGCGAGCAGCAACAGCGGCAGCAGAGTCTGAGTAGTTAACCAAATACTTACCATAGATGAATGCCGGAGTCTTCACATGAACAGCATGTACACATTGATATGGATCTTCTGTAACTTGACCATCAGCAGTGATATGCTTGCCTGTCTCAGTACAAGGAATGATCTTCTCACCCTCGATCAACTCACGATAAGCGGATACCAAGTATTGAGGTTTAACCTTACCTGCGCCACGAGTTAACCATGCTGTGTCAATACGGAAAGCCAACTTACCATCAGCCTTACCCTCACTCCAGATACCAGCGTAATCAACATCCTTGTTCAACAAGGCACCATTATGCTCATCCATCAAATATTCACCACGGATAGTTTCCTTGAACATCAAGCTATCAGCTGAATTATCAACGTTCTCACCAAGAAGTTCATTATTGAATTGACGATACAACGGAGTCTCGTCCGGAGCGATAGCGAATGCGGAAGTACGAGTCTCACCCATTACCTGAGCTTTCAAAGTAGCGGAAGCATCATAATCGGAAACACCTGCTTTATGAGTGCTGATAGCACCTGCGGAAGTAGCCTCAAGGATAGCATAGTAATGGTTACCCTCAATATGGTTGTTCTCCTTGAAGTAAACAGAGTCATTCGTAGTATTAGGATAATACTTACTCAATTTATACTTAGACTCTACCGCTACGTTATGATTACGGAAAGTAGTCTCACCATTAGTAATGATATACATCGTTCTTACCGGTCTCACCAAGCCAGGGATACGACCCGTGATCTTCTTGTCCGCATTACCGGAAACCTCCTCAGAAGGATTATAGCCATAAGCATGTTCTTTGTAAGAAGACTTAAGAGTGAACGCTTTCTTACCCTCTAACACATTCATCGTAGAATCCTTAACACCGATAAATTTATCAGATGCGTACGGATGCCAGTAGTTGAAAGTATATTTGTTCGTGATCAACTCATCATTAGTCAGATGCTTATAACCCACATACTTATCAGTATAGATTTCTTTAGCGACTGGGATAAATTCCAAAGAGTCACCAAAACTAGCAGCATACATATAAGTAGCCCCCGCATTTTTATTCAATTGGAGAGTCGCATCAGCAGCCGTACCGTCATTATACTCACGGTTATACAAATCTACAGCAGAAACCTTATTCTTATCTGTTACGTTCTTCTTCAACACAACCCATTGATAAGCAGGCATATGAGTAGCATCTTGAATATCCAAAGTCACCCACTCGTATTTACTAGATGCAGATTCATTATAAAGCGGAGCAGCATAGTACTTACCAGTCTTAGCATTTCTGATTACATAAACACCATCATCAACAGTTGTCTTTGTAGTAGGCAAAACTTTGCAACCTGCGAAACCTAACTCAATCTTAGTATTTTGAGCCGCATCTACCGTCAAGATACGAACCTTGTCTTTCAGCAACTCTTGCAAAGAGATATGCTGATTTTGCATAGCTGTAGTAGCAGTAACATCTTTCCAATACGTCTCACTTGTTTTTAACAAAGATTGTTTAACCTGAATCTCCAAGCTGTCATTTGAAGGCCAATATGTAAACATAAATTTATATTGGTCTGATAAATCTGTAGCATTGATAGAATCTTTCGGAGTAGCATGATTCTTAGTACCAGTCTTATAAGTATCCTTTAAGTTGCTCCAGTTATAAGCCAAGAACTTAGCTCCACCCACAGCATTCGTATAAGCAGTATCTACGTACAAGTAAGAAGAGTCGGCTCTCAATACATGGAAATAATTAGCAGTTCCAGAAGCTTCAACCGTGAACTTCTTCTCGGTAAAGTAGTTTACCGCTCCATCTCCTAATACATCCGGAGTAAACTTCAATGTGATACCAGCTTTCTTATCTTGGGTACCAAAGATCGTATTCAATTCATCAGCACCTGAGACAACGATCGAAGCGGCCTCTACCAACTCAAATTCAGTAAAACCAGCGGCAGTAATACCAGCTGTAGTAGCTATAGTTTTAACCATTTCTACATCGCCACTAGTATTCACCTTCAAACCGATTACAGAGTCATTCGTGAAATAAGAATAGAGAACGGATTTCTCCACACCATTCTTAAATACAGGAGAGAATTTCCAACCGGAAAGATCACCACCGACAACAGCAGGTACAGCAGCTAACGGAGCCGCCGCCTTACCTTTGATCGTGCTGATCTCAAGACCTAAAAACTTTCCGATCTTGTTCGTGAAATCATACTTAGGATTCTGTCCTTGATTCTCGGCATCAACCGTTACACACCACATTGTACCTCCTAAATTTGCGGAAGAGTGAGAAACCATTTTGATTTCATCTTCGTGAGTCGTGGAATTTTCGGTAATACTCAAGAAAGCAGAACCTGCCTTAAGCTGATAAAGACCGTTATTCGCTCCTTGATTCAGCTTAACAGCACCATTAGCCGTCACCGCACCCAGAAGCGCAGCACCAGCCAAAAGAGTAGAAAACTTTTTGTTCATAATTCTAAAATTAATATTAATACTAGTGTTTATTAAGATAATCAGCTCATTACGTTATCGTATCGATTGCTTTGTCATTCAAAAACGACTAGTTTAAACGAAGGTTTTAATCTTGCGTTTTATAAGGGGTAAATAGAAAGGTTTGTTGAAGGAATCGCTTGTTTCGTAAAGGATAACCTATCCTATTGATAAGAAAGAGAATAAGCAGTAAAAAAATAGCCCGGAAGGGTTGCAAGTATCGAAGAAACGCGTACCTTTGCAAATGACTAAAAGAATCGTTCGTTTAAACTAGTCGTTTCCATACTCCAGATATCATTTCAATCTATTATTCATCAGCTTTTATAGTATAGCATTAATAATGTACAGGCGTACATTAATATTATATTAAACGAGTCATCCGGAATTTACGGATTGTCATTGTGACACTTTGTATATTAAAGTCCTTGAGAATCAAATTTTCCGGGAGATTATACATATAGTCCCGTAAAACGAGAAAAAATATTTGCAAGTAGTTATTCCATAACAAGATAACGGAATATGCCCTTTCATTCTGGCGAAAATTATTCATCCTAATTCATATTCTTAAGGCTAAAACCTGTAATTCATCCGTATGTGAAGGCTATTTCTATCGTATGCGATAGGGATTACTACCGTATGTATCACCTAATACATACGGTTACGTCGGCTAAAACATACGGTTGCGTCGGCTAACGCATATATTCGCATGGGCAAACACCACCTTTCTCACCGGAAAAGCGACCTTTTACCTATAAATAAGAGACAAAAAGGCCCTTTTCACCTATTTCTTCTCTCTGGTTAGACTTCTCCAAAGAAGAGGTATGTCAAACAAACAGCCTTGTTTTGCGCAAACTGTCATGATTATCGCTGCTTCGCTTACCATCCATCCGCAAGGGCTATAACAGAATAATCGACATAGAAAAGCCCCGAAGGATAACTGAACCACACTCCAAAAGTTGCTGAGAAGACCTTGTTGGTTCCGGTATAAAAAGGCTTTCCAAGTGATTAGTTATTCACTTCCCAAGCCGTTAGTTATTCACTTCAACAACCAATGAAAGTGTCCGTTTCTTGGTTATCAGGGCCTGTACAGGCACATGTTTCCCGTATTTTCAAATAAGCTATGGCTTACATTTGACGCGGAAAGCCTCATTAACCCACCTTTAGCTTTAAGGCTGTATCCTTTATGCGTTCACTATATCTCGTCTTCACTCAAACTACACAAGGTGTTTCCGAAAAAAGACGTACGTGTTTTTTAAAGCCTAAATGAATGCCCCATATAATAAAAATCGTATCTTTATCGCCAAAGATGGAAAAGAGCCATCTATATCCTATTAATCACTAAAACCTATAAACACTATGGGAAAATTTATCAACCCCTTCACCGATTTCGGCTTCAAGCACATATTCGGTAGGGAAATGGACAAGGACATACTAATCGAGTTCCTGAACGACCTCCTCGAAGGGGAGTATACGATCATGGACTTGAGGATCATGAACAATGAGCGATTGCCCGAGACAGAGCAAGGAAGGAAGGTCATCTTTGACATTCATTGCGAGACCGACAAGGGCGAACGGATCATAATCGAGATGCAGAACAGGGAACAGCCCCACTTCAAGGACAGGGCCTTATACTACCTCTCGCACTCGGTGGTGGAACAGGGTATAAAGGGAACATGGGACTATGAGCTAGCGGCCGTGTACGGAGTATTCTTCTTGAACTTCACGCTGGACGAAGAGAACGGGTCAGACAAAAACGGGAAGGAGGGAAAATTCCGAAGGGACATCATATTGGCGGACCGGGAGACCGGACAGGTATTCAACCCCAAGTTCCGCCAAATCTATATTGAGCTTCCTCGATTCAACAAAGAGGAGGAAGAATGCGAGACAGATTTTGAACGTTGGATTTATGTACTAAAGCATATGGACACATTAGACAGAATGCCATTCAAGGCACGCAAGGCCATATTCGAGCGGTTGGAACGCATCGGATCCATGGCGAACCTCACCCCCAAACAACGGGCGCAGTACGAGGCGGAGTGGAAGATGTATAATGATTATTACAACACCTTGGACTTCGCCGTCGAGAAAGGCATGAAAAAAGGGATGGAAGAAGGCATGGAAAAAGGATTACAAGAAGGATTGCAAGAGGGACTGCAAAAAGGAAAAGAATCTACGGCACGTAATATGAAAGCCGAGGGAATAACCCCTCTTATCATTCAAAAATGTACCGGCCTTTCCCTTGAGGAAATAGAGCGACTATAAAACAAAATCCCTTCAGCCTCCATCCGTTTTTAACGTATAGTTATCAAAGGGAGAGACTGAAGGGATTTTTTATATTTATAAACGATCTAAAAACTACTCCTCACGCTGCTTCTTCCATTCCTCCGCACACTCTTCCAAGGCCTTATACCAAGCCTGGCCGAACTTACGGATCAAGGGTTCCTTGAGGAACTTATAAACCGGCAATTGCTCTTTCTTTCCTAAGATCTCCGCTGCCTTACAAACGCTCCAGCGATGATAGTTCACGGCCTTGAAATCCCGATACTGAGTGACACGTATCGGGTAAAGATGGCAAGAAACAGGCTTATAGAAATCCGTCTTACCTTCCCGGTATGCTTTCTCGATAGCGCATTTACAAGTACCATCGGCGTCGTAACAGGTAAAGACACAATCTTTGCCGTTCACGATAGAGGTAACCGTATCGCCTTCCTCATCGATATAAGCTACGCCTTGCTTATGAATGACCTCTTGAGCTTTCGGGGATAAATCATCCCAGATAATGGGCAATACTTTCTGGAGCTTCGCCAACTCCGAATCCTCTAATGGAGCGCCGGAATCTCCTTCCACGCAGCACTCCCCCTTACATTTGGAAAGATCACATAAAAAATAACGCTCGATAACGTCAAGACTTACTAAAGTGTCATCTATCTGGATCATAAGATGCGCCTAGCTCTTATTTAATCAATGACTTGCCAGTCATCTCCTTCGGCTGTTTCAAGCCCAAGATGTGAAGGATTGAAGGAGCCACATCGGCCAAGATACCATCCTCTACTTTAGCGTCCTTGTTGGCTGTCACATAAACGAATGGAACAGGGTTCAAGGAGTGAGCCGTATTCGGAGTGCCATCCTCGTTCAAGGCGTGATCCGCATTACCATGGTCAGCAATGATGATTACCTCATAGTCGTTGGCTTTAGCGGCCTCAACCGTATCGTGCAAGCAAGCGTCGATCGTTACGACCGCTTTCTCGATCGCTTTGTAGATACCCGTATGGCCTACCATATCACCGTTGGCGTAGTTCACTACGATGAAATCGAATTTCTTCGTATTGATAGCGTCCACCAATTTATCTTTCACCTCGAAAGCGCTCATTTCCGGTTTTAAGTCGTAAGTAGCCACTTTAGGAGAAGGGACCAAGATACGCTCCTCGCTATCGAACGGAGTCTCGCGGCCACCGTTGAAGAAGAAAGTCACGTGAGCGTATTTCTCTGTCTCGGCGATATGCAACTGAGTCTTACCTACGTTTGCCAAGAACTCACCCAGCGTATTATTTACGTTCTCTTTGTCGAACAAGATATGAACACCCTTGAAGCTAGCGTCATACGGAGTCATACAGAAATATTGCAAGCCCGGGATCGTATGCATACCAGCCTCCGGCATATCTTGCTGAGTCAATACAACCGTAAGCTCTTTCGCACGGTCGTTACGATAGTTGAAGAAGATCACGACATCGCCTTCCTCGATAACAGCAACCGGCTTTCCGTTCTCAACGTGAACGATCGGCTTGATGAACTCGTCCGTTACACCCTCGGCGTACGACTCTTCCATCGCTTTTACCATGCACTCGGCTTGCTTACCCTTACCTTCGACCAATAAGTCGTAAGCCTCTTTCACACGTTCCCAACGTTTGTCACGGTCCATAGCGTAATAACGTCCGATGATAGAAGCGATCTTACCGCCGGTAGTCTTCAGATGATTCTCCAACGTCTCGATAAAGCCTTTACCACTCTTCGGGTCCGTATCACGGCCATCCATGAAGCAATGTACATAAGCCTTGCTGATTCCGTATTCCTTGGCGATATCCGTCAGTTTCATTAAATGCTCCAAAGAGCTATGTACACCACCATCGGAAACCAAGCCCATGAAGTGGATCTGCTTATTATTCTCTTTCGCATAGCCATAAGCACGTTTGATCTCCGGGTTCTCCATGATCGTATTCTCGCGGCAAGCGATGTTGATCTTCACCAAATCTTGGTAAACGATACGGCCAGCACCGATGTTCAAGTGGCCCACCTCAGAGTTACCCATTTGTCCGTCAGGCAAACCAACGTTCTCGCCAGAAGCCTGCAACTGTGAGGCTGGATAAGTTTTCAATAACTCGTCCCAATATGGAGTCGGCGTGTTAAAGATCACGTCGTCTTTACCTTTGTCACCAATTCCCCAACCATCACAGATAATTAAAAGTGCTTTTTTGCTCATGATTGCTAATTTATTATATTGATTATGTTTTTAACCTTTACGATCGCGAAGATAATCAATTCCATCGTATTATTGTTTCTCTCAATGTATTACTTTTGTGGCAGGAATGGAAAAGAATATACAAGACAAGGATTTGGGAGTCATAACGCTCCGTACCACTCCCCGGGCCACTCGATACACGCTCAAGATATCAAAAGGAAAGATAACCGCCACGATGCCACCCGGGGGAGACGAGAAACGTATGATCGCTTTTATCATGGAGAACAAGGCCCGGCTGGTAAAAGCGCTCCAGAAGTATCCGGCCCGGCCCCTGCTCGACGAAAGATCGGAGTTACAGGCTACGACATTCCGCTTGCATATCTTCCGCACCGAGCGAAGTAATTTCTACATGAGATTGGAGGATGGGGTACTGCATATCGCTTGTCCGAATGAGACTCGTTTCGAAGAGGAAGAGGTGCAATCCTTACTGAAATCCATGCTGGAGAAGGCGCTCCGCCACGAGGCGAAACGGTTGTTGCCGGAACGTATCACGCTATTGGCAAGGCAACATGGATTTATGTTGACCGGGGTGAAAATCAATAATAGCAAAACGCATTGGGGAAGTTGTACAATGAAGAAGAGCATTAATCTCTCGCAATCATTAATGCTTCTTCCTTGGCATTTGGTGAATTATGTATTATTGCATGAGCTTTGCCATACGATAGAGATGAACCATAGCGAAAGGTTCTGGAAACTGATGGATAAGGTGACGGACAATCAAGCGATTCGTTTACGAAATGAGTTGAAAAGTTATCATATGTTGTAGAGACGGGGGATGAGACGGAGCACGCTCCGTCTCTACAACCGGGTGAATTGTCAGAAATTGGCTCCTACTTGCAGAATGAAAGTCCGAGGTGCGCCGACATCCATCGGACGGGCGCTATAGCGCTTGTTTAAGAGGTTGTTCACCAGTCCTTGTACATGGATATTCTTCGTCACTTTCATCCCGACACGCATATCCATGACGAAATATCCTTTATTGTTCTCTGCCCAATAATCATGTAAGTTTCCGAATAGCATCGAACGCATATAATCCATCAGGTTAGGCTCCGCTTTCGTACGCTCATCGACCATAAAATAATCGACCGCCAATGTCTTGCTTTTCCATGACATATTCGTTCCGATATTAAACCGTTTCCATTCCAGATCGAATACCCCCTTTACGGAATGTTTCTGGCGATATTTTAAATACTTGCTGTCATTCGATTTCGAACGCATCGCCATTAAGTCATCATTCGCTTCCTCCTCCGCGTTCCGTGAATCCACGTCCATATCGATCGGATTCGTATAAACATACCCCAAAGTATATGCCAGACGAGTATCACGGTTAAACTCATACACACCCGAGGTAGACAAATCTACCCCATAAATCTCCGCCCGGCCTACGTTCGTGAACTGAGCGCCGATTCCTAAGCCGTCGCCGCTAGAGAACGCATTGAACAACTTGGAAAGCCCATCGATATAATCGAAGGTCTTATTATTAAACAGGCCGAAACGGAACTCGATCATATCCTTGTAACGGGTATAAAAGCCGGCCACATCGACAAAGCCCTTCAAATTGCCGAACTTATAGCCTTGCTTGAAACCAAGTTCGGCATTATAACCTTGCTCCGCTTTCAATTCAGCGTTCGGGAAAGCTCCCACACCTCCGATATCCTTCAGGATAAACTTCTCCGTAACGGATGGATAACGGTATCCCTGTCCGAAAGAAGCCCGGATAAAACTATACTCACCCAACTCATAATTCAAGCCTCCACGGAAAACAGGTTTTACCGGAACCTTCGCCCCGAAAATCTTCGTCTCCGCTTCCCTGTAGAAATCATCGACCCGGTAATACTCCAGACGAACACCGACCGAGACGTTCAAACGATCGATAAATTTATGATCATATTGCAGGAAGGTAGCCACATTATCGCTACTATGCTGCCCGGTCACTTTCGAATCCGCATGAATACGCTCATAAGTACCTCCAACCGTGAGTTGTGAATGTTCGAACTTCTTGCTGAATTGGTAATCCAGATTATAGGAATAGGTATGATCCGTAGCCTCCGGCGCCTTTTTCTCCACCGGCTTCATGGCATCTACCAACCAAGCCCCTACGTTATTCTTATCGGGTAGCGGAGTACGTCCCATCACCCAAGAAATCAAGTCCATATAATCCGCCGAGGTAGCTGTCGGGAAAAAATGATTTCCCAGCTTGCCCAATTCACCCATCAATCCGCTCACCTTCCCGTTCATCACCTCCGGCAAATACGGTAAGAAGGTCGGCAATAACTCGGTTTGCCAGTTTTGCGCCATATTGATAATCTCCGGAACAGATGAGATATCAAAACCCATATTATTCGTTATGTCAAAAAGAGACTTATCCGTGGTATGCGTGATGATACGGCTTCCCCGATGGAAGAAACGCCCCTTGAAACGATGAGTCGTCCCTTTTTCCGAATTCGTATAATTCAAGAAGGGATCTATATAAAATGTATTCTCACGGCGTCCCATATTCGCCAGCGGAGATTGAATATAGGGTTCCTCCGGAGAACGCCAGATAAAGAAACCTGTATAATCGTTATACAAGTAATTCACGTTCACACCATAGTTCAACCCTTGTACCCGGGGATCGTGATACGTAAGATTCCCACCGACCCGGACACGGCGGTTGTAATTATCCTGCCGATACCCATCGTCCAAGAATGTATTAGCCCCCACTGTCAAATCAAAATTCTTGATCCTACGGGAATGAGAGAGATCCAAGCCTCCATATAAAGGCGTCCCGTCTTGGCGCGGCTTCCCATACAATCCTCCTTGTACGTTCACCTGTGTTACCGGATCTAATCCGGGGCGTTTCGTTTTCACATGGATCAGACCATTCAACGCAGAAGAGCCATATAATACGGAAGAGGCCCCTTTCAGTACCTCTACTTGATCGACGTTCTCCATCGGGATCATATTCCAGTTTATCTCGCCGGAACCCGGAGTTAGCACCGACATTCCGTCCACCAGAATCAAGCAACGGCTACCCACGCCATAGGTCCATCCCGTACCACCGCGTACGGAAGGTTGCCGGTCCGTTACGTCCACACCGGAGATATTCTTCAGTACATCCGTTAAATCTTTCGGAGACTGACGAGTGATATCTTTCGCTTTCAACAATTCCATAGAGACGGTGATATCGCTTAGCTTTTGCTCATAACGCCCGACGCTCACGACGACCTCGTCCATCATGTTTGAGCTTGTTCGTAAGGATACGTCACGTGTCAAGAACTCTCCCGGATCTACTTTCACGGGAACGCTCAACGTTTCATATCCCAGATAGCTAAAAGTCAATACAGCGTCGCCATCCGTCACTTTCAGCTCATAATAACCGTTTATATCAGACACAGTTCCTCTTGTACCCCCTTTGTCCTTATAAAAAACGTTTACCCCGGCTAAAGCCTCCTTGCTCTCCGCATCCTTAATATACCCTTTCACGTCTTGGCCGAAAGAGGCATGGGTTATCAAGAGAAGAAATAATATCAATTTGTAAGTATTCTTCATATCCAAATTATATTTCGCACAAATATAAAGGTTTATTCCATACCGCTAGACAGGTATTTAAAAACAGACCAAGAAGTCCTGTAAATAGACTATACTCTTTTTATTGCGCTAAGGAGAACCGTAAACTAATACCATAGTTTGAGTTCGAAGTCGGGTAAGATGAGGTGGACACGATCGGCTCATTGATCTGTAAATCATAGAACGCTCTCAATGTCAAGGCACGACTTAACCCGTAATCCGCAGAGAACTGGATGGTCTTGGCGATATTCCCGCTGGTAGCCTGCGTAAACTGATCCTCTATCTTACGGATCAACGATTGCATTTTACGGTAAGAGAAATCTAAGCGGATCGTAAGATCATTACTGAAGTCCCGTGTCTTTTTCATTTTCAACACCTTGTTAAACTCAGTCAACTTATATCCTACTCCTATCACGAATTCGTTGGAAAGCGCTTCCACCAATTGGTAAGAGGAAATATTCAGGCTTAAGTTACGAGTCTTGCGCAACTCAAACTTACCGGTTATATTATTCAATAAAGTAGCGTCTACACCAAACAACGGGCTGAATCCTTCCGTGATACTCACGGCTGCTATATCATAAGGAGACGACGGTGTAGGATTACCGGTTTGGATATCACGGATATATCCCAAACCATCCTGCCCAGCATCTACCCAATCCAAGAAGGAGGAAAACGCACCTACGCTATAGGAACAACGATATTGATGACTCAACATCATGCTCTTAAAGTATTTGCGAATAACCGGTATACGGATCAAGCCATCATACGTAATACGCCAGTTCGGTAGCAGACTCTTAATGGACGGGAAGGCTGACAAGCCTACCTTATTCGGGTCCTTGCCTGTATAAGCCGCCAAGAAAGCAGGCACCAATACCTCCATGGAATTCAGACTTACACCTCCCCCTACGGCTGGATCATAAGGTTTTCCCGCTAAAGCATGCCCCGCCATAAAACCGGAACTCGGATAAACCGTACCGGAATATGTATCCGCCAAGCGCTGGGCGATCACGCTACGGTGAGCGATAAATTTATCGAACGCTTTCGAGGAATAACCGTTATTAGCGTTTCCGCTACCGCCGAAAGCGCTACCCAAGGCAATCGTCGTCATCGTAAAGCTACCTCCCATCTGCTCGGGCATACCGTCTTGCATATAATAGATATCGGTACTACGGGTATCTACCCGGTTTGCGTTCAAATCAATCTTCAAGCCGGCTATAGGTTCTAGATTCGCACGGATCGTAAGATTCTTCGCGCTATTGATCATGGCAGGCGTCGTCATATTCTCATTCTTTACCAACCAGCCCCGCTCGTCTGCCTCGTCGATAAAGCTCCTTCTTACCGCTCCAAAGGCAAAACCGAGTCCCGGAGCCAAAGTTCCTGTACGCCGTTGCCCGAACATATCACCAACCTCCGGAGCGTAACCACTCAACATCATACCGTCTATCAACGAGTACTGCACGTTTACCCGGCGCAGCATCATCAAGAAACGACTGCCATATTCCGCTACTTTCGTCAAGGTTCCTTCCAAAGGTTGCGGGCCGGGCACGATCGTCAACTTCAAATGAGCCGTATCTTTATTCAAGATCATGACTTGGGCATAATTGATCGGCTTATATTTAATTGAATAGACCTTCCCATCCGCTCCACGTGCCGTGATACGAACCTTCTTCGTAAACATTCCATGCTGCACGATCGTTCCACTATCCGGGCTCAATTGAATCTCTTTCTCTAGTTTCACCTCTTTCTTCTTTTTCTCCGGTTGACGAGCGCTTACCCGGGAAGAGGCCATAAATTTCTGGTTGATCTTCTTCAGATATTTATTCTTATTGTACAATGACTGCAAATTGAAACTACCCTGCCAGTCAAATTGACGTTGGTTCTTTATTATATTACCCTGTTCCAGCTCAATACTAGCGACATTGGCTCCACGATCCCAGTTGTACGTGGCATTATAAGTCAATGAACTATTTACCCAGTCTAATGCCGGTATGAATTGCAATGGCATATTCCAAGTGACATTAAACGTTTGGTCATATTTCAAAGGAGTGCCCAAATCACGGATACTTTGCTTTACGGAATCCTTCCATACCTGATAATCATCCGGATTCAATTTCTTATTAACTTGAACATTCGGTTCCTCGATACGGGCATTCGTACCGGAAGTAAACGTCATGCTCAGATTATTCGTAAAGTCCCAACGCAAACTGAAGGCACGGTCCCACAAGAAATTGTGACTGAATGAGAGCAACTGGTTACCTCCATCCGTAGAACTTGTCAAATCCCTTAGCTTAATCTCATAGTAATTCCGCATCATCGCCGTCTGGAAACTAATATTCGACGGAACGTAATTCAGTCCGAATTGCTTGATATATTTCGTATATCCATTATTCTTCTTCAGCTTCTCGAAGGGTCGGAACGGTTTCACGTAAGGCGTATAATTATAAGCGAAATTACCCCGGTAATCCTTGGTTGTCTCATATTCGGTCTCCGGGTTCTTCTTACTGTTCTGGCTATAAGAGTAACCTAACGAGAAATTCGCCGGATCATACGGCATCGGGTTCTTGCTACGGATATCTACCTTTACGTTATTGAAAGAGACGCTCTTAATAGTGGTCTGATCCAAAGAATAACTCTTGATGGAGTCTTTCTCGGCTTGGGTCTCTACCGCATCCAAAGCGTCCGAAAGCTTAATATCCTCATTCAACGGATCATACTCAGGAGTTGTAGTCTCTTTCGAATAAGCATAGTAAAAAGGTATGCTAACCTTTGCTTTCTCAGGGAACAACTTACCCAACTCAATCGAGGTCGCCACACTATATTGCGAATAATCATCCATCCGACGTTCGGCCAGCGACTGATCCAACGCACCGAAACCAGCGGTTTCCATTCGTCCACTTACATTGACCGTACCCAAATCGGATAAAGCGACGTTCAGATTCGCATTAGCGGCCCAACCGCCTTTCTCGTCGAAATCGGTCATACGAAGTTCGTTTACCCAAACCTCACCGCTCTTGATATCACCCGTATTATTACGTACGCCGATCATGATCACTTTCACCTCCGCTAAGCTAGGGTTACCGATGATACTGATTTTATTACGCGTATTATCCGGATCATTTTTCGAATAAACCTTTTGGTAGCTTATATTTCCCTGTCCTTGACGTTTCAATTTATTTCGCTCCAACTTCAAGTCGGTTAGAGTCTCCAGTTTAAAATTCAAGGTATTATTTAAAGGCCATACTTTTTCTTGATCCGCACTATTGTTCGTATTATAAAGAATAGTACTATGGGGAGTCAGATCCAAAGGCACCTCATACTCATAATAATTATTCTTATAGTCAGAACCTAAACGAATAAATACAGAGAAATCACCATTCGACAAAGTCTTGCTCTCATCAATCGGCGCTTCCGCATGAGCGAACATTTGTAATCGTTTATACCGGCGAAGGTCATAAGCGGTAGATTTATAAACCGCACGTGCATCCGCAGGAGATAAATCCGTTATCTTCATAGACAATGCCTGCTCGTTCTGTTGAAGCAACTGAGGCTGACTGGAATCGAACATACGGCTGATACCCGGAGGCAACACATAGTTGACCGGCTGACGCTGCCCGTTCTCCTCTATATTTACAGAAGATACGACGATCTGTCCATCAGACTTTGGCGGAATAAGAGGATTTGACAAATCCTGCGTATAAGTACGCCAATCACCACGAACCAATTCCAAGGTACCGAAACGCAGAACCGTAGACTTACGGAATCCTGTCATATACATACGCATGAAACGGACTGTCTTGAAATCCCGGATCGCTCCAACCCTCTTCTCATAATCTTTAATAGGAATCTTAAATAGATACCATTTTACTTTCTCCTTATCACCATTCATTAAGGTTACTTCCGGAGTACGCTCATCAACGATGTTGTTTACACCGACCTGCAAATCTTTTGGACGGAGAGAGATCTTGTACTCAAAATATTTCTCTGTCTCATTCAACGTATTATCGCCATTGATATCTTCCACATCTGGTGTACTCTTTCCGGCTGTAGCATATCTTTGATCGGATTCTTGTGAGTTTCCCTCTGTACCGTTATATCGTTTATAGCGAGATAAGATATCCAACTCCTTAGCATCGTAATCATCCCCACGGAAATAGTGATAATTATCCCCGGCAGGATCGTTAAAAGGAGAAAACGGATCATCCATCATCTTAGAGATTGTCTCACCGGATAGTTTCGCCCTCAATTTATTCAAATAATCCGCATACGTAGGGAAAATTTGCTCTTCCTCCGTAGAAAGACCGTTCAAACCGACATCTTGCAGCTCACGATTTTGGGCATCAAACGCATATCCCGTACTTTGCGTGCGAGGCACCTTACCCCAAACAGTCGTATCAACTTTCGACATATCACCGTCCACGGGCATACCATTCTCAAAGAATTTCCGCTCATCTTTCAAGATATCCTCGGAAATCTCACCCAAGTTAAAGTATAGGTCACCACCCTCGGCTGTCTCGTCCTCAAGATACGGGTCTAAAAGCCAGAATTCGATATATTCATAATTGGCAGATTCCAAATCGCTAGGCTCGATCTTACGCATTACACCGCCCCAACGTTTTTCCGGATTACCCAACGTACCGTCCGAGTTTACATTTTCCGCATCTAGGTTATACGGACCACGCTCATTCGGGTAAAAAGCGAGGTTTAATACAGGCAAAGTCGTATTATCATTGGTTCCCAACTCTTTATTCGGGAAGATCTCTTTATAACTGACTCCACGGGTGTAATGATTCGATAAATCATCATTCGTAAGATGTCGAGGGCGGGAAGAGGAACTCTTCCGTGTGAAGATTCCGTCTACCGTATACCAAGCCAACAAAGCTCTGTTTTTACCATAAGCGATATCGTTCACCTTCTCCGCTTCCGGAAATTTAGGATTCGAATCTTCATAGGGGGTACTCGCCAAGTTCCAAGCATACGGGTTCAAAAGATCCATACCACTTTGTGTAGACTCGAAGTCATCCAAATAAGAGTAACCACCCGTATATTGATTCTCATAATGTCCCGCTATTAAATGAGCGAATTCCGCATTGAATGAGATTTGGCTAGGTTTGGTCAATGTCAACAAGGGTAACTTATCAAATACATTTGTCAACCACTGGCTCTCGGCTTTATAAGAGGTATTCAAGCCCCATAAAGTATTCTTTATAGACTCATCCCCCAAAGTGGTTTTTACCGTAAGAGGCATTTCCGACATATGCATAACCGTGGCACCGACCATGAAGTCCTTATTGAACTGGTAATTCAAGTCTAACCCGATCATCGTCTTTCGCTGCATATTAAAAGTAGACTGGTTCTCCAGAGATACGCTAACGGGTGTCCCACTCGATATGATGCTCTCATTCAAGATCGTCACACGTCCTAAACTGTAATCTACCGTATAATCCACATTCTCGGTCAGTGTAGCTCCTCCTGCCGTGACACGTACGGATCCACGGGCCACGTTAGTAGCTCCCAAGTCGATCTCCGAACCCGACGAGGCTTTATACTCACCACTTAAAAGAAATTTATTTTTCTCGGCGATCTGGCGGGCAACGGTTAATGTCGAGTCATACAACTCTTGGAATACATATTTACTGGCATAGGCATTACCTACCTTTTCCCGTAATTTCGAGCCGAAAGGTTGTACACAAGGGAATATAATCTTACCGGTCTCCGCCTGTATCGTATAACCGTCAATAAAATCGAAGAAACCATCCGGATTCGGATTGTCATAGGTATCCAAGCGATCCAGCCCTAATACCCGAATCAAGATTTGATTCGCACAATTACCTTCCGGAAGATAGTTTACATACGTACCGGTAGAATCGCTCTGGTAGGTAACGTTTAACTTAAACTTCTCTTTCTGCACCGAATAAGCACCCAATGAGTATACGTTCTTCATCATCAAGTCCCAGAACATCATATCAGGCGACATCGTGATGCCCTTTAGCAACTTCACATAAATACAGTCGCTCGTATTCTCTTTATTATCCGTAGAGAACTCACCGACTTGATAGGTCTTGCCATTATAGATAAAACTAAAAGCGACACCCAATACCTCATCAGCCTGTAACTGAGTCCTCAAAGAAATATAACCCAATTTCTTGTTTAATGTATACTCAGATGACTCTAGCAAACGGGCACTCTCGATTTTTTCAAAATCCCGTCCTCCCTCCATGGAGCCTTTCAACGCATCATTAACCATACTTATCTTACGGGCATCCGTAAATTGAGTGGTTAAAGTCATATATAAATTGTTTGCGGAATTATTCGGACGTCTGTCCGTTCCGGAAGGCATCACCAACGCAGTATTACCGATATTACGAGATTCATTTTCTCCCAAATCGGTGAAAGCTACGATATTGCGGGACTGGTCATAATTACCGCGTTTATTGGTTACCCATACTTCTATCTTGGAGATCTCGATACCGGAGGTGACGGTAGGCAAAGACTCCATAAACTTATCGTAGTTATCATAGAAATAATGGCCCAAGAAGAAGTGACGGTTCTCGTCGTATTCATCCACCTTGATCTCGAAGGGCTTCGTCTGCACGCCCCCTTTTGAGCTAACCGTCTTGGATTCAGATTCCTGCTGGGCAAACAAGGCGTTCACTCGCAACTTACCAAATTGTAAATCCGCTTTCATACCAAATAAAGCCGCACCTCCATTAATCAAGGAATTGCTGGTATTCATGCTCACGTTACCGGCTTCTAACGACTTGATAATCTCATCCTCCTCGCCTGTATACGCCAACTTCAATTTTTTGGAATCGAAATCAAAAGAGGTCTCGGTATTGTAATTCATTCCGAAATTCACCTTGCTACCCACCGAGGCTTGTACATTCAACTGCACACTCTCGTCAAAATTGAAGAAAGTACGTTTACGGGAACGCTCCGGAAGAGAAGGATCATTATTCTTATTCGTCTTCAATCCCATCGTGATCTCGGCCGAACCTTGTGTTCTTACACGTACTCCACCGGGGCCGAAAATACGTTCCGCCGCACCGATATTAAACTGCATATCGGTTAAGTTAAACTGTTTATTCGTAGCTTTTTGGAATTCTTCCTCGTTCTTTTGGCGGAAATAGGAACGAAGTGATTGTTGCATAGAATAATCTTGGTATTCCGCTGGGGTTAAACTCATCGGCGTACCAATCTCCATATCGCCTAATTTCGTACGGACAATATACGTATTCGTCTTTAAATCATACTCAATCGTAGTCTTGACATTCTCCGGATCACGCAAATCGGCAGGTGATTGTTTCACGATATCTTGATATTCCTCCGGTGTAGTTTTAGCTACCGGATAACGGGGAGGAATCGTATCCTCCGGAGCTTCCAGCAACTCCAATTCCGGCAAAGATGATGTATACGCAAGGTAATCAGCATTCAGCGAATACAAGCCGACACCAAACAATAATACAACGATCCATATGGAATATTTCAGTATTCGTTTTCTCATTTTCTCATTTAATTGTCAATTGTTAATCGTTAATCCTCAATTGTCAATTATCAAAGCATTCTAAGCGCAGTTTTAATTACTTGTTCCACAGCTAAAGTGGGCGAGCCTTTCAAAATAGCGGATACCGCTTTTTGCGAAGCCGCTTTCTGGAAACCCAACATAACCAATGCGGCTACGGCCTCCTCGGTTACCGCTCCATTAGAGACTGATGCCTCCGGCAAGTTTCCGGCCATACTCTCCATAGGTTTCACCTTATTTTTCAAATCTACCAAGATACGCTGGGCCGTCTTCAAACCAATCCCTTTCACGGCAGTCAATGCGGCCTCATTCTTCGAACCGATCACTTGAACCAATTCGGATGGCGGTAGAGAAGAAAGGATCATGCGTGCGGTATTCGGTCCCACGCCGGAAACGGAAGTAAGCAAAAGGAACAACTCCCTTTCGATTTTCTCGGCAAAGCCAAATAGTAAATGAGCATCTTCCCGGATTACCTCATATATATATATTTTTCCGGTAGTCTTGTTCCCAAACGCACTATATGTATTCAAGGATATATTCAGCTCGTAGCCTATACCACCACACTCCAAAATCATACGTGTAGGTGTAAGTTCCACGATTTCACCCTTTATATATTCTATCATCTATATATCTTTTTAATATTCCGTACCTATTATAACGCAAAATTAATCAAAAACGTATATCGGGTTACCATTCTTTTCCCGGATAAGGAACCTTAAAGGTTTCAAAACAACCCCGATCCTGCAATGTCACATAACATTGACGATGATCAGGTCCTCCAAATGTTAAGTTAGACGGCTGTTTTCCTGTCAATTGAATCTCTTCAACTAAATCTCCTTGCGGATTTAACAAAGCTATAGTACCCTTATCATAACGGCAAATATAAAGATTTCCTTTCTCGTCACACTTCATACCATCCATACCGTACCCCTCAAAAGTATGAAATAGACGTTTATTCCTTAAAGTACCATCCAGGCATATATCATATACCCAGACTTTTAATTGGGCAGATTCATTAACGTACAAGCGTTTACCATCCTCACTCACAGCGATGCCATTAGTCGTTCCCATATTCGTCTCCAATAAGGAGACTTTCGCATCCGGGGTAATCAACCAAAGTTGGCCTTTTTGATTCGGCCAATCCGGGTCACTCGCATACATATTTCCATTGGGGGCAAATACAATATCGTTTGGTTGATTCATCTTTGGCTCATGAGCGAATAGGCTGATCTTCTTAGATTTCATATCCACTTTTAAGATATTATGCCCTGTATAATCCGCCACGTACATATTTCCGTCTTTCCCGAAGCGGATACTATTCCCGGTAGATCCTTCCGGCAAAACGAGAAAACAGCCATGGCTACCATCTGGGCGTACAATACCGATCGTCCCTTCTTTCTTATAATTTACGGCATATAAATTTCCTTCGCTATCTACAGCCGGACCTTCTATTCCGGAAGTAAATGTGTGCTCTGGCATCCAACCCGTTGCTTTCAATACATTCTGGGCATTTAAAGAAATCCCACAATACAGAATACCACACAGCAGACTAGCAATGACCTGTATACTTTTCATTTTCAATAATTTTACTGTTTCCAAAAACCGGGGACTAATATCGTTAATACCGTAAATATCTCCAGACGCCCTGTTAACATCAAAAAAGACAGAAACCATTTCGACACCGTGGGGACATCCGCAAAATTACTTACCGGACCAAGCGTTCCCAAGCCGGGCCCTACGTTACTTATAGCAGAAACAGCGGCACCAATCGCCTCCGAAAATCCCATCCCATCCAAAGATAAAGCCAAACAACTCACCACGATTAACGTAATATAAGCGAACACAAAAGCTAACACACGGTGTACGATATCACCAGATACGACATGTCCGTTCATTCGTACTGGAATCACCGCATGGGGATGTGTCTGTTTCTTAAATTCATTGGAGAGATTCTTCGTTAAAATAACGAAGCGTCCCATCTTCAAGCCACCGCAAGTAGATCCGGCGCATCCACAAATAAACATCAAGATCAATGCGATAAACCAGAAAAACGGTCCCCAAGGAATATAGTCATCCGTAGCGAATCCACAGGTAGAAACCAAGGTCACCACTTGGAAAGCCGCCTTACGGAACGCATTCTCTACATCCGAGGCGAATCCAAGGTACAAGATCCACACCATGACAACGATAATAGCGCTTAAAACAAAAAAGAAAAACCAGCGAAACTCCTCATCTTTAATCAATTTCTTCACATTTCCATTAAAACAGAAATAAACCAATGTCATATTGGTAGCTCCGATAAACATGAAAATAGTTATTACATACTCTATATAAGAGGAATTCCAATAAGCGATACTTGCGTTTTTGGTTGAATATCCACCAGTAGATATAGCCGTGAACGCATGATTTACCGCATCATACAAATTCATCGGACCAGCCCATAAAAGGCCGACTAAAAAAAGTGTCAGAAAAACATACACCCCCCACAGGCGTTTAGCGACTTGCGTAATACGAGGACGAAAACGTTCATGGGTTATACCGGGCGTTTCGGCATCAAACATCTGCGAGGCACCACCTCCGAAAATAGGCATCAAAGCCACGGTGAATACGACCATACCGATACCTCCCTGCCACTGTGTAAGACTCCGCCAGAATAAGATACCTTTAGGCAATGTCTCTATATTCGTTAAAATAGTAGAGCCTGTAGTCGTAAATCCGGACATGGTCTCGAAAAAGGCATCGGTCACATTATCTATATATCCTCCAATATAGAATGGTAACATTCCAAATAAAGAGAATAAAATCCAAGTCAATGTCACGATCAACATTCCTTCCCGCCGGCCGGCCGAGTGTTCATTCGCCTTAAAGCCCATAGAGTAGAACAAAAAACCGGTCCCGAATAAGATTCCGCTTGAAATAAGAAGCGGATAGACATCACTCCCCCGATAAAGGAAGGCTACGACAGTAGCAGCCAGCATAAAAAAAGTCTCAAGGATGAACATCACCCCTAGCATCTTCACTATAAAACGTACGTTCAACATAACTATCAACTAGTTAAAGTAGTCCTCCAGCTTACGCATAGCCGTATCCAGGCAGAATACGACAACATGATCGTATGCCTGTATCTGAGTATCACCCTTGATCATCATAGGTTCACCGTCACGAATCAACCCACCGAGAGTCATATCTTTCGGCAGACGGAGATCCTTGACTTGTTTCTTGGTAATCTTTGAATCCGGTCGAGCCACCAACTCCGCTACATCCGCATTCGCAAAGGTCAAACATTTCACGTTAGAGACATCCGCATCCAGAAGAAATTGATAGATATGGCTGGCCGCTATCAGCTTTTTGTTGATAACCGAACCGATGTCCATACTTTCCGCCAATTGGATATAATCGATATTCTCAATCTTAGCGATTGTCTTAAACACACCTAAACGCTTAGCGGCCAGACATGCCAATATATTCGTGCTGGAATTTTCCGTCAAAGCTATAAAAGTCTGCGCATCCTTGATGCCTTCTTGCATCAACAAATCAGTATCACGGCCATCTCCGTTTATAATCAAGACATTACTAGGCACTACCTCAGCGATTCGATGACTTTTCTCTTTATTAGCCTCAATTACTTTTACCCGGATGTTATTCGGTAAATATTGGCAAGCACGGATAGCGATACGGCTTCCTCCCATAATAATAACCTTCTTTACTTCCGGATCTTTCTTTCCGGCCAGTAAGCGCACATCCTCTATATGAGATCGGGTCGTCGTAAAGAATACGATGTCACCAGACTCTATCCGGTCCGTACCACGGGGGATTATCGTCTCGTTCTTTCGCTTAATAGCGACAATATGATATAGCTTCTGCTCATTTAGCAATTCGGCCAATACCCGGTTCACCAAACGGGAATTATCCCGAACTTTAACACCTATCAGAATTAAAGCTCCACCAAACAGCTCCCAATATTGGCGTGTCCACGGACGGCGTACAGCTGTCACGATCTCCTTAGCCGCCAACATCTCAGGATAAATCATCGAGTTGATTCCTAATTTCTCGAACAGCTCTTTATTTTTGGGTAATAAATATTCGTAATTATTGATTCGGGCCAACGTACGATGCGCTCCTAGATTATGAGCCAACATACAAGCCGTCACATTGGTAGTCTCCTCGGGAGTAACACTTACGAACAAGTCCGCTTTCTTGATCCCCGCTTCCTCCAAATCTCTAAGCGAGGTCGGATTCCCGACCATAGGGAGAATCTCCATGCTAGATTTTGAAAAATTCAGCCGTTCCTCATTCGGATCCATCAAAATGATGTCCTGATTCTCTTGAGATAACATTTTCGCTAAATGTGTACCTACTTCTCCCGCACCGGCTATGACAATTTTCATATTTTATTAATTGACAATAATCAATTCTCCTTTTTCAACTGTTTCGCAATGCTCTCGGCATCCATACCACATAATTGATACAGTTCCGGTATAGAACCATGCTCGATAAACGCATCCGGCACTCCGATACGCTTTACATGAGGCGTATAACCATTGTCTGCCATAAACTCAAGGACAGCGCTACCAAAACCACCTTTTATCACTCCATTCTCTACCGTAATAATACGGTTATATTTCCGCCCGATCTCATGCAACAGCTCCTCATCCAACGGTTTCAAGTAGATCATATCGTAATGGGCTATCGATACCCCCTCTTCTTTCACCATCTCGATGGCTTTGATCACCTCGTTTCCGATCGGTCCGATAGAAAGTACGGCGATATCATCCCCGTCACGCAACTTTTTCCCTTTTCCTATAGGCAATACTTGCATCTCGTTACGCCAATCTTTCATCTCCCCCTTACCTCTAGGGTAACGGATTACGAACGGGCCATTAAAAGCAGCATAGCCTGTATACATCAAATTCCGTAAATCCAACTCATTCAATGGGGAAGCGATTACCAAATTCGGTATCGGACGAAGATATGCTAAATCAAACACGCCATGATGTGTAGCTCCATCCTCTCCCACTAATCCCGCACGATCCAGACAGATCACCATATGTAGTTTTTGCAAAGCTACATCATGGATAACCATATCATACGCACGCTGCATAAACGAAGAATACACGTTGCAGAAAGGTATCATTCCCTCCTTAGCTAATCCGGCAGAGAAAGTTACGGAATGCCCTTCCGCAATTCCCACATCAAACGCACGATCCGGGAAGGCTTTCATCATATAAGTCATCGAGCAACCGGAAGGCATAGCCGGAGTTACGCCTACAATACGCTCATCTTTCTCCGCAAGCTCTACCAATGTATGACCGAACACGTCTTGATATAATTGAGGTTCATCTAATTTACGAACGATAATACGCTGGCCGGTTTCCTTATTGAACTTTCCGGGAGCATGCCATTCCGTAGCGGACTCTTCCGCAGGTTTAAAGCCTTTTCCTTTTTTCGTTTTGATATGCAACAGCTTAGGGCCTTGCATATCTTTTATATCATTCAATACCTTCACCAGATAATTTACATCATGCCCATCCACCGGACCGAAGTAACGGATGCTGAAGCCTTCAAATAAATTATGTTGCTGGGTAAGCAATGCTTTAAGGCTATTGTTAAAACGTAAGATGTTTTCCCGGCGATCGTTATTGATGAGCTTGATCTTCTTTAAGCCTCGATACACATCGTATCTCATTTTATTATAGGCTTGACTCGTCGTTATATCCACTAAATACTGGCTAAGACCACCTACGCTATGATCTATCGCCATATCGTTATCATTCAGGATAATCAACAAATTATTAGGGTTGGCAGACGCATTATTCAACCCCTCGAAGGCGAGTCCTCCGGTCATAGCGCCATCCCCGATCACGGCGATCACATGGCGATCCAGTTCCTTCTTCAAGGCCGAGGCTACCGACATACCCATCGCCGCAGAGATTGAATTTGAGGCGTGTCCGGCGATAAAAGCGTCATACTCACTTTCCGCAGGATTAGGGAAGCCGCTAATTCCTTTAAACTTACGGAGCGTATGGAAAATATCTTTCCTTCCTGTAAGTATTTTATGTCCGTAAGCTTGATGCCCGACATCCCAGACAATACGGTCATAGGGGGTATTGAATACATAATGAAGGGCGACTGTCAGCTCTACCGTACCAAGGCTTGCACCTAGGTGACCGGGATTCTCAGACAAAACATTGATAATATATTGACGCAAATCGGCACATACCTGCTCCAACTTATCCTGTGACAAATGTCTCAGGTCTTCCGGAAAATGAATGCTATCCAATAGGTGTTCAACTTTGCTTTCAGCCATGTCTGCTAATTTTTCTGGCAAAAATACAGAATAAACGGCATATATAATAGTATTGTCCTGTCATTTCTTAGACAAGGGGAAAATCCATATTGATTTTAACAGCTAAATCCTATAAAATTTCATAGTTATGTTTTTTTTAAAACATAGTTATGAGTTGTGAATTTCATAACTATGAATTTTTCAAGTTATAATATAGTCATGAAATAACACCATTTGGAAATAAAAATAGCCCAACCACACCAAATTTGATCTCTTAAAAAGTACAATAAGTCTAATATTTCCAAACCATTACCTATACACCTAATAATCAACATACAATAAAATCGTATCTATCCAAGCTCCGATTAGTATCCATAGTATTTTGAATTTCTATTAATACTAATCGCTATTTCTATGAATAGTAAATCAGGCTACAATGGAGCCTATTTTCAAGAAATATACAATAAACAGAATGACTCCCGGCTGATTAATGATACGTTTAGCGGTAAAACATATACATAGATACGTTTTCAAGTAAAGATTCGTATTTGGTACAGTTGTCCAAATAAAAAAGAGCTGTGCTTCCCATTTTACCGAGAAGCTTAACAGCTCTTTCTTCTTACAAAACCTCTTAATTTTTTATTCCAAGGTAAAGCTACCGGTCAAGTGTCCCAACCGATGTAACAACACAACCTGATACTGGCCATTTGCTTCTCCCGCTAAAGAGAAAGAATAAGTTCCACCTGCCTCTGAAGAAACAACATCTTCATAGACTTTCACTCCTTCATCATTCATGACACATACGGTCAAGTTTGATAAAGCATCTTCAAAGCTCAAGGAAAGAATGTCTCCTTCGATTGATACTACTGGAGGACAGTTTGTATTAATAGAACGATAACGTTCGTCATCCCAAATGCCTTCTGTAGGGATAATATCAGCCAACAGAGGTTGTACTAGAAGCATTGCAAATAAAATTGCACAAAAGGTAAATTTGTTTACTTTTCTCATAATGATATGTGTATTAATTGTGCAACAAACATACACCTATCCTTAAAATAACAAGGACATATTTATTGCACAAAACATGCACAATTATATTTAAAACTCTCGGATAAACTTATCAAACTTCTCTGAAGAGCCTGTTTCTGAATGAATTTTCTCATAAAGACGTTTTCGGATCATTGAAACATTTGTTGGAGTCGTCACGATCAACATCGCAATAGTAACAGGAGGTACATTCGCTTTAACTAAGCAACTCACTCTCAATTCTGTTGTTGTCAATTTTGGAGCTACCCCGACCAAACGATGAGTAAAGTTATCATATGTTTCATCCAAACATTTAAATAACTCCTTCCAATCTTCAGGCTTAGGCCTCCATTCTTCTTTTACATGAAAACGATAATAAATATCAGAAACACAAAACTTCTCTATTAACAGCAGATTTTCAGTTTTGACACATTCTAAACTCTTATTTTCAGCTTCCAATTTAAGCTTTCTAAGAGCTATTAATTCTTTTTCTCTTTCTCCATGAGCTTCACAAGATCGCTGTAATTGAGCTTCCAAATCTGCTATTTTATTCTCGTTTTCTTCTATTCGAGTTTGATCTTCTTCCCGTTTTTTCTTCAACGCTACCAATTTTTCTTTATGCTCCTGCAAACGTATCCTTTTCTTTTTCAATTGTATATTTGCAAAAACAAAGACAAAAACAACAAGTAACAAACTAGCTATCACAAGCAGCCACATATAAAGATTATCTAACTTCATTTGTTCTAAAGAGATTTTAGCTTGTAATAATTTAGCTTCTGTTTGATGATAATCATACAGCCTCTCCATCTTTCTAATCGATTCTGTTTGTTTAATCATATTCATCGAATCTCTTAAAACTTCATATTGAATCTGGTTCTTTGCATATTCTTCCCAATGCTTTCTATCTTTCTCTAGTTCAGCCAAAAAATAATATGCTCCTGCACGAGTTTGCAACCTTGGACTAGCCACACAAATATTTAAATAATAGTATGCTGAATCAATTTTATTGGTTTTTTGATACAATTTACCAAATGCTAAATTTACAGGATCTAATACGGTCTTCTTCAAAGGGAAACATAAAGTAGACTTAAGGCACTCATATGCTTTAGAATAATCACCTTTGTTCATAAACAAATTCCCTAATTCTTTATAAATAGAAGGTTTGCTAGATTTATCACCTATAATCAAAGCCCTTTCATAATAAAAGATAGCACTATCATTCTCACTAAGAGCTGTAAAATTTCTTCCAAGATCCCTTAACACAAACGATTGCCCAATAGAATCTTTAAGTAACTCAAAGCTTCGCAATGATTTTTTCTGATAAAAAACCGCTTTTTCATATACTTCTTGATAGGTATAAAGCATCCCTATACTATTATATAAACGTCCAAGAAAAGCATAATCAGTAATCTCCATCTCATTTTGTAAAGCTTTTAAATAATAATCCTGCGCCCGTGGAGCATCTTTCAAATCATCAACAACACGTCCTCTATAATACCAAGCTTTTGCTTTTCTTTTCACATCATCTGTCTTATCAAAATATTCTGTAGCTATTGCAATTAATGAGTCTGACTCGTGCTTCTTATAAGTTTTATCTTCTGCTTCTGTCAAAAGTAGGTAGTACATAGCACGATCCTTTTCTGAAAGATCATTTACATCTTGTATTGTTGATAGCAATGTTAAAACGCTATCGGGATGTTGGGACATTATCTTTTCCGCATGTTCATATAGACCTGAGTGATGGCTACATGACATTAGTCCAGTAATAAAGAACAGAAAAAAGACGTATAGATTGTTTTTCATACTCTGTAACATTTTTATTTTCCACAAATGTAAGTAAAATCTCTAATCCTAAAAGTCTTGATTTTTACTGAATTAGACACATACAAGGATTTACGGGTATTTGTATTCCCCCATCTGTTTTGAAAATCAAAACGGATCAAACACCCCGCAAATAAGAAGTAAGTTTAAACTCTTTTACCTTTTAAATACACACAGAAGCACTAGAATACGCAGGATTACTCTAGTATTAGGGCAACAAAGACAACGCAAGAGAATGAACCTTGCCATTGCTGGCAACTACCTGTTCACCCGAAGCCCAGTTCTCTCCTCCATTGAAATCCGATATTTTTCCTCCGGCCTGCAATAAAATCAAGGCACCAGCAGCTACGTCCCAAGGGCCTAAAAAGGCTTCTATACGGGCATCAAAACGTCCTGCTGCCACATAACACAGTTCAGCGGCGGCAGATCCCATCAAACGGGTACCTCCCGCAAAACCATACAACCTATCAACCAAATGAGCGGCTACCGGACGATAAGCATCAGAGTTATAAGGGAAACCCAACGCAATGAAAGCGTTATCCAGTACTGAGACATCCGATACATGTATCTCATTCCCATCCAAGTAAGCCTTACCGCCTTTCACGGCATAGAAACACTCGTCCCTACACACCTCATAGACTACTCCTAACAATAACTCCTTCCGATTTCTTAAAGCGATACTCACGCAATAAGGCGCGATATCATGAATATAGTTTGAAGTACCGTCCAATGGATCAATTACCCAACAATATTCCTCATCGGTCAAACTTCCAGAGCCTTCCTCCGCGATAAAACCAGCCTCGGGTAGCAAAGTAGACAAAGCCTCTATGATCTGTCGTTCCGATTCTTTATCCACATAAGATACATAGTTATGAGCACTTTTTTCCTCCACTAAGTTCCGGTCAAACTTTCGGCGTTCTTCTTTTAAGAATGTCGCAGAAGCACGAGCTATTTCTCGAACCTCCTTACACAAATAGGCTAAATCTAATTCCATACCGTTCATTTTATTTTGGCAAATGTAATGATTTCCATTTATAGTAATCTCATTTTAGCGACAAATGAGACCACATAGAAACGTAAAAATAATACCTATTACGAATTTACCCTAAAACTCTGCCTTTAAGAAATATTATATTATCTTTGTGTTATGTTCAGCTAAAAAGATTGAGCTATGAAAACAATACATTATCTTTCAATCATCATCTTATTATTCAGCAGCCAAATACTTTTGGCACAGAATGATACTTTAGTCGGTGTATTGCGTGACATCAGCGATAAAATAATCAAACGCTATCCGGTCACGCTAGGCAGTCAGAATCCGATCACCGTGAAAACGAACAAACATGGCGTATTCACCATCCCGGGGGCTAACCTGAATGATACCTTGTTCGTCACTATTAAGAAAACAAGAAATGTAGTCAAAGTCCCGGTCAACGGATACAATTATATAACCATTACTTTAGAGAATAGCACATTCAACGCAAAGCGTAGTTTTGAACCGGATGAGGCCCTGAAAGAAATTATGGAAAGGGAACGAAACAAAATAGTAAGCTCAAGCGTTATGAATAAAGAAGAGATACAGAAAACCGGATGCCGGGATCTCTATTGCTTGCTACGAAGGATGAGTGGCATAACATTCGCCGATGGTTCCGTACGCATCCGTGCGAGCGTTTCCCTAAACAGTCCTAGTGACCCGCTAGTAGTGGTAGACGGTATACCGATGGACCTATCTGTTCTAAACACGATTCCCGTCGAAGATGTCTCGGAATTAAGAGTATTGAAAGACGCCGGTGAATACGGGGTAAGAGGCGCAAACGGAGCGATCGTCATAAAAACAGGCAAATAAACAAATAAGAAAAAGAGAAACGTATCAATATGAGAGTATGGATTAAACGGATAGGAGTGATATGCCTAATACCGATCGCATTGGTATTGTTACTCTCTATATTACTATATATACCTCCTTTCCAAAACTTCGCGGTACGGAAAGCGACCGAATATGCGGGAAAAGCGACTGGTATGCAAATCGGGATCGAGCAGATTAGGCTATCTTTCCCGTTAGACCTTACGGTTAAGGGTGTCGAGGTCGTAAATCCTCCCGCCGATACCTTGTTGAGTTTACAGAGCTTGACGGTACGGGTTCGTGCCCTTCCTTTTTTGCGGAAGCAAGTATTGGTAGAGACGATCGACCTCCGGAACGTAAAGGTTAACACCGGGACTATGATTGAAGGTATGGAAATCAAAGGATTCTTGGGAAAGCTTTACCTGCACGCCGATCGTATAGACCTGTCCGAGGAGAAAGCTACATTTAATACCGTAGATTTATCCGATACCGCCATTACCCTTCTATTAAATGATTCAACCTCGAAAGAAGACACGACTTCCACACCTCTGAACTGGGTACTCAAGCTGGATAAAATTAGTTTGGACCGGGTAGCCTTCGCCCTACAAATGCCCTCGGATTCCTTACGCCTTACGGCTTTCGTAAATAAAGCCGGGCTAAATAACGGCCTCGTAGATCTTGGAGCGGAACAATATAAGGCGAGAAACTTTGACATAACGAATTCTACATTCGCTTATGACGGGAATTACGCGGCACCCGAGCAAGGACTCGATTTCTCCCATATCAGTTTAACGAACCTGAACACTTCTATCGATTCCATCTTATATCAAGGAAAAGAAATAAACGCCCACATCAAGGAATTCTTCGTGGAAGAACGTTCCGGCCTCAAGGTTTCGGCATTAGCAGGAAATGTCCGGAGTGACCATGAACAGATAGACGTACCGGACCTACTTCTCCAGACACCAAATTCCGAAGTGAGATTGACAGCGACTATCCCTTGGAGCTCCCTCGAGGATCATCCGCAAGGTAGCATGAAAGCCCTGTTAAACGCCTCGTTGGGGAAAGAAGATTTATTGATAGCGGCAGGTTCCCTACCGGAGGATTTCAAGAAAGCCTATCCGGACAAGCCTCTCGCTATTACGGCTGGCGTAGAAGGCAACCTCTCCAGTATACGTATCACACAAGGCGATATCATGCTGCCGGGAGCGTTTCAGATGAACGTCACGGGTAGCATGGAGTCCGTGACGGATAGCATCCGGCGAACCGGTGAGATTCAGTTAAACGCTCGATCCGGTAATCTGGACTTTTTGCTGGCGATGCTTCCCGCCTCCCAACGGGATCAATTTGCCATTCCGGCAGGAATTCAGTTGAAGGGGGAAGCTACAGTCGCAAATCAAGAATACCGCACCGAGCTTGTTCTTACCCAAGATAAAGGTAAAGTAGGTCTGACCGCCCGCTATAATCCGGTAAAACTGGCTTATGAGGCTAATTTACGGATAGACAGTCTGGAACCTACTCATTTCATGCCCAAAGACTCTCTATTTTGGCTGACCGCCTCTGTTAAAGCAGAAGGCCGGGGCACAGACCCTTTCTCTGAACGTACATGGGCCAAACTGGACGGTAAGATATCGGATATACGCTATGGCGCCTCATCGGTATCAGACGTATCCATCGATGGCTCTCTGGAAAAGAACTTACTGAAAGTGGACTTGCTTAGCAAATACCCGTTGGCGAAAATGGATGTCTCCTTAAACGCGACCCTCCACAAGCACGAGGTGAAAGCGATGTTGATAGCGGATGTAGAGAACATGGATTTACAGGGTATGCACTTAATGGCAAATCCCTTCGCCACCTCTTTCCAGCTCTTCGCCGAGGCAGAAAGTAATCTGGATGAAGATAACACGATCGACGTTACGTTAGGAAACTGGGAGGTCGTCACCCCGAAACAAAGTTTCAAGCCGAAAACGCTGACCTTGCATGCCCGGACGGATATCGATACCACCCGTGTGTCTTTCCACGCCGGGGATTTAGGGATCATCCTCACGGGTACTGATTGCATACACCACATCACGGATAAGTTGACTAAGGTATCGAACGATATCACCCTCCAATTGGAACGGGACTCGACAGTCAATCTGGAGATCCTTCGCCCGCTCCTCCCCGATATGTACCTCGAGGTACGGGCAGGACAGGACAATCCGATCTACAACTATCTCCAAACCTATTACGTAGATTTCAAGAGCATCGCCATGAACGCCTATACCTCACCGGAAACGGGTATACGCATGGATGCCTCCATTTACGATCTGGCACGGGATACGATGCAGATCGATACCATCCGGGCGGAGATGCACCAAGATTCGCTCGGATTACTCTATAGCGCCCAAGTGATCAAGAATAAATACAGGCAGCAACAACCTTTCAGCGCCGGGCTGGACGGGCAAATACGTTATGGCTTCGGCGACGCCCGCCTTTATTTCAAGGACGGGAAAGGCGAGACCGGCTTGTTGCTCGGAATCCGGGCCGATAAGATACAGAACGGGGTCAAGTTCCATCTCTTCCCCGATGACCCGATCATAGCGTTCCGCCCTTTCAAGCTGAATCCGGATAATTACGTCGTGGTACGCAGCATGAAGGATATCGAGGCGAACCTACGACTCAGCGGAGATAATAACGCCGCCCTCTGGATACACTCCCAAGCGGAAAGTGACGAGATGGAGGAAGTCCACGCCGAGTTGAACCAGATCGACCTTGGGGTTATCTCCAACGCATTCAGTTATATCCCGCCGATGAAAGGTATATTGAACGCCGATTTCCAGTACGCTCCTTCCGACTCGGCCTTCATGGTCGTGGCGGATATGAACATTGATGATCTGTATTATGAGAACGAGCGGGTCGGCGAACTCATGTTCAACGCAGTCTATCTACCTTTAGAGCAGGGGAACCATCAAGTGGATATGCACCTTTTCCGGGACCGGAAAGAGGTGAGTGCCATTACCGCCTTATACCAGATGGGCGAGACCGACCATATCAGCGGTAATATCGAGTTCATGCACTTCCCCTTGGATATCGCCAACCCGTTCATCCCGGATGATATGGCGAAAATGGGCGGAGACCTCGATGGTACACTCGCTATCAGCGGACAAAGCGATAAACCCATGGCCGAGGGATATCTGATTCTCGATACCGCTTCCGTTTATGTAGGCGCCGCAGGTTCTACCTTCCGTTTCGACGATAAGAAGATAGAGATAAAGAACAACCGAATCTTGTTCAACCAATATGGTATTTACGCATACAACAAGAATCCGTTTATCATCAACGGAGAAGTGGATTTCAACGATTTATCCCGCATGACCGCCAATCTTAAACTAACGGCGAATAACTTGCAACTGCTGAACGTTAAGAAAAACGAGGAAAGCCTTGTCTACGGAAAGCTGTTCGTCAACCTGAATTCTACCGTACGCGGGCCGTTGGATGCCTTGACCATGCGAGGGGACTTGCAGTTATTGGGCGGGACGAATATCACCTACGTGCTGAAAGACTCCCCGTTGACCGTGCAAGACCGTATGTCGGACATGGTAACCTTCACCTCTTTCACGGATACCTTACGCCGGCGCATGCCTCGTAAACCCCCGTTGCCGATGGGAGGCATGGACATGTTGATGACGATCCACATCGATCCCGCCGTACAAGCGAACGTGGATTTAAGTCCCGACCAGTCCAACCATATCAATTTGGAGGGTGGCGGCGACCTTTCCTTCCAGTATACCCCGCAAGGCGATATGTTCTTGAACGGACGCTACACGCTGACGGGCGGAACCATCAAGTACTCCATCCCGGTCATCCCGCTGAAGGAGTTCAACGTACAGGAGGGTAGCTACGTGCAATGGACGGGCAACCCCATGGACCCGACCTTGAACCTTACGGCTACCGAGCGAGTCCGTACGTCCGTCACCCTAACCGGGCAATCATCGCCCCGCTTGGTGAATTTCGACGTAGGCATCGAACTGACCCAACAACTGGAGAACCTAGGGTTGCAATTTACCCTCACCGCCCCGGAAGACATGGCGATGCAAGAGGAACTAACCTCGAAAGGTCCGGAGGAACGGGCGAAGCTGGCTGTCAGCATGCTCGTGACCGGTATGTACCTCGGCGGTGGCGGTGGTAGCGGCAAAGTGAACATGAATATGGGAGACGCCTTGACCAGCTTCTTGCAAAGCGAGATCAACAACATCGCCGGAAGCGCCTTGAAGTCCGTGGATATCAGTTTCGGCATGGAGACATACGACGATAATGGCGACGCCGGAGGCGGTACTCGTACCGACTACTCCTTCCGCTTCGCCAAGCGATTCTATAATGACCGTATCC
This sequence comes from Parabacteroides sp. AM17-47, assembly GCF_003434625.1. Classification (NCBI taxonomy): domain Bacteria; kingdom Pseudomonadati; phylum Bacteroidota; class Bacteroidia; order Bacteroidales; family Tannerellaceae; genus Parabacteroides; species Parabacteroides sp. AM17-47. The sequence goes on from NZ_QTLI01000003.1 coordinate 169,311, forward strand.
GTGTGGTTCTAGGCGGCCGTATCTCTACCGGCGAGAACATTAACAACGGGCAGGCGCAGCCGTTCATCGACAACGTATCCGTCGAATACCGGCTGGACAGCAGCGGCTCCCGCTACGTCAAGCTCTTCCACGACAAGAACTACGAGAGCCTGCTGGAAGGCGAGATCACGGAGACCGGGGCCGGTATCGTGCTCCGCAAGAAAATGATGCACCTCAGGGAGTTATTCAACTTCAAGAAAACGAAAGTGAAACCCATAAATGATGAAAAGGAATGAAAAGCATTTTAATATATTTTAGGCGGGACGACTCCCTCGGGCGGGGGAGGATGTCTCCCTCGGGCAGGGGAGAGTGTCTCCCTCGGGCAGGGGAGGATGTCTCCCTCGGGCGAGGGAGAGCGTCTAACCCGAGCGGGGGATGGCACGTCGCCACCGGGAGCATCCTCCTATCCGTACTTCTTCTCTCCTCTTGCTCCACCACGAAGAACCTTCCCGAGGGAGCGGTCCTATATACCGGTATCAAGAAAATAGAGGTGAAGAACGAGGATAAGACCAAACCCGGCGAAGCCGCCTTGGAAGAGGTCGAGGCCGCCCTAGCCTATCCCCCCAACAACGCCTTGCTGGGAAGCTCCTCGATCCGGGTGCCCTTCCCCTTCGGCCTGTGGGTCTACAACGCTTTCGTGAACAAGAAAGGGAAGGTCGGCAAGTGGATCTTCAACAAGCTGGCGTCGAAACCGGTGCTGATCACCACCGTGAACCCGGATGTCCGCGTCAAGGTAGCCCGGAACCTATTGAACGAGTACGGTTATTTCAACGGAGAGACTTCTTTCGAGGTCATACCCGATCCCAAGAATCCCCGGAAGGCGAAGCTGGAATACAGTGTCACCATGAACGATCCGTATACGCTGGACAGCATCCAATACGTCCATATCCGTCACCGTGCCGACTCATTGATCGATGCCACGATCGGCGATCGTATCCTCCACAAAGGAGAGAATTTCAATGTCGTCCAATTGCAAGCCGAGCGGGAACGCATCTCGTCCTTGCTCCGTAACAACGGATATTACTATTTCCGTCCCGATTTCATCACCTATCAAGCGGATACCTTGTTGAACCCCGGGAAAGTGGCCTTACGGGTGGCCCCGAAGGAAAGCCTGCCTCCCTCGGCCCTCCGCCCTTGGAAACTCGGGGATATATCCGTCTGGCTAAACGGCTACCAGAATGAGACTCCCACGGACTCGATCCGCTATAAGGACCTTACGATCCATTATGAGGGCAAGCTAAGGGTTCGCCCCTCGGTCATTTACAACCGTTTATATTTCAAGCCGGGGGAACTTTATAACCAGCGGGCGCAGGAACGGACGCAAACGGCCCTGTCCCGCTTGGGTATCTTCCGTTATGCCGAGTTGCAATATTCCCCCCGTGATACCATGCGCCGCCAAGATACGCTGGATCTGCGGATCAATACGGTCTACGATCTTCCATTGGACGGCGAGCTCGAGTTGAACGTTACCGCCAAGAGCAACGACCAAGTGGGTCCGGGCGCCATTTTCAGCGTGACCAAACGGAATGTCTTCGGAGGGGGCGAGACCTTCGGCGTGAAACTCCGCGGCTCTTACGAATGGCAGACCGGAAACAAGCTGGATGGTAGCAACTCCAAGATCAACAGTTATGAGTTAGGCTTGACTACCACGCTGACTTTCCCACGGGTATTGTTCCCTACATTCAGCAAACGGGACATGAATTTCCCGGCCAGCACCACCTTCCGCCTCTATGCGGACCAGATGAACCGGGCCCGTTTCTTCAAGTTGCTGGCATTCGGTGGTGACGCCTCGTATGAGTTCCAGCCTACCGCCACGTCTCATCATTCCATCACCCCTTTCAAGCTGACGTTCAACTTGCTCCAGCATACCACGCATGAGTTCGACAGCATTACCAACGTGAACAAGGCCCTAAAGAAGAGTTTGCAAAATCAATTCATCCCGGCCATGAACTATACCTATACCTATGATGATTCCCCGATTACCAGTCGCCGGAACCATCTTTGGTGGCAGGCATCCGTTACCCAAGCGGGTCTTGTCTTGGATGGGATTTATGCGTTAGCCGGGAAGAAATTCAATAAAGAGGATAAGGAATTACTCGGCAACCCCTTCGCCCAATTCATCAAGGGAACCGCCGAGATACGTTATAATTACGCCCTCGGGCATAAGCAATATCTCGTAGGCCGATTAATGGCCGGCGCTATTTATAGCTACGGCAACGCCCGTACCTCCCCTTATAACGAGCAATTCTACATCGGCGGAGCGAATAGCATCCGTGCCTTTACGATCCGCAGCATCGGTCCCGGACGCTACTACCAGAACAGCGACAACAATAAATACGCTTACATCGACCGTACGGGTGATCTTAAATTCGAGGCCAACCTCGAATACCGCTTCCCGATCCTTGGCGACCTCCACGGGGCTACCTTCCTCGACAGCGGCAACATCTGGTTGATCCGAAACGATCCGGATCGTCCCGGCGGACAACTGAAATGGGGTAGCTTCCTCAAGGATCTAGCCTTGGGAACCGGCTTCGGCCTGCGTTACGACCTCACCTTTATCGTCATCCGTTTCGACGTGGGTATCGGTCTGCATCTCCCTTACGATACCGGAAAGAAAGGCTATTACAATATCCCGAAATTCAAGGACGGCATGGGTTACCATTTCGCTATCGGATACCCCTTCTAGCTGTTCCATTCCTAGGATTCTGTGGTCTTATCCAAGGTATTTCATTTTCAATAGGTCAACCCTAATTGGAAATGAGATACTTTTGCGCTCTCATTTTAATAACAAACAGATTAATTAACGAACAGAATCATGAAGAAGATTTTTTACTTAATGTTGGTAGCCCTTACTATGGGTATGTTCACCGCTTGCGACGACGATGATGAGAATACCCCTCAAATCAACAACCCGGAACCCAAGGAACAATGGGGCAAGACGCTCCGGGGCGACAATCAAACCCTACTGGCCTTTCCTGATATCTATGCCGATTATTGGGAATACACCTATTCTTACAAAGATAATCCAAACATCGGCCTTCGTCTGACTGGAAAGTTCCCGAAGTCACGCTTCTTCAATTTCACGGTTTATAACGACGAGACCCAAATAGACGTATCCAGCATTGAAGACGTAAATATCCAACCCGATGACAGCTCCATCAACCCCTATGTAAAGGAAACAGACGACTACGGAGCAAATGGCTATACGATTTACATCATTCCCGCTAACACCCCCGCCAGCGCACGTGCCTCGATGAAGAACATATGCGAGTTTCCGGAAGATGTCAATATGGTCTCCATTTTCATGCGTCTTTACTTGGCGAAACAATATAGCGGCGATGAGTATGGCGGCGTGGACATGCCTGCTATCCAAGCTTTCGATGTGACTACAGGTGAGGAAGTGGATTTCCCGAAGCGTGAGGTCTGCAACATCCACGAATCGTTGAACTTGCCGCCGATGGATTTCTCCGCCGACCTGCCGCAACTCCCGTTCATGCGTGCCCCGCTGAGCCTAATGTACCCGAACAGCCCGGCAGAATACCTATTCGCCCGCATCAAACTGAACGAAGGGGAGGTAGCTACTTTCCGTTTCATCCCTCCTACGGCTCCTAAAAGCGTAAGCGAATACGCCACCGCCGATGTACGATACTGGTCCATATGCCTTGGGTCAGCCGAGACCTACTCGTATGCCTCTATTTATGACGAGGAAATGCCTAAAGTGGACAAGGAAGGTTTCGTAACCTTTATCATAGCGGACGCCAACTCCGCCAAACTGCCCGATCTCCAAGCCAAGGCGGAAGCCAACGACGGTACATATATACTGACTTGGAACCGTAAGGAGCAAGGAGACGGAATCCTTGCCTTGTACCGCAACATGGTGATCAACGAAAACTATCAACACTCAATGCGTAAGTTAATGGAATCAGTTTCCCTTGCGGCGGCTAGCGGCGACATGAGCGAATTCAATCCAATGACGATGTTGGCTATGCTGGCCATGGGCAACTGGGGCCCTCAAGGCTATAAATTCAGCGAGGACGATTTCTTGAGCGATAGCTTCAATTACGCCAATATCCGAAGAATGAAATAAACCAATAGACATATCGTATTTTCAAGTCCCCTCGTATCCGGTCTGAACCGGGACAAGGGGACTTCATTTTCACACTCTTATCATAAACCATGGAATTTAGATTCCTTATAGACGGGCGGTAATATAATCAATGATCTGCAGACAAAGGCTCGTAGTCTGCTCGTTCACATCCAATTCCGGATTCAGCTCTACCAGATCCATCGATTTAATCAAGTTTGTCGATAGCATATGATCCACGAAGTTATTAAACTCATCCGGCATCAGTCCCTCACACACACGGGTTCCCGTGCCCGGAGCGAAACGGGGGTCTATGCTATCCACGTCTATGCTGAAATGCACGTTGCGGATCTTCCGTTCCTTCAATTTCCGCTTGATATCCTCAGCTACGAAGCCGATGCCTTTCAGATGGATCGTCTCCATCGTATAGACACTCAGCTTCTCCCGCTCGATCAAATCCCACTCGCCCTCATCCAGACTGCGGGTCCCGACCAAGAATACGTTCTGCGGGTTCACCTTGTTCCCGGGAGCGTAGATATTCACCAGCTCCTCGCTTCCCATCCCCATCAACGCACTCAGAGGCATCCCGTGGATATTACCACTGGGAGAAGTCTCGCTGGTATTGATATCCCCATGAGCGTCCAGCCAGATAATACCGAAATCATCATAACATTTACCCACGCCCGAGGCGCTACCTAAACCCAGCGAATGATCCCCGCCAATCACCAAGGGGAACGCTCCTCCACGCAATGTATCATAAACCAACTCTGCCAGATTCGTATTCACCTCCACGATCGCATCCAGATATTTCATGCTGTTACCCCGTACGAACTTATCTGCCTCGCTGACAGGGGGGACATACAAATTACCCAAATCAAAGGCTTTATGCCCGTTCTTCCGGATCACTCCCATCAATCCCCGTTCCCGAAGGTGGTTCGGGGCACGCTCTACGCCTGCCCGGTCACATCCCAAGTTCAAGGGAACGCCTATTACATTTATTTTCATACCCTAGAATTTAGCGAACGTATCTCGTATAATGCCAATCGCTTCCATCATTTGCTCCTCCGTAATCACCAAAGGAGGCGTGAAGCGGATGATATGATCGTGGGTAGGCTTGGCTATCAAGCCGTTTTCCTTCAACCCCAAACAGATGTCCCATGCCGTCTTCCCATCTTTAGGTTCCGTCACGACAGCGTTCAGCAAGCCCTTACCCCGTACTTTCTTTATCATAGGATTATTAATCCGCTCCATCTCACCACGGAACAGCTCACCCATCTTAAACGCATTCTCCGACAAATGCTCGTCACGTACCACCTCCAAGGCGGCGATAGCGACTTTCGCCGCCAACGGATTTCCACCATACGTGGAACCGTGCTCTCCCGGAGCGATCGTAAGCATGATCTCATCGTCCGCCAATACCGCCGAGACCGGACTGACCCCACCGGACAACGCCTTTCCCAAGATCAAGATATCCGGGCGAATCCCCTCGTAATCGCAAGCCAATAGCTTACCGGTACGACCGATACCTGTCTGTATCTCATCCGCGATAAACAACACATTATGCTGATGGCAAAGATCATAGCAAGCCCGCAGATAACCATCGTCGGGCACCACGACCCCGGCCTCACCTTGGATCGGTTCCACCAAGAAGCCTACTACATCGGGATCTTTCAAGGCCTCGGCCAACGCATCCACCTTATTATAGGGTATCTTTATAAATCCGGGCGTATAAGGGCCGAAATCGGCGTAGGAACTAGGATCGGTGCTCATGGAGATAATCGTAATCGTACGTCCGTGGAAATTCTCGCTACAAACCACGATCTTCGCACGCTCCGGAGCGACCCCTTTCCGACGGTATCCCCAACGGCGGCAAAGCTTCAAGGCCGTCTCTACCGCCTCGGCCCCCGTATTCATCGGCAAGAGCTTATCATATCCGAAAAACTTACAGGTAAATTCCATGTACTCACCCAGTATATCCGCATGAAAAGCACGGGATACGAGCGTAAGCTTCTCCGCCTGCTCCATCAGGGCCTTCACGATCTTAGGATGGCAATGTCCTTGGCTCAAGGCAGAATAGCCAGACAAGAAATCAAAATAACGTTTTCCTTCCACGTCCCACACGAACACGCCTTCGCCTCTTCTGAGAACGACCGGCAGAGGATGGTAGTTGTGGGCACCATACTTCTCCTCTCTGGTAATGTAATCTTCCGGTTTCATACTATAATTGAGTTTAAATGACTAGCATATTGTAAGCGTTTGCATCGGGATAGCTCAAAGATAAGCATTTGCGGCTAACCAATTGATTACGGGTATGTATGTTAAGAAACATATTCACAAAAAAGAAGGGATGCCCCGCTCTCCCCAAGGAGAAACAAGGACATCCCTCTCACGTCAAACAAACAACGTTTAGTTCCGTATCCGTACCTTATAGGTCTGGTCAGCTATTCGGACAAGATAGACTCCCGCAGGAAGAGCGCGTCTTGTCTCGCCGGGAACGACCGCAAACCGGGCACGACTAGTACCCGACAGGCCGACAACCCATGCCTCAGCCGGACGATCCGCACGGATATGGAGGGCGTTGGCAGAGGTCCAAACCGCTATGCCTCCCTCTACCGAGGCATTCGATGTCGGGACATCCGGGGTATCCGGGGTGTCGGGTGTGTCAGGATAATCGGGATCCACCGGCCCAGATTTGGGCGTATAGCTTACCACGAACGGGCTGAAGCTGGCAACGGAGATCTCCATATAATCATCCTCTAATGTCAAATTGTTATTACCCTCGGAATACACGTCTACCACGCCGTCCGAGCGGAGGTGGATAATCACGATATCATGTTGGGTTTTATTTACGCCTTCCGGATACGGGATACGTACCGTCACGATATCGGAGGGCTGCACGGGAGTTACGGCGGTAGTGGTGGATGCGTCGGTAGCGGAAATCGTGGTCGTCACCTTAACCAAGGTCACTTCCATCACGATCTTCGGGGCATCAGGAGCGATACCCGCATCTTGGGCGGCAGCTTTCGCTTTCTCTTCAATCTCAGCCTTTTTCGCTGGGTCTTCTATATCTTCCTTCACCAAGCGGAGGCTGGAGAGTTCCGTATCCGATGGCAGGGATACGGCATCGGGGATGATCACGATCGGGTTATCATCCGTTGGAACATTCGTTCCCTCCTGCCCTTCCTTTTCCTTGGGAACGGCCGGCGTACCGATCGTAGCGATCTCTTCCGTAGTCACGGAAGATTCCTGCGTAAAGGCAGCGGTTATCGTCTTGCTGAGGCAGGTGCCAATATTAACCGTCTCAGCTGTCTGCGAGAAACCATCCACGCTGTATTCTTTGAACTCGTAATTCTGCAAGGCTGTATTTGCCAAGTTTAACTCGATATTCTGGGGTACGGCATCACCGGATTTCACGACCACTTCCTTACCCTCTTTGTTATAGGAAATGGAGATCGTGCCGCCTTCCGGCTGTTGGATCGTGACGTAACATACCGGCTGGGGAGCTACCGTGAAGTTCACCGCATATGTGCGCTTGGTCTGTCCATCCTCGGCGGTAACGACCAAGGTAGCCTTGGCCGATCCATCCACGAGCGATACAGTAGCCGTGAACGATCCTGTCGATTGTACGGGAACAAGCGATCCATTCACGAACAGCTTAGCCTTCGCATCGGCCAGCTGGCCGGATAAGGTGAGGGCAGCCGATTCCAGGGTGGAACTTGGGAGCAGCACCTCATATTTCATCGTAGAGGCAAGAAAACCGGGAAGCGGGGTAGCAGCCTCATTTCCTACCTTATACGAGAGGGAACTCAAACGGGCTTCCGAAGACGGAACCACGGGGATAGGCTCAAATTTCACCTCAGCCGTCACCGCGTAGGCCGGCATCAAGAAGTAAGTCGTACCATCTTTCTCTTTCTGCAACGGAACGGTCTTGGTTTCATTCCCGACCTTCCCGGATACCTTCAAGGAGCCGAACACCATTTGGTAGCCTTTGTTGGGGGTGGCGGCAATCGTCACCTTCGTACCGGAGGCGACCTCGCCGCCGGAAACAATCGAACTACCCGGAGCATCGGCGGTACTCAAGGTAAGCGTACCGTTCGCCGGGTTGGCGAAGGTGACGGTGGACTGGATCTTCTCGTACTCCACCTCTACCGTGACCGGAAAGTCCGGCATGGTGAAGGTGTAGAGGTAGGCGATACCGCTACTGGCATCGGGCTTAAACGTAGCCGGTACCGTTTCGTCGGGTGCACCCGTGCGGTAAACCTTCGGGTAACCGGAAGCCATTCGGTAGCCGTCGGCGGGGGTGGCTAAAATCTTCACCGCGATGCCGGGGGCAAGCTCTTTGCCGGAAAAAAGCCCAATAGTACCCGAAGCGGTGACGGCATCCAAGGCTAGCGAGCCGTGCGCCGGGTCGGTGAAGGTGACGGCGGACTGGATCTTCTCGTACTTCACCTCTGCCGTAGCCGGGAAGGCGGGCATGGTGAAGGTATAGGCGTTATCGGTGGCGGCGGGCGTAACCGTTTCGGAGGGCGTACCCGTGCGGTAAACCTTCGGGTAACCGGAAGCCATTCGGTAGCCGTCGGCGGGGGTGACGGTAATCGTCACCTCGGTGCCGGAATGCAAGGTCGTAGGGGATGTGAGGGTCTCACCGTCCGCCGAGATCGATAAGGAGGCAGATCCTTCCGCGGGAGCCTCGAAAGTCAACATGAAAGGAAGAGCGGGGTAGTCGGGACGGGCCTTCGTCTCGATCCCTTCCTGCGCCCGGGCGGTCATCGAGAAGACCGCCAGCAGGCATACGAGCCATAAACTAGTATATTGTTTCATATCAAAGCGCTATTTTATAAGTGATGTTATTGATTCGAACCATGTAAATACCGGAAGGCAAAGCCAAGCGGGTATCGCCGGGGGCGATAGAGGCGGCGTAGACGGTACGTCCGTCGGAGCGTACCACGGTAAGCGCGGCGGCCTCCCCGGAATAGACATGCAGCGCACCGTCGGCGGCCCAGATACGGACAGCGGCGGTAGCGGTAGCGATCTCGTTGGCGGTCACCACGGAGCCATCGCACACACCCACGCTACGAACCAGCGAGCGGGTGACGGCATTGGCGGTGATGTATGCCTCGAAAGGCTTCAGCACATAATCCGCCTCCTGAAGGTCGAAGCGGGTACCCTCGGCATTGAGCACGTAGATACCACGGAGCGTAAGGTTGGCGAGATTCGGGTTCGTCCGGAAGAGGAACACGCCGTTCTCGAGGGCATCGCCGGAAGCGACCGTAGCCGTAGCCGGTATCTCGATCGGCGCATCGGAGGCTGTTTGGCTAAAGGTTACCCGAGTCAAGGCTGCGTCGGCGGCCAACAGATAGGGGCTACCGGCGGTGAGATCGACCCTTTTCCCGTAAAGGACAGAGACCTCTTCCCAACCTTGGGCAACGGCCTCCTTAGCGGTGTAGCCGGTGGCGGCATAAAGGATTAGCCCACTACCATATTCCGCAGAGGCTGTCAATTCGATAGGGCTACCGAAGGTCGTCCATTTGTTATTCAGCGAACGGTTGGTTTTGAAAGTCTTGGACACCTTCAGCGCATTCGTTGTCACGACCTGCGCACCCTCCTCCAATGTCAACTCAAAGACGGACGCATTCTCGCTATCGACGGTAAGCACGCCATCGGATTTAACGATGACACTCTGTGACAGGCCGGCCTCGGAGAGATTCTGATTGCCGGAGATCTCGACCTCTTTCCAATCACTCACCTCCGTAAAGGTCGTTACCCTACCATCCGCCTCGGGAGCAGGGAAGCGATCGATTGCCGTGCCTTCGCTATCGAAGCCTTTCTGCGGGATAAACGTACTAGCTTTCATCTCCCAGAGCTTATACTCCTCGCCCGCCGTAACGGTAGTGGCTAAGGTCTTGTTGTAGCGTTTTACTTCGATGGGCTGGGATGAGCGAGGCAGAAACCTTATCGTAGCGCCAGCATCTCCCGCCTCATCCGTGAACAGACATTCCATCCAAGCATTGGTAAGGGTACCGGTGTTATGGATAGCGGTGTGGGCACAATGGAAAGTGGTATAGCCATTTACCGGATCAAGCACGCTGAAGGTGCCAGAGTTATCGAGGCAGTAATGCATATCGGACGAGCTGCTGTTTTCAATGCGGAAGCTGCTGCCCGACAGCCTCAAGGTGCCTTTATTGATCAAGGTAGAGGCACCGGACGAGCCGAGGATCGAACCGGTCTGCGCAATTGTCAGATCGCAACCTTCGTTGACGGTCAAGGCAGCACCGTCGGTCGGGCGTATCGTTACGTAATTCAACGTCAGCGTCGGGTTGCCGGTAGCGGTGGCGACGATGAGCTTGTTGGCGGAAGGGCCTGGGGGTGACGATATTTTGCCGTTGAAACGGGTCTCCGTTCCGGCTCCCTTTTTATAACTCCATTTGTTGTTGGAGTAGAAGAGCATGAAGGTCATCGTATCGCTAGAAGACAAGGGCAGTGACAACAAGGACCTCAGATAGGAGGCAGACGACAAGCCGGACTGGCCGGGGATAATAGTACTCGCGTAAGCTGTAGGCAGACCGTCAGCGCCATAGCCGGCAATAGCTTTCAGTTGCGGGAGCAGGCCGTTCTCGGCGGTACCGATGGCGGTGAAGGCTTGTGTATTTTCGGGGCCTGCCCAAGCGGCGATCTCGGCGGCGACATCATCGAGGTAAGTGTCGGCACCGTTTGCCTTATCGCTACCTATGTTATCGGTAGGGACGGCTAGCGTATTATCTCCTATCGTCAGTTGGATCATGGTACTGGCGTAGTTGTCGAGAAGGGTAACTTTATTAGTAGGTGGATCAGATCCGACAATCCGACCGGCCTGTTTATCCGACGTATTTCCTAAGGCTTTCACGCCGGCGGTAGTTAAGGCGAGGCAATTCTTTATCGTTATATTAATGTTTCCAGCAAAAGCTTGCCCCACAATACCACCTGCGGCAGCTATCCGGCTGTCGCTGTTTGATCCTGCAGAAACAGCGCCTGTGGCAAAACAAGATTCAATCGTCGTTTTCTCAGATAGTCCGGCAATGCCGCCGGAATAAGCATTAGCAGCGGAAGATTTAGCGATTATCCACCCTGTCGAATAGCAGTGCGATATGCTACAATTACCGCTACTATAGGCTCCGATACCGCCCGCATACGCGGCATCGCTAGAACCAGAACCGGTAGCAGTAACACGGATATCCTCCGTATTGAAGCAGGAAACGATAGAAGAGCCATTATTAGTCGCTACGATTCCACCACCACGACCCATCTTTCCGGTCATAGTGACAGCTCCCCTGTTTGAACAAGCGCTAATCACCGAACCTTCAGAGTAACCGGCAATTCCACCGAGAGACCCAGAATTGCCGGTCACAGAAAAACTAACCTTGCATTGATTATGGCAATTGATGATTTTTCCATTCTTTACATAACCTGCCACGCAGCCAAGATAGTAAGCGGTGTCTTGAGCATTAGCAATAGTTGTCAAATTAATATTGTCAGATCCTGCCATCGTCAGATTCCGCACGGTCGCTCCATACAGATAACCGAAAAGGCCGATATAGTAAAACGAGGCCGAGGAGATCGTCATTCCGGTAATCGTATGGCCGCCACCATCGAAGGTGCCTTGAAAGTAGTAACGTGCATCGAAGCCTTTATAAGTCCCTATCGGTATCCAATTAGCCTCGAAGCCGCTCGCCACGCCTTGGGCAGGTTTCGCCAGCGAGATATCGTCCGCAAGCGTAACCGTACAGTCCTTGAAGCCCTCGGAGGCGGGATAGGAATCGGTATAGGTTTTATCGGCATCGGTGATTGTCTTCCCGTTATTCGTCACCCAAGCGATCCACGCGAGGCCGCAGGCGGTCTTGACGGTGTAGGTAGTGCCGGAGACGGCGACATCGGTGCCAGTCGGGCCGACATTGGCTAATTTGGCGTACTCGGGCCAGTCGGCGGGGAGAGTCGTCATGCCTGAGAAGGAGACTAATTTATCTTCCGTTGCCGTAAAGACGGTTGTTCCTTTCGAATCCATCAGTTGTTCGTTGCCCAGCCAAAGGGTGTAGCCGGTGTTCTTTGTGACGTTGATGGCGAAACCCTTCTTTTTACCGTCGGTGGTGAATTGGATAACGGGATCGAACGATTGGCCGCTGGCGTCTTTCACCTCGAGCGTCTGGCCACTCGTTGGGGCGGTGGCGAACTGCCATTGGAGGAAGGGGGATTTCACTCTAGAGCTTCCATAAATTGCGTCTCCATCTTTATCTTCCGAAGAAACCGTTACTTTCGCGTCTTCGGTAGCCGAGAAAGCACCCCAATTGTCTAGAAACACAGCAACAGCTTCCGCCGTGACAGTTATCTTGCCTTTGATGGTGGTATTTATAGCAGAACTAGTAGAGTACAGATATATTCCATATGATCCAGTTCCTTCCGCAGCGATATTCAATCCGGCGGTGCCACCATCCAGAAGCAGGATGCATCCTTGGTAGTTATTAATCACATCCTTTTTCGCTTTCAGGTTACTGGCAGAGTTGCCTGTCGCTTGGATACAGAACGGTTTACTGCCCTCCAGATAAAATAATGAGCCGTCGGCAGTAGTGGAGGTCAGGTTTAGCCCATCCAATTTTAGGATCGGGTAGCTGTCAAGATTATTCGCGTCGGCTATCGCTTTCTCGCTTTTGATATCGATCGCGCCCTGCTGCCAGTTTGCGTTCGTGCCCGTCAGCGTACCGGAGAACTCGGTCTCGGTGCCATTAGTCCCGACCTTGTAAAACCAAGCGTAATCGGTCGAGCTGTTGGGTTTCAGTTTATAGGTGAGAGTTAGTTTATCAGTAATACTAGTACTAGCCACGTCAAGCGGCTGTGTCTGCGCTTGCGCTCCTGCCATTGCCGGCCCCCATAGGGCCAGCGTCAGGATACAGAACATCCGCACGGCGGCCCGGAGGGAGAGCCGCGCGGATATCTTTCTAGAAAGATAAAATTCGTTCATATGGATTCGATTTTAAGTGTTTGACAATTTGCTAGGCTCAGATCTCGTCCGGGCTCTCGCTATCGCCGCCGGGGTTCTCGGGGTCGGGCGCAGGGTCGGGTGTGGGATAAGGCTTGTCGTCGGACTTGGAGGGGCTGGTGGGGCCTCCCTTGGCGGCGATGAGGTTCTTATACTTGCGGAAGATCTGGTTCACGGTGTCGATGAAGGCGTTGATGGCCTCGGTAGGCTCAAGTACGGCGTAGGCGTTGACACGCTGGATGATGAGGTCGAGGGTCTCGTCGGTCGCCTTGCGGGCCTTGGTGGTATCGGTCTTCACACGGGCGGAGTACTCGTCAGTGCGGGTGATGTCGAGAGCCTTGTAGGCATCGTTCAAGGTTTTCAACTGGGCCACGTAGGTGTCGAGGTGGAGGGTCTTGAGGGCTTCCGATACGTCAGCCTTGGCGAGGTCGAGCAGCAGGCCATCGATCAGGGCGGTCTCCTCGGCGTAGGCCTTGGCGTAGATCTTGTCGTAGGCCCGCAGCACGCTGTCTACCAGCAGGGCGGGGGTACGCAGGGTCTCGTCGGGGCATACCTTATAGGAGCCGTTCATGGAGTAGATGAACTGGAGGGTCTTGTCACGCTCCTTGTCTTTCGCCTCCAGCTGGGCGGTGGAGGCGCTCTTGGTGACGCGGTTCACGCACTCCGCCTCCCGGTCGATGCATTCCTTGTAACCCGGGGCGAGGGCCTCCAGATGGAGGGCGGCCACGGTCGTATCCAAGATACGGGCGTAGATCTCGTTGTTCATGTTCATGTGGCCGGCGTTGGTCAACGCGGTCTTCGCTACCGATCCGATTTGTTTCGCTAAACTCATACTGTTTGTTGTTTTTTCGTTAATACTTTCCTCTTGTCTTCCGATTTAAGGCTCCTACAAATATAAGATAATTCCTTTGATAATCATCGATTTCCCTCCCAAATAACGCCTACGGGCGTCGAAATCGCTCCCGAGACATCGGAAAGGACCGCTATGGTCGTAAGGATCGCTCCGGACGCCTCGGGAGAGGCCACTACGACCATAGGGATCACTCCAGAGGCTTCGGGAGGGGCCGTTACGGTCGTGGGGATCGCTCCGGAGGCCTCGGGAGCGATGGCTACGGTCGTAGGGATCGTTTCCGAGGCATTTCGCTAGTCCGTCGCTTTCGTAAACCGGATCGGCCAGTCCAATGCCTTGGTGGTGTAGACCGGGAAGATCCATTGCTTATGGTTGGTCGCCTTGTTCCGGCCGAACCAGCTGTCGCCCTCGTTGAGGTCGTTCTCTTGGTCCACCCCGAAGCGGTACGGCGGGTTCTCGCTCTTCAATTTATACTCCTTGCTTCCCCAATAGGCCGGGAATTGCTCGTCGATGGAGTAAGGAAGCGTCATGTCGGTACCGGGCGAGGTGGCGATCACGTAGTATAGGTCATCGCTCTTCCCCTTGCGGGCGATGCCCACGCCGGAGACCGGTTCCTTATGGCTGTCGTCGGGCGAGAACTTCAAGCAAACGTAATGGTTATCGATCGCGTCCCACATCATTCCCGATTCGGCGTCCTGCCCCCGCGGTTCGAAGCCGTGCTTGCGGGCGTCGTCCTCCTTCATGAAGCGCATGTGGTAGATGGGGCGGCACTCGTCCTTGAAGTCGAGGGCTACCCACCAGAGCTGGTCGGCGTTATCCCCCACGTCGAGGTACTCGTGGGCCGAGGTATCGAGCATCTTGCCGATCCGCGAGTCGTTCGGTCCCTTGGTATTCAGCACCAGCGGGCTGTAGATGCGCTCCTTGCCGTCCGGCCCGGTGAAGACGCGTTGTCCGGCGGGATCCCCGTGATTGTCCTTCCCGGTACGCATCATGAAGTCGGCCAGGATCAGCTGCGGTTTCTTGGCCAGCTTCGAACGAGCCTCCACGTAGGAGTCCAGATATTTCTTCAGCGCGTCTTGCCGCGCGTAGTTCTTCGTCAGGTAATACAGGGGGACCAGGAAGCAACGGGTGGTATCGCCCCTCGGGCCGTAGCTTACGAGGTGGAGGTTGCTGTTCTCGTCGGCGATGGACTTGTCCCAGCTCTCGAAGTCCACGGAGGCGTTGCCGCCGGTGATGATCATGATGCTCTCCTCGGACATATGCTCGTTCAGCTCCGACTTCGTATAGCCGCCCCCGGCGCCGATCTTGCCGCCGTGGGTACCCATCACGCGGTAGTAGGTCTGGAGCCAGTTCTCGTTCTCTCCCGCCGGCGACGACGACTTGGCGGAAAGCTCCGCCTCGGCGGCGAACACCGTCTCGTCGTAATAGAGGTTCTCCTTCCGGCTGTAGATATAGGTATAGCTCCCGCCGAAGACACCGCCCACCAGCACGTGGGTGCCGTAGGTGTCGTATAGATCGTAGATGCCCTTCTGTGTGTTGCCGTATCGCTTGTAGAGGTCGCTATTGGTTTCGTTCAGCAAGCGCGAGGCGGTCGTGGTGAGGAACGGCAGGAAGACGTCGGGATCGCTGGCAGAGGTATAGATGGCGGTGGCCATATGCAGCTCCACCATCGGCTTGACATGCACGTCCACGTGATACTCGAAGCGGTTGGACGAGGTCTGGTTATGCTGGAACCGCTGGTCGAAGGAGCCGGAGAAGAGTTTCGACCTCGTAGGCGTAGGAGCGCCTTGGTTCGTGAAGCCGAGGCTGCTCACCGAGATGCCGAGCTCCTGCCACATGTTGTCCACCATCTCCTCGTAGTCCACGCCGGAGCGTTCCCGTCCCCACGACTCGGCGTGGGGGGTCTTCACGAAAGCCTCCGTGCCGTACATCAGGTCGAAATCTAGGAAAGGCTCGCTAGGGGCGGCGAAGATATCGCCCGCCGTGTTCACCGTCTTGCCCACGTTGTGCATATAGCTCGGGGCGTTATCCGACGCTGAGCTTTCCAGCTTGGGTTGCGACACGAGGAAGAGCGTGTCCGTCGCCGCCTCCCACGACTTGCTGGCGATCCCCCGCAGGGCGATCTTCTCGAGGAAAGGCTTACGCTCCACCTCCTTCTTGAGGTTGAGCACGAGGAAGCGGCTCTCGGCCCCCTGCCTCATCTCCCAATCGAAATACTTGCCGCTGAACTCGAAGTCGCGGATACGATCATCGTGCACCGGGATGGCGATCTCGCCCTCCCACGGATGGATGATGAACAGCCGGTTGCCGTCCGACTCGTCGGAGAGGTTGAACTCCGCCACACGCTGGGGGACGTACACTTCCGTGTCGTCGTCGGAACATCCCGTGAGGAAGGCCGACACCACCAGCGTCAAAATACCGAAAAATAAAGATTCTCTTCTCATACTGATTCTTCTTAGATAAAGGTGTATACTCTATATTATAATGTAGGGAGTTCGCCTCCCCATGACCCTATTCGATCGCCCGTACCCATTCGTCCATGCCCTTGGCGGCCTCCGGCGGCATCTTCTGTTTCAGCCGGTAGCGGGTGGTGTGCAAGCTTCCGATGGAGATAGACATCTTGTCGGCGATCTCCCGGTTGCTCAGGTTCATCTTGATCAGCATGCAAAGCGTTTCCTCCGCCGGCGTGATCCCCGGCACCCGCTCCCTAAGCGTCGGCAGGAAACCCGGATACGATGCCCGGAACGATCGGTGGAACGATCCGTTCCCTTTTCGCTCCGGATCGGCGGGAAGGCACGAGGCCAGCAGGTGCTCCTTCCGTATCGGGCACTCGGCGGCGTGACGCTCCAAGTGTTCCGACAGTACGTCGAACCGCTCGTCGATCCGCCGGCGCAGATGCTTCCATGCGAACACCCAGCAGCCCCCGCAGAGGAGGAGCGCCAGCATCCCGCACATCATCAAAATCCGTAAGTATGACCCTTCCATTACTACTTCGTTTTTGTTTCTCAAAGGAAACCATTCCTATCCTTATACGACGAATTCTTTTTTGAGCAATCCGCTCAACAAGTCCTCAACAACGGCCTTATCCGCACGAAATGCGATCATCAATTTAATTGACACGCCGCTCGGGGCACCGGTGGTACGGACAAGTCAAAGGTACGCCGCCGGGCCTTCGGACGGATAAAAAACCAATAGATGATTCAATCGATTTATCCCCCGGGACACGCTATTTTCCATGAAAAACGGCGTATATTCGCGATAAACCATAAAATCCTACGCAGATGAGAGACATCACGCATTTCCTGCTAGCCACCCTCCTCTCGCTAGCCACCCTCGCTTGCCGGCACGACACGCCTCCCGCGGACGGCTCCCTCTCCCGGCAGCTTCCGCCCGATACCAAGGAGATACTCCGGCAGCTCAACGACCGCGACAACCGGGAGGAGGCCTTGCGCCTCGCCGACAGCCTCGCCGCTCTTCCCCCTTCCGACGACCCGTGGCTAGAGATCCGTATCGCCCAAGCGGTAGCCAACACGCTCTATAAATTCCGCCGCGACCCTTCGGATGCGATCCGTGTGCAAGAAAGGGCCCTCGCCGTCTATCGCCTCCACCCCGATGCCGCCGACGATCCGGCCGACCTGCTCTCTACCCTCGGCCATTATTACCGCCGCAAGGGAATGCGGGAAAAAGAGGTGGAAGTCATACAGGAAGCCATGGACTGGTGCGTAGCCCACCCCGAGAAGCTCAACCGGGGTTTCGTCTACACCTTCGCCGACCTCTCCTCCACCTATAGCGACCTCGGATTGTACGACAAGGCTATGGAGGCCATCTCACGCTCCATCGACTACTCCCTCCAGTTGGATAGTTTTACCATCAGCGACCTCTACCGGATGAAAGCCGGGATATTCTGGGAGCTGGAACAGCACGACTCTACCTTATATTACGCACGGCAGGCCTTAAAGAGAGGGGAGGAGCTGAAAGAGAACGCCTATGTCCTCGCCGCCAAAAACATACTTTACAATTATTACTACGAATATGTGCCCGACTCTATCCCTGCCGCCCTCGAAGGGTACAAGGAATTGATAGAAGAGGAAGAAGCGATCTCCGCGGGGTATCAAGATCTTTTCAAATTCATGCTGGGGGCCTGCCTCGTACGCGACGGAAAGCCGGGAAAAGGCTTCCCCTTGATGGAAGAGGCCTACGCTCTCTACAAGAAATACGAGGCGAACGATATGATGGATTGGACCGGACGGCATTTGCTCAACCTTTACGCCCAACAAAAGAAGGGAGACAAGATGACCGAGATCTACCCGGAATACAAGGAGATACACGACTCGTTGCAACTGGCGGAGAAACAGCGGTACGCCATTGGTGCCAACGTACGCTACGAGACCGGACGGAAGGAGCAGGAGAATCGGGCCTTATCCGCCGAAGTGGCCTTGAAGGAACGTTCGCTCGTTTATACGCGCGTCATCCTGATCCTAGCCATTTGCCTGCTGACCGGGATCATTGTCTACGCACTCCAACGTCGCCGGCTTCACCAACGTGAGCGGGAGATCCAGCGTCAACGGCTGGATAATCTCCTCGCTACCCAACAAGAACTGAACCGCCGCAATGAGCGACTGAGCGCCGAGCTGGAGCAAGCCGCCCATAACGAGGTGATCGACAGCGTACGCCAGAAGCTCAACCCCTCCTTGCTGAGCGGCGAGGACGAGTTGCGGTTCCGCCAATCCTTCGCTGCCCTGTACCCTCGCTTCCTGCCCGGCTTGCGTAAGGACTTCCCAGAACTGACCAAATCCGACGAACTGCTCTGCATGCTGATCTACCTGAAGCAGAGCACGGACGAGATCTCGTTGGCCTTGGGCATCTCCCGTCCCAGCGTCAACTCCGGACGCAGCCGTATCCGCAAGAAACTTGGATTGCAGAAAGAGGAATCCTTGGACGAATTCCTGCAAAAAAGATAATCCCTCCTTTCCGGCGGCTGCCACCCGAAGGTGGCATGCTCGCCGGAAAGAGGGGATCAAGGGCGGATCAAGTACGAACCGCTACGCATAGCCGATAAAGGCCGCTTATAAAGTTGTCAGATAATTTTTCAGCGGATTGGAGTACATCTCTAAGATCTTCTTACGTAAGAACGCCTCATCCTTGTTCGGAAGGACGATCTTATCCAATTGCCCTTGCAAGTATTCCTCGAATTGCTTCTTATCCTTCGGACCATAATGTTCTTGGAAACGACGAGTGCCGTTCAGTAAGTCATACGCCACGTAATTGCACGGATAGAAACGATAGTTCTTATAGATCTCCCGGTCGATAACGGACGCGATAGCGCTTACCAGCTCATTCTTCTCCATATCCTTGTCCAGTTTAGCCAAGGAATCATTGATCGGGGAAGTAATCGTAAAGTGGACACGACCCTTATTGTTCAAGATACCCGTTTCCATGCTCAATAGATCATCCCGCTGGCATTTCACGAAATCCGGATCATCCCGCTTCATCTGAAATTCTTTCGCCTTCAAAAAATCGCAAGGATCAAACTCGTAGGAGATAGCGACCGGCACGATATTCAAATCCATCAAATTCAACAACAGATTGTCCTTATCACCGCCGATACTCAACATTTTTAATACGCTGCCCTGCGTACGATCGTCCGAATCCTTAGCACGTCCCTCACGCTGGGCGATCCATACAGACTCGTTCACATTCTTGATCGCATGATGGATATAGGCGGAAAGCGTCTTGCTGACCTCCAACATCTGACGAACAGAAACGCCACGCTTCACAATAAAACTATTGTTCAAGCGTACCAATGTCTCGATCCACGGACGGATTAAAAGATTGTCGCCGATAGCGACCTGCGTCATACCATACCCCACATCATATAACATGACATTCAAGAAGGAGGCATCCAATACGATATCCCTATGGTTCGAGATAAACGTACAGGCCGCCTTATCTTTCGGCAGACGGCTACGCCCTGAGATAGTAAGCGAGAAAGTAGTATTTTTCGCCACCGTCATTACAGCGTCATAGGCCAGAGTAGATTTAAACTCCTCCTTCGTCTTGCAAGCACGCATGGCAACTGAGAATTCCTCCCAATTCAAATTCGGCTTTATGTAACGTAAAGCCCGCTCGAAATCCTCATTGGCGACCAATTTTTCAATCGCGTCCTTCACCTCACTGTTGTTCAGCGGACGGATGTCGTCGAAATTAGGGGAAACTGTTTCTGTATCCATATCTATTCATTTTGTTTTTCTGTTTTTGAGTTCGTCTTCAATAATGTCTGTCATGACATCCTTTATATCCAATCCCGCCGCACGTACTTGCTGTGGGATAAAGCTGGTAGCCGTCATTCCCGGTGTCGTGTTTATTTCCAGTAAGACAGGCTCCCCGTCTGCCGGAATAATATAATCCACACGAATCAGTCCTTTGGCGCCCAATATATCGTAGATCCTTGATGTCTTGCGCTGTATCAACTCCGTCAACTCGGCGGAGATACGGGCCGGAGTGATCTCGTCCACCTGCCCGTTATACTTTGCGTCGAAATCGAAGAATTCGTTATCCGTAACCACCTCGGTCAAAGGAAAGACAACCTCTTTACCCTCCACCTTATAGCAACCGCATGTCACTTCCGTTCCATCGATAAAGCTCTCGAGAATCACCTCACGTCCTTCCCCAAACGCCTTAGCGATAGCGGGCTGGATAGCGGAGAGCTCTTTCACCTTCGTCACGCCGAAACTACTACCCCCATCGTTTGGTTTCACGAAAATAGGCAAACCCAAACGAGTCACGACTTCTTCGTCCGTAATAGTCTCTCCCTTGAATAAATGAATGGATGCGGCAATTTTTACACCAAAGTCTTTCAAGTAATGATTACATACGTATTTATTGAATGTCAAAGCGCTCACCAGCATCCCGCAAGACGAGTAAGGCATACCGATCATATCGAAATATCCTTGCAAACGTCCGTCCTCGCCCGGAGTACCGTGTATCGTTATATAAGCGAAGTCAAAATGCCTCGTCACGCCATTCTCCTTGAAGCTAAAATCATTCTTATCAATTGGTGTATGTTCCCCGCTAGGAAGTATAACCGCCCACTCATCCCTCTTAACGATGGCAATATATAAATTATATTTGTCTTTATCAATAAAAGAGTAGATTCCGTCCGCACTTTTTAATGAAATAACGATCTCGGAGGAATCTCCCCCTGCTACGATAGCGATGTTCTTTTTCATTTTTATAGTTCTTTAGTGTTCGCGTATACACGCCATCTGTCGATCAGCTGCTGCATATCGGAAGGAATCTCGGAATCGAAAAACATCTCCTCTCCCGTAGTAGGATGAACGAACCCCAACGTCTTAGCATGCAAGGCCTGACGTGGACAAATAGCGAAACAGTTTTGCACGAACTGTTTATATTTAGTAAAAGTTGTTCCTTTCAAGATATCATGTCCGCCATACCGCTCATCGTTGAAAAGCGTATGACCGATATATTTCATATGTACACGGATCTGGTGCGTGCGCCCCGTCTCCAGACGGCACTCCACCAAACTCACGTAGCCCAAGCGTTCCAATACGGTGTAATGGGTGACGGCAGTCTTGCCTTGATCGCCTTCCGGGAAGACGGTCATTTGCATACGGTCACGAGGGTCACGGCCGATATTTCCCTCGATACGCCCCTCATCCTCTTGAACGATGCCCCATACCAAGGCACGGTATTTACGTTTGGTTGTCTTGTTGAAGAACTGCAGGCTTAGGTTACTCTTGGCCTCCGGGCGTTTAGCCACCACCAATAAGCCCGACGTATCCTTATCGATACGGTGTACCAAGCCTAAACGAGGATCGGAAGGATCATAATAGGGATCATCCTTCAAATAATAAGCCAAGGCATTCACCAACGTACCGGTATAATTACCGTGACCGGGATGTACGACCAAGCCTGCCGGCTTATTCACCACCAGCAAATCATCGTCCTCATATACTATATTCAAAGGGATATCTTCGGGGATAATCTCCAGTTCCCGGCGTGGGCGATCCATCACGATAGAAACCACATCCAAAGGTTTCACCCGGTAATTACTTTTCACCGGCTTATCGTTCACCAAGATACAACCCGCCTCAGCCGCCAATTGGATGCGGTTACGGGTAGCGCCCATCATACGGTCTACCAAGAACTTATCCACCCGGAGCAGGGATTGCCCCTTGTCCGCTACGAAGCGGAAATGCTCATACATCTGGCTCGACGATGTTTCGTCTTCTTCCGGCATCAACAGGTCGTCTACCTGTTCATCATCCATATCGTCCAAAAACTCGTCCATTCCCTTAAAACCAGTTTTCTATATCACTATCCAATGGTTCTACCGGAATACTATCCAAAGCCAATGAGTCGGGAAGCATATTCGGATCGCCACTGCTTACTTTCAATACCAGATGAGCGGTCAACGGTACATGTTCCCCTTTGAGCAAGGTACGCCCGTTTAACTCCACCCCCATCGCCAAATCTTTATAATCGCCCGGCACATACTCTATCTCGACCGACGAGAAGCCACGGGCCCGCAGCAAGGCATACGCCTGACGGAAAGATAAGTCTTCCACCTCCGGTATCACGGCCATCTGGGAGGTCAACGCGTTAATCGTAACAAAGACAATCCGCCCCTCTTTCACCTTCGATCCGACACCGGGAACCAACTCCACGATGGAGCCCGGAGCCACATCTTTCGAGAATACGGAATCGATCACGTTATAGCGTAGCTTATTATTCCCGAAAAACTCGGCGGCGTCCTCTAGCTTCATTCCTTTCACGTCCGGAACGACCACCGCTTGATTATGGCGGGTATAAGAATCCAGCCACGCCAGTACGCCATAAACAACGCCGCACGACACGACTATCACCAACAAGAGATTGATGACAAACGGATTCTTTATCAGTTTTACAAAAAAGTTACTCATTTCACGTATGTATTTGTAGGCGGTTCAAAAGTAGAAAAAAAACGGCATATAGACCAATATCCACCAGAGCAATACTACAAAAACAAAGAAAGTAAAGGCTTTTTAGGAAAAAACCTCTACTTTCTTTATAAATCTTTAGAACGTGACTAATTATCCGTTGTATTCGTCAGATACCGTTAATTTAGCTCTGCCTTTAGCACGACGAGAAGCTAATACTCTACGGCCATTAGCGGTAGCCATTCTAGAACGGAAGCCATGCTTGTTCTTTCTTTTTCTGTTGGAAGGTTGGAATGTTCTTTTCATCTTTTTATATTATTTATTATTATTCGCATACTTATTCGGGCTGCAAAGATAGAGCCTTTTTTTTAATAAACAAATGGTTGCGCAATTTTTTACACAAGAACCTTTGATATCAGACCAAAGCAAGTTAACTGCATGGGGCAAGTAAGTTAACGTCATCGGCAAATGAAGAAAGCGATGCCACCCATCTCCTTACGGAATGAATGGCATCGATAAAGCACGAAAGCTATATGAAGTAAAGGGCCGGGGAGGAGGTGCAGTCTACGTGTAAAACAAATTCAATCCATTGTATGCCGCACGCTCCCCGCATCCGTCATTCACATGATGGATGGGAACCCATTATTATTATCTCATATTCACAAACACATAATTACTGGTACTACTTTTCGCCAAATCAGATACAGACATTTCCGCAGTATACGTACTTCCCCTATATGTGTGTGTAAACGTTATTTCATCATCTGCATACACGGATACTTTATCCAATATTATTCTAGAGCTACTATTAGTTCTAATTGCTGCTCCTCCACCACTTGATATGGAATAAGTGATCGTTACATTACTTCCCACATTGCTTCCATTTCTTCGACATTGCAAATAGAAAGTTTTCGTCTCTTTAACTTTTTCAGGTCTAGTATAACTCAAATCAGAAACAGGATTGAATAAATCAGCCTTTAAAATAACATCATCTTCACCATCATTTGCTATATTCGTTTTAAATTGAATAACCTTCTCTTCAGGACTAAATATCTGATCCGTATAGACGTAGTACCAATCGCTCGCTCCGGTCGTTTCCAAACGAACACCGGGTTCTACCGCATACAGTTTTTTAGTATATATCTTATATTCAATGGGGAATAAGGATTCATCAATATCTTCCGGTATCGAGAATTTCAGATAAGCATCTTGCTTCTGACCCGCGGCAATTTCATTTGTACCCGTCCCCTCCTTCACGTCTTCAAATCTCGGATTTATAAAGTCATAAGGGGGACGTAAGACCAATTTAATCTTACGCTGCAAATTACCTCCTACCACGTAGAAATACGCTATTTTCTCACCGGAGTCAGGAGCCGGCTTTATATTGGCTGCAATCGTTATCGTCTGATTGCCAGAAGGTATCCAAGAAGGATAACTTAAGTTACCATTTACGACATCCGACATTCCCTCACCCGGAACCACACTCAACTGCCCTGCTCCCGCATATGTCGCAGTCATCGACAATGTGTTAGAAGCCCCCGTAAAAACGAATGTCGTCTTTGTAACATTCAAGGCCTCGCCATCATAAGTTATATTCGGATACTTTTCCATAATAGCCGAGGCCGTGATATTATTATCCGCTATCGCATTTTCATCTATAACCTCAGCCCACGTAGCTCCTTTTCTGGAAACGCTCTTGACCGTTATATTAAAGGCATAATTACGAACGACATCATAAACACGAGTTACCTTATCATTCTCATCCTTTACGGCAAGGTCAATCTTATAATATGTATAGGTATCGTTACCAGCAAATTGCGCCTTAATAATAACAAAAGTCGCTTTCTTATCTTGGTTGTAATGTTCAAAAGTATACACAGATTCACCCGACTTCGCATATTTACTAGCATCTGGCTCATTCTGGGGCGCATAAAAATCTTGATTTGGAATATTCAACTTTCCCGCATCTTTATAACCGATAGATGCCAACTGTGATTCATTATAAATGAGATAAGAAACATTTTTCAATTTCACAGCTGCCTCCGATGAGAGATTCAGCGTTATTTTGGCCCAGTTTCGTAGTAGTTCAACATTGTTGTTACCAGCATCTTCTAGATTATTGCTTATATTTTTCGCAGGAATTTCACTAAAAGTTCTCTTTCCCCAAAAGATTTGCTTATCTGTCGCTAACGAGGCCATTCCGCTTTCTTGGGAAGGGGTTAACGTTCCGTCATTGGCGACAAAATGGATGGTACGGGTTTCTTTTGAGATAGTAGCCGTATATCCATTGCCAGAAACCTCTGCCTTTACGACTGGAGATATAAACTCTCCGTTCTCCTTAAACGTATATAGATATAAGGACTCAACGCCTTTCTCCACATCCCCGGTCGCTTTCGTAATCTCAAGAGCATTCGGAGCATCTACAGAGAATGAAAGAGAAACCATTGATCCATCTGTCGGCTGAATTTCTATTTGTTCTATTTCCTCTGTCGCACATGAAGCGAGCAACAGCAATACAGAAAATAGAGTATATAATCTTTTTATCATAATTAGAGTTATATTAAATTAGTATATATCATAAACACAGCGAGCTCCACCATTACCGCTAAGTACTGTATTTGCATTACTAGCGCTATTAGATGTATTTTTCCCAAAATCATAATACCAAGGCTTTCTTGCTCCCCAATATTGACTACTTTGATTAAACAAATAATCGATTGCAGGAGAAGCTTCTTGTATTACATCCATAAATTTAAGTTCTGCTAATGTCGGCATTCTCCATTTGCCGGGAGGATAAGTCGCGCTCTTCCCTGTCTTCTTCGGATCTAAAGTCTCCCAATATGTAAGACATCTATCATGTGCCATTTGCCATGTATACGTACCTGCCGAAACTGCCGCATACCTTGATGCCGCAATAAAACGAGGAGAGATCATATTATTAGAAAGTTCATCATTCTTTGTCTCCACTTTTCCATTTACGATATGAGAAGGATCACCAATAATCCAATCTCCTGCAGCAATAGTTGTAATTGTAAATAAATTAGGATTTTTAGAATAGTCTGCACTTGAATCATGATTACCACCTTCTGATTTTTGTCCTGTCAGATATTGAGGCGGATACTGATCCACTGCAATTCCTAATACTTTCAAACCCTCTGCATTATGAACTCCAAAAACAAATTGCTTTGGGAAATAATTCTCTGGTAATTTACTCGTAATTTTGATATATCCACTCTTTCCTAAATCTCCTATTATAGACGGATACTGCTTATCTCTATTATCATAGTATCCTGTACCTTTAGTAATAACATTTCCTTTTAACTCATACTTTTCATAAGTCGCATAAGATGGTTGATCAATCGTAATATTCGAGCTAGAAGCAAACTCAATCTTATACTCACTGATATTCGCCATCACCACTTTAGTCTCCCTCACGAACAAATACTTCAAATCTGCAATAACCACATCCACGACAAACTTTTCCACGCCTTCCCACGGTGTTGTAGATACCGTAAAGTTGATTCGTTGCGTCTTCATGGATATTTTACCTGTAAGCTCATATCTATTACCATGTATGATACCATTTGTCGTACATCCTTCAAGCTCTTTTGTCGGATTAAAATCCTCATATTTATATGAACGGTCTTTTTCTTCCTCGATTATATCCCCTTTTGTTACGTTTTGAATGGTCATATCCTCATTAAAAGTTGTCGTAACTTGTATCTTTTGTAAATCACCCGTCACATATATAGACAATGGGCTTGTTGTCGTATTCAACTTCTCATAGGTATAGAAAGGTAGTGCAACCCCGTTTTGCAAGGTAACCACTTTACCTGTAGAGAGAGCATTATCATATCGGTTATTTCGATCAAGCAAAAGCAAATCTGATTTCTGATTAATATTATTGACCGTAAGTTTAGTTACGGAATAGAACCATTGGTTGGTTACTTTTGTATTACTTGTCCCAGAAATAGTCTCCGGCTCTTCATCTACCGTAAACTTCATATCGATGCGTGCCGCTAATTGCGTCATCGGAACACGTATACTTGTCACAGTCGTATTCAGCTCATACGAAGGCAACTCTCCAACCTTTACTAAATTTGAAGCATCAAAAGTCCCACCAGAAACTGTTTCCGACAAACCTTTCAAGTTCTCATAAGTAGTCGTTTTCAATGCGGCCAACTCGTTATAATGCGTTGAATTCGCAATCACTACGATACGAACCTTACCTGTCTTTGCTTGTATATTATCAATTTTATAAGCAATCAATGTTTTTCCATCAATCGTTACGGTAGAATTGGAAATTCCCCCGTCAAACGCTACAGACTTGTACTCCAAGCACTCACCCACAGTTCCATTCGCCTCATTAAATATAGCGACCACAACATTATTCACTTTTACCTCATCCTCCGTCGAATATGTATACCCTTCAGCGATATCCCCTCCAGCTTTCGTCATCGCTGTCACTTCTCCCAAAGTAAGAGTCATAGAGAATGAGATATCCCGCCCGTCCTCATTTCCTCGCTGAACTTCTTCTTCCGAGTTACAGCTCGTGAAAAGCAGTCCGACAAACAGCACTGATAATATATTCCTTATTTTCATAATCTTGTATTTTTATTTTACCCGTTTACACTTTAATTATCTTCCATAGGAATGGATATGGTATTATTCAACCAATCTCTTGTATAGCAAAGTAGTTCTGTCTCGACCTTATCTCCAATAATAGTCATATTGACAACCAAGCGATAAACATATCCGGATTTTACACCATGCAAAATATTCCCCTCCTTATTGATCACAAACTGCCTTGTCGTTCTTTCCTCGCTATTTCCGACCTTAAACCGGACTTGTATTTTCACTTGATCACTTTCTGCCGCCGCCAGATTCCGGAACGAGTAAAAAGACAATACATTTTTATTCTCTACAAAAGAATAAGTTGACGGAAGCTCCGATACTCCATCATATACCTCCACATTACACGTCTTATTCTCCTGCAAATAAGTCGCATTTTTATGAGTTTGCTCATTTGTCGTATAACTCTCAGGATTCAAGTTCAACAGATCCACACCTGTAACAGTAATCTTCTCTTGAACAGATGCTCCTTGAAAACCAGAAACATTAAATTCCGCAAGTTCTATACGAGCGGTTAGCTGAGAAAGAGGGACTGGACCAACTTCTAAAGGTTTTTCCAATGCTTCCCTAATTGTCGCATAACCGGCAAAGTTGGAATCAAAATTGATATTCATTTTCCCTACTTTAACTAAAGCATCCTTATTATCCTGTATTATATCGTTTATATCACTTTCCGATTGACAACCCGCAAACGATTTAGAGCTATTAGCGATTACCATTACGGAGTAAGGGCTAGGCTTTTTCACTTTCACGATTACTTTTGCCCAGTCATCTTCCGTGCCGTTTTTCTTTTTAACGATATAATTCTCGCTATTTACAAACAGCCCTTCCATTATCGAATTGACTTGCCCACCCTCAAAAAAAATCAATGTACAATTATCAATCTTTGCCTCGTCCATGGAAGCAGGCAATGTCCCTGCGCCAGACAAGGATTTTGTCTCCAAAGAAAAAAGAGAAACTTTCATAGAAAGGGCAACCTCTCCCTCCTCTATCACAACACTCCCCGAATGTCCTTTCTCTATATCCCTCAGCGCATCATCATCCATTGAGCACGAGACCGCCAGCAGTAACAAGCAGATACTTGAGATTATCGTCTTTATTTCCATATTCTTATATTTATTCGTTCAACCTCCTTATTCTTGATAAAAGACATTAAGATGGATTGAGTTCAGATAGGACTAAGGGCGGTGAGTTACGTAGGAAAATAGGCTAAATAAGGAAAGATCAACCCTCTCCATTATTGAATGGCAAATTGAGCTGATCTGAAAATAATGTCTACCAAAATAATAAAATTGGATAGAATATGCAATCTGACAAGTATTTGGAATGGAAGGAAAGGTATTAGTCCTATCTGTACTAGATACCGGAAATTTGTAAGTTAGGCTTTTTACACTGGCAAAATTAAATGGATACATTAATGAATGGAATAGGCGGAACTTTCAACTTTAAGGGGTAAAACTAGCAATTTAAGGCTTGTTGAAATAAACGATAGAGAATCCTATCATTTCGATAGAGATACCCATGCTGCCAGAGAAACATTATAAGTCATGGTTGCTTTTTTATGAATAGGAACAAAGATAATCGTTTAATTCATTATCTTTGTGGAAGTATAAACAAATAAACAAGATAACTATGAAAAATAAATCATCGTTAGTACGTTTCGATTGGGCGATCAAACGTTTACTTCGCCAAAAGTCCAATTTTGTAGTCCTCGAAGGTCTTTTATCCACCCTTCTCGGGGAAAACGTGATTATTATCCGCATCCTAGAAAGCGAAGGTAACAAAGAGGATAGCGAGGACAAGTTCAACCGCATAGACGTATTGGCAGAAAACAGTAAAGGCGAGCTGGTAATCATCGAGGTACAAAACAACCGGGAGCTAGATTATTTTCACCGTATGCTATATGGCACATCCAAGGCAGTCACCGAGTATATTCATGAGGGAGAGAAATACGGTACTATCAAGAAAATCTACTCCGTAAACATTATCTATTTCGATCTTGGGCAGGGAAAAGATTACGTATATCACGGGAAGACCCAATTCAAAGGTATTCATTTTGATGATATATTGAAACTATCCACCCGCCAACGGGAACAATTCGTCAAACAAGAAGCTGGCGATATTTTTCCTGAATATTACGTATTACGTGTCAACGAGTTTGACGAACTGGCGAAAACACCCCTCGACGAATGGATCTATTTCCTAAAAACAGGAGAAATAGATGAACATGCCACCGCCAAAGGATTGCCAGAAGCACGGGAGAAGTTACGGATCGATAAACTCAGCCCTTCCGAGAAGGGCCAATACTACGCCCACATGGAAGCCCTTCGATATCAAAAGAGCGTCATCGAGACCGGATGGATAGAAGGGCATGCGGATGGACGAGCGGAAGGTATCGCGGAGGGTAAAGCGGAAGGTAGAGCAGAAGGTATCGCGGAAGGACAGAACCTAGAGAAACGTCAAATTGCCGCCAACTTGAAAAAGCAAGGGCTTTCCATAGAGATAATCGCAAACTGCACCGGGCTTTCTCCGGAAGAAATAGCGAATTGCTAATACCTATTTATATAAAGGGGGAATCAAAAGATTCCCCCTTTATACATATTATCGAAATTCGAATGCTGTCCGTTCATCTTCTGGGCCTCCTCGCTTTCTGGATTCAGTTCCAAAGATTTCTTCAAGTCCTCGAACGCACCGGTCTTATCACCTTTCAGATTCTTGGCTCGCCCACGCTCACTATAAGCCTTGGCAAAAGACGGATTCGTCTCGATCGCCTCGTCGAAGAAAGCGATCGCCTCGTCATATTTCTTTTGCTCGATCAATAACTGACCAGATAAGATACAAGCGTCCTCATTAAACGGATTTAGATCTAGGACCTGCTGGAAATCAGAATTCGCGGCCTCGATATCCCCTAAAGCCATATGAATACGTCCTCTCAATAAATAAGAACTTTCCTCCTCCGGCACGATCTCGATCGCTTTCTCCACATCGGGCAACGCCTCTTTAGCTTGTCCCAGTCCTAAAAGAATCTCCGCACGCAATAAATAAGAATCGGCGAAATCCTCCTTCAAGGAGATCGATCTCGTCAGGTCGGCGATAGCGCCAAATACGTCATTCGTCGCTTTCTTCGCTTTTGCCATCATGAAATAAGCGACATGATTAGAAGGCTCTAGCTCGATCACGTGCAAACAATCGGTTATGACCTCCGCATCCTTATCCAACATAAACAATAAGTTAACGCGAGTCAAGCGGGTAGCGATATGATCCGGCTCCATCTCAACCATCCGGTTCAACACGTCCTCGGCTTTCCCTAGATCGTTCGCCATCGTATAAGCGGAAACGAGATAGCTCATCGTCTCAAAATCCTCCTGTATATTCAGTGCCTCCGTAAAGCATTTGATCGCATAAACAAGTTTTCCCATCTTCTGGGCACGTACGCCGTCGTATTTCAAGATATCAAAGTTCTTCTGCTCGTTCTTCGCCTTATCCTCCGTCGCCTCGGCCGGTTTGGAAGAAGAGAATAAAGATGTAAAGAAATTTCCCATGGTCTTATTCCTTAATTATTATAGTCTTACATTATTAGAATTCCACCGCAAAGTTACGGTAATATATTTGAATTTTCAGCCGTACAAGCGCCGGAAAAAACACGTACGTGTTTTTGGAAAAAGTCGTACATGTTTTTCGGAAAACACGTACATGTTTTTTCAAGCTGACAATCATTCACCGAAAAGGCCGTTTCGCTTATTTATTTTCATTTTTTTAATTAAAATGTAACAGATCGTTTTCCAGTAT
Organism: Parabacteroides sp. AM17-47; assembly: GCF_003434625.1. Taxonomy (NCBI): domain Bacteria; kingdom Pseudomonadati; phylum Bacteroidota; class Bacteroidia; order Bacteroidales; family Tannerellaceae; genus Parabacteroides; species Parabacteroides sp. AM17-47. The sequence goes on from NZ_QTLI01000003.1 coordinate 200,651, forward strand.
TTTATAATTTTGCGATTGTTTTTAATTTGGCTGAAAGTTGCTCAATCCTTTGTAGAAACCTTTTAAGCTAGCCACAAATATAGAATATGGAGAATATAGAGACAGGACTTTTGTTAATGGTAGTTGGAATGACCACCGTATTTGCTATCCTTTTGATCGTTATCAATCTGGGAAAAGGACTTATCGTCTTGGTGAATAAATACACACCGGAAGAGATCATAGCGAAGAAACCAGTAGCGGCAGCCGTTCGGGTACAAACGGCCACTCCAACGCAAACCACCGCAATCGGCAGTCTTTCCGGACAGGAGACAGCCGCCATCGTATCGGCAATCAGCGCCGTGACCCGTGGACAGGGGAAAGTTATCAAAATTGAGAAAGTATAAATAATACATATTAATATCATGAAAAGAGAAATCAAATTCAGTTTGGTCTTCAGAGACATGTGGCAATCTGCCGGAAAGTATGTCCCGACCGTAGACCAACTAACCAGAGTCGCTCCGGCAATTATCGAGATGGGCTGTTTCGCCCGGGTGGAAACGAATGGCGGAGGATTTGAACAAGTCAACTTATTATTCGGAGAGAATCCTAATAAAGCGGTCCGTGAATGGACAAAACCTTTCCATGCGGCAGGTATCCAGACGCATATGTTGGACCGCGCGTTGAACGGCCTTCGCATGAGCCCGGTACCTGACGATGTACGTCAGCTATTTTATAAGGTAAAGAAAGCGCAGGGAACGGATATCGCCCGCACGTTCTGCGGTTTGAACGACGTACGGAATATCGCCCCATCTATTAAATACGCGAAAGAGGCCGGTATGATCTCACAATGCTCCTTGTGTATCACGCATTCTCCGGTACATACGGTTGAGTATTATACCAAGATGGCATTCGAGTTGATCGAGCTCGGAGCGGATGAGATTTGTATCAAGGATATGGCCGGTATCGGACGTCCGTACACATTAGGCCGTATCGTAGCCAATATCAAGGAAAAATATCCAGAGATCCCGATCCAATATCATAGCCATGCCGGTCCCGGCTTTAACGTAGCTTCCATCATGGAGGTTTGTAACGCAGGTTGCGACTATATCGACGTAGGTATGGAGCCGCTTTCTTGGGGTACAGGACATGCGGACTTGCTGACCGTACAGGCGATGTTGAAGGACGCCGGTTATAAGGTGCCCGAGATCAATATGGAGGCTTATATGAAAGTTCGTGCCTTGGTTCAAGAATTCATGGATGATTTCTTGGGATTGTATATCAGCCCGAAGAACCGGTTGATGAATTCCTTGCTGATCGGACCGGGACTTCCGGGCGGTATGATGGGTAGCTTGATGGCGGACCTTGAGAAGAACCTAGAGACGATCAACAAGAGCAATATAAAGAACAACAAACCGCTGATGTCTCAAGACCAGTTATTGATCAAGTTGTTCGACGAGGTAGCTTACGTATGGCCACGTGTCGGTTATCCTCCATTGGTAACTCCATTCAGCCAATACGTGAAGAACCTAGCTTTGATGAACGTCATGCAGATGGAGAAGGGGAAAGCCCGCTGGAGCATGATCGCCGACGATATCTGGGATATGATCCTCGGAAAGGCCGGACGTCTTCCGGGCCCGTTGGCTCCCGAGATCGTCGAGAAGGCGAAGGCCGAAGGCCGCCAGTTCTTCGAGGGCAATCCTCAAGACAATTATCCGGACGCGTTGGATAAGTATCGCAAGTTGATGAACGAGAAGCAATGGGAAGTCGGCGAGGACGAGGAAGAGCTTTTCGAATACGCCATGCACCCCGCTCAATACGAGGCATATCGGTCCGGAAAGGCCAAGGTCGAGTTTAAGGCAGACGTGGCAAAACGTAAGGCAGAGAAAGCGAACGCCGGTAAACCGACGGTACCCGCCACTCCAGCCGCACCGGCTCCGGCACCTGCCGCTGCATTAACGATGCCGACTACTCCGCAAGTCATGACCGTAGATGTAAACGGGCAAGCTTACCGTGTGACCGTCGCTTTTGGTGATACCAACAGCGCGACTCCGGAAGTTAAACCGACAGCGGCTCCCGCCCCGACAGCCCCGGAGACAACAAATGCTCCCGCAGGCGCTGGAAAAGAGGTGCTTTCTCCGCTGGAAGGTAAATTCTTCCTTATAAAGAACGCTTCCGATACACCGGTGAAGGTAGGCGACGTAGTGAAAGAAGGTGATGTCCTTTGCTACGTGGAGGCCATGAAAACATACAATGCCGTACGTGCCGAGTTCGGGGGAACGATCACGGCGATCTGCCTGTCTTCCGGTGATGCCGTATCTGAGGATGATGTATTAATGACGATTCAATAATGAACGAGATATTTCAAAACTTATATGAGATGACTGCGTTCAGCAATATCATTGCTGAACCGCAGTTCTTGATCATGTATGCCATAGCGTTCGTATTGCTCTACCTCGGTATCAAGAAACAATACGAGCCGCTATTGCTCGTGCCTATCGCGTTCGGCGTATTGCTCGCCAATTTCCCCGGAGGCGATATGGGAGTGATTCAAGCGGATGAGAATGGGTTGATTAATGTACACGGTGTGATGAGAAACATCTGGGAAATGCCGCTGCATGATATCGCACACGAGCTTGGCTTGATGAACTTCATCTATTATATGTTGATCAAGACGGGCTTCTTGCCGCCGATTATCTTCATGGGTGTCGGTGCGTTGACCGACTTCGGCCCGATGCTCCGCAACCTTCGCCTATCCATTTTCGGCGCCGCGGCCCAATTGGGAATCTTCACGGTGCTTTTGGTAGCGATCTTGATGGGATTCACACCGAAAGAGGCAGCGTCTTTAGGTATTATCGGTGGCGCCGATGGCCCGACGGCTATCTTCACGACCATTAAATTGGCTCCGCATTTGCTAGGCCCGATCGCTATCGCCGCTTATTCTTACATGGCTTTGGTACCGGTTATCATCCCGTTGGTCGTTAAGCTACTGTGTTCTAAGAAAGAATTACGGATCAACATGAAGGAACAAGAGAAGAAATACCCTTCTAACATGGAGATCAAAAATTTGCGTGTATTGAAGATTATCTTCCCGATCGTGGTAACTACCGTAGTCGCCTTGTTTGTTCCCAGCTCCGTTCCTTTGATCGGTATGTTGATGTTCGGTAATCTTGTAAAAGAGATCGGAACCAATACGTTCCGTCTGTTCGATGCCGCTTCCAACAGCATCATGAACGCTGCAACGATCTTCCTTGGATTATCTGTCGGAGCTACCATGACATCAGAGGCGTTCTTGAACCTGACAACAATCGGTATCGTAATCGGCGGTTTCTTGGCATTCGCCTTGTCTATTGCCGGAGGTATCTTCTTCGTTAAGATTTTCAATTTGTTCACCAAGAAGAAAATCAATCCGCTTATCGGAGCCACGGGTTTAAGTGCTGTACCCATGGCCTCTCGTGTGGCGAATGAGATCGCGTTGCAATATGATCCGAAGAACCATGTCTTGCAATATTGCATGGCTAGTAATATCTCGGGAGTGATCGGCTCGGCGGTAGCTGCCGGCGTATTGATTTCCTTCTTGGGATAAATGAGATTAAATAGTATAAGTAGACGGTGTAGAGACGGGGCATGCCCCGTCTCTACAACCGGAATCAAGAGAAATCGGCCAACCTTAACATCTATTAGTATCCAAAATGACTTTTTAGATAAATAATTTCCCCGAAATGCTGTAATCCAAAAATATTTAGTTTAATTTGTGACTTGATATAGGAATGTATTTATCCTTTTCTTAAAAGCGATTGTATATGAAGGACACTCTTGAGACTAATTTGCCGGAAGAAGCCGGGAAATTGGAAGAAACTAAAAAACCGGTTGAGACGCCGGAAATCGATGCTACCGCAGACGTTGAAGCCAACGATACAGCGGAGGCGGACGCTGCTATTGCCGCAGGTAAATTAACCAAAGAAGAAATTCTCGCTAAGTTAACCGAACTTGTTGAGACTTCCGTAGAGACTTCCCGTGGAGAAGTAGAGGCTTTGAAACAGGCTTACTACAAGATCCGTCGTAACGAGGTGGAAGAGCTTAAGAAAGTATTCATCGCTGATGGTGGCGAAGAAAAGGATTTTACAGCCCCCGCTGACGAAACCGAGAACAAGATCAAGGATTTGCTCACCTCTTATAAAGAGAAAAGAGCCGCTATCCTCGCCGAGGAAGAGCGTGTAAAGGCCGCTAACTACGCTTTGAAATTGCAGTTGATCGACCAGTTGAAAGAGCTTTGCGAAAGCCAAGATGATTTCAATAAATTATACAACTCTTTCAAGGACATCCAACAAAGATGGAAAGAGGTGAAGGCCGTTCCCCAAGAGCACGTGAACGAGCTTTGGAAGAACTATCAGATCTACACCGAGAAATTCTATGATATTATCAAGATAAACAATCAGTTCCGTGATTACGACTTCAAGAAGAATCTGGAATTGAAGACCGCCTTGTGCGAAACCGTAGAAAAACTAGGTAACGAGCCGGATGTTATCTCCGCTTTCCACCAGCTTCAGAAGCTGCACCAGCAATGGCGTGAGATCGGGCCGGTAGCGAAAGAGTTACGTGAGAACTTATGGGCTCGCTTCAAAGCTGCCTCAACCGTGATCAATAAGCGTCACCAAGAGCACTTCGAGAAACTAAAAGCGAAAGAGCAGGAGAATCTGGATGCGAAGACCGTGATTTGCGAACAAATCGAGGCGATTGATTTCAGCGCGTTGAAATCGTTTAAGGATTGGGAAGAAAAGAATAAGGAGGTAATCGGCTTGCAAGAGAAATGGAAGACGATTGGTTTCGCTCCGAAAAAATATAACGTAAAGATATTCGAACGTTTCCGTGCCGCTTGCGATGTCTACTTCGAGAAGAAGAGCGAGTTCTACAAGGCGATCAAGAGCGATATGGAGAAAAACCTCGACGCTAAACGTGCGTTATGCGAGAAAGCCGAGGCTTTGAAGGATAGTACGGACTGGAAGGATACGACGGATAAGATGATCGCTTTGCAGAAAGAATGGAAGACGATCGGACCGGTAGCCCGTAAGCATTCCGACGCTATCTGGAAACGTTTTATCTCGGCTTGTGATTATTTCTTCGAGCAAAAGAATAAGAACGTTGTTTCCCAAAAGAGCATAGAGCAGACCAACTTGGCCGCTAAGAAAGAGTTGATCGCTAAGATTAAGGGCATGGACGAGAGCCTTGGACATGATGAGGCTATCACGACCTTGAAGTCTTATATGGCGGAATGGAACACGATCGGTTTCGTACCGTTCAAGGAGAAAGATAAGATCTACAAGGAATATCACGAGGCGGTTGACCAACAATTCGATCGCTTGAAGGTAGACCAGAACGATCGCAAGATGCAGTCGTTCCGCAACAACCTAAACGAGATGACCAGCGGCGAAAGAGGTAAAGGCCGTTTGTTCAGCGAGCGTGATAAGTTGATGCGTATGTACGAGCGCATGAAGAACGAGCTTCAGACTTACGAGAACAACATCGGCTTCCTAAGCATTTCCTCCAAGGGCGGCGGCGGTTTACTGAAAGAAATGGAACGCAAGATCGAAAAACTGAAAGAGGATATGGCTTTAACAGTCAAGAAGATCGATGCCATCGATGAGAATCTGGAATAACAATCTCATAAACCCGAGCAAAGCCGTCCTTTAAAAAGACGGCTTTGTTGTTTTTACGCTTTTATGTCACGGATACATTATTTCAATCCCGGCCACGAGACGGCCGTACTTTTAGGGACACAGAACTACACGGCACCGACAAACGTCCGTAAAATGCAAAAAGACTTGGCACTGCTGCCGGTTTGGTATGCGGAAGAGGATGATTTTGTCTATCTGGAAGATAGTAAGGCAACCCCTCCGTTTTTCGCCCATTTGCCCAAAGACCTACACCCGGCTCCTATACCTGTAACAAAAGCGATGCTGATGAAAAACGCTCCCTACCTCTCTCCTATGGACGCAGCCCCGTGGGGACTTTCCCCGCATAGTCTTCATTTATTCGAGCAGTTGAGGGACAAGGCAAAAGTCCGGCTATCCGTCCCGACTTGGAAAGAGGATTATTTTCGCCTTACCGGTAGGCAAACGGCGGCGGAATGTCTGGAAAAGATACAGGCCCTCCTACCCGATCTCCCTATTCCGGTAGCGCCTCGTTTCTGCACGAAAATCCGGGAGGTGGAGAGATACATGATCTTATGCAACGCTCCCTTCGTATTAAAAACACCCTATTCCTCTTCCGGACGGGGATTGCTATGGGTAGAGAAACGAAAACCGGATACAAAAACGAAAAACTGGATAGAGGGCGCATTCAACAAACAAGGAATGATCAGTATCGAAAGCGGATTAGACAAAGTACAGGATTTCGCCATGGAATTTTATTCCGACGGGCAAGGTACTGTCCGTTACGAGGGATTATCCGTTTTCAATACCGAGGAGCGAGGCTCCTATACAGGCAACATCCTAGAGGAACAATCCACCATGCTCTCTCGCATCACCCGATTCACGGGCGAAGAAACCTATTCCCGCATCCAAGAGGCGGTACGCACTGTATTACAAGAAGTGTACGGATCTACTTATGCGGGCTGTATAGGTGTGGACATGCTGGTCTATAGACAAAAGGACGGATCTTTCGCTATTCATCCCTGCATTGAGATCAATATGCGGTACACGATGGGAATGGTCGCTTTACGTCTATTCCAGCATTATGTAGTGCCTAGGGCTGTTGGCGATTACCGGGTTTCTTACGAGAAGGAAGCCGGAGAAGCTCTCGAGAAACACCGCCTCATGTCTGAGACTTATCCACTTCGCCTTGCGAATGGAAGGATTCAAGAAGGCTACCTCTCATTATGCCCCGTCACGAAAGACACACATTATCGAGCCTATTTATTGCTCATGTAACAGATTATTCATTACATTTGTAAAAATCTTTAGACCTCAGTAATACCATTAATAAATTTATCATTATGAAAAGATTATCAATCTTGGCCGTATTCATGCTGATCAGCGTGATCACGTTCGCCCAACAAGCCCTTTGGGGTAGTCAGAACATCATCTCTCCGGAGATTCATCCGGATAACACCGTAACCTTCCGGTTCATGGCACCCAAAGCGATCAAGGTGCAGGTAACAGGAGATTTCCTTCCCACACAGAAGATGGAGACTCAGTTCGGTTTAGTGGATGTACCCGGTACCGTTGATTTAAAGGAAGGTAAAGAAGGCGTTTGGGAATATACCACACCGGAACCTCTTCCCTCCGAATTATATAGCTATTCCTTTATTGTCGATGGATTAAAGACTACAGATCCTAATAATGTCTATCTGAACCGTGACGTGGCATCCGTTACGAATATCTTTATCATTAAGGGTGGACAGGGTGATTTATACAGCGTTAATGATGTTCCTCACGGAACGGTCGCCCGCCGTTGGTATGAGAGCCCGACATTGGGAAAGACTCGCCGTATTACCGTTTATACGCCGGCTGGCTATGAGACAAGTGGCAAAAAATATCCGGTATTCTACCTCTTACATGGCATGGGTGGCGACGAGGAAGCTTGGATCGCCTTAGGACGTACGGCCCAAATCTTAGACAATTTGATCGCCCAAGGTAAGGCAAAACCGATGATCGTGGTTATGACAAACGGAAACGCGGATCAAGAGGCCGCTCCGGGAGAATCCAGCCTAGGTTTAGTTAAGCCGAATATGCAACTACCTAAAACCATGGAGGGTAGCATGGAAAGCAGCTTCCCGGATGTCATTAAGTTTATCGAGAGCAATTACCGTGTGGAAAAAAAGAAATCCAACCGTGCGATAGCCGGACTTTCCATGGGTGGTTTCCATTCTTTGCATATATCTAAGCAATATCCGGATATGTTCGATTACGTGGGATTATTCTCTGCCGCTATCCTCCCCCGTGAAGGCTCCGAATCTCCCATCTACCAGAATATGGATGAGAAGCTGAAAGTACAATTCGGCAAGCACCCGAAATTATACTGGATCGCCATCGGTAAAACCGACTTCTTATACAAGAACAACGTAGACTATCGTAAGAAACTAGACGATAACGGCTACAAATACGAATACTACGAGAGCGACGGCGGCCATATCTGGAAAAACTGGCGCATCTACCTCACAAAATTCGCCCCAATGTTATTCAAATAACAAAATACCCAGTTGTAGAGATGCGGCATGTGCCGCGTCTCTATGACCTAGCTACAGTCATATAATTACAACGTATTCTTAAGGATACGCTTAAATACAACATCTCTGAGATTACGGGCGATCGGGATTTGATAGGATTCGATACGTAATCTATTCCCTTCTACCAGATCGACACGATCCGCATTAATTATATACGATTTATGCGTTTGGAGAAATTGATCATCGGGTAGGGATTCCCCGATCCGCTTCAAGGTTGAATGGGTCAATACTCTACCGGAAGTAGTATAGATACTAACATAATTTTCCAACGCCTCTACAAATAAGATATCTCTTAGGTAGATCTTACGCATTTGCTTCTCGCTTTTCACGAAGAACGAGGCATCCGCATCCGGCGTATTCTCCCGAGCCAACAGGTCGTGCACCTTATTCACGCCTTTTAAGAAACGCTCAAAGGAAATAGGCTTCAGCAAATAATCCACGACATCCAGTTCATACCCTTTCAAGGCATATTGCTCATAAGCGGAAGTAACGATCACTTTGGGAGGCTGGTTTAAGGTCGCCAATAAATCCAAACCGGAAAGATAAGGCATCTCGATATCTAACAAAAGTAAATCCGGCTGCTGAGTTTTCAACAGAGTATTTAATTGGATAGCGTCCTCACATACACCGGTCAAGGAGAGAAAATCCACTCGCTCCACATACGATTGCAATCCTTTACGGGCCATCGGCTCATCATCTGTTATCACGCAGGTTATTGTCATATATCTTCTATTTCAATCATTAATTCCGCTACGAACTCAGTCTCTTCTTTCCGGGTTTCCAAACGGTGCTTATTGGGATACAATAAAGATAATCGGCGGCGTAAATTTACCAGACCGATGCCTTTACGTTGCCGTTCATCCACCGATTTACGCAACGCTTCGTCCTCCGCTGAAAGCTCGGGGATGGAGTTTCGTATAAACAAACTGATCCGGTTATTTTCCCATTTCATGATAATATCCAATTGATAATCGCCACCTACGTATTTAAAAGCGTTCTCTACCAACGGGAGGAAGAGTAACGGATAAATATTCAGTTCATTCAATTCGGGCGGAAACTCTACACGCAACCGCAGGCGTTCACTCATACGAAGCTTACGCAAAGCTATATAAGTTTTCAAATAATCAATTTCTTGTAGGATACTGACCTTCTGATTACCGCCATACAGTTGGTAACGCAAGAGTTCGGATATCATCTCTAACGTGCGACGAGGCGCCTTGTTACTTTCATCAATCTGGAAATAAACGGTATTGAGCGCATTAAACAAGAAGTGAGGATGATATTGGGATTTCAAGAACTTCAATTCCGTCTGTAATTGATCATTCTTGATCTTTTCCAGTTGGATACGCTGCTCAGCGTAATCTTTATCCAATACTTGAGCTCGCTGAACATTATAGACCATAAACGCAAACAAGCTCCCTATCACGTTCGCGATTATTATATCGTCCATATGGAAAGTATCACCGATAAATATACGGGTTATTGCCAACGTAGCATTCACACCCAATATAATAAATAAGAAAGGCATTCCATACGATCTCCAAACAAATTTCCACCTATTCGGTTCTTTCGCTCTTCGGCTCTTCTCGATCTGGCTTCCAAAGTAAATAAAAAACAAATAAGAGACAAAGATTAGAATCACGATCTCTAGGATACTATTCCCCAAGGACTGTGTCCAGTAGTGTCCTTCTTTCGTATAATCCGTTACCCAGCGGATACAAGAATACAAAGAGACCGCAAAAATCAAGGCATATATCCACTTATATATCTTTTTCATAAACCATTTGTCTAGAGGTTTCACAAATTTATTCTTTTACTTTCATCTACGCTATGCTTCCGGCGAGATTCTTTCACCTCCAAACCACGATTTATACGATAGGTCAAAGAAATACCGACTACCGTCCGGTTCATCCGCTCTTTTATAAAAGCGTGCTGGGTAGGAGTCATCACGCTCATTCTCGATACATTCGAATGGAAAATATCCCGTGCGAATAACTGGATCGTTCCCCGACCTTTCCATATCTTCTTCTGGATACCGGCATTTATTTGCCATAACGGATAGATCGCAGCTTGTCCCGCCGCCATTTTCCCATTATAGAAACCGATAAGTTCAGCGCTCCAAGTCCGGGCAAAGCTAAACTGATTCGAGATCCCGATATTCGGTGTCCATCTCTTATTCACCTTTACTTGATAATTCTCCGGTAAACGATACCGGTTATAGATCAAGGATGCGCTGACGTTCACGTTCCAAAATGAGGTTAGCGGTAATTGGGAGGTACTGAGCCAGGGACCTACGCTGACGCGGGAAGAGAGATTTTCCGGTGAGACATAAACGACATAGTTCCCTTGATCCAAATAGCTCTTGATAATTACATCCTTCGTATAATTGAAAGCAAGCCCCACCCGGAATAAATCGCCATGTATATAGGCCAGTTCCAGATTATCGGATAATTCCGGGCGTAATAAGGTGTTACCTTTATCATACGTATACTCATCGTGGATATATACAAACGGATTCAGGTCCCGGTAATTCGGACGGACAATCCGTTTGCCATAAGTAAGCGACAGACTATTCCCATTCCTCAAGGCATACTGAACAGAAAGCGTTGGGAACAAGTGCGTATAATGATTGGTAAACGAGGAGTCTCTTTGATAAGCGTTACCCGATTGTTCGCCCTCTATGCGGGTATTTTCCAGACGAAGACCTGCCTCCAGACTTATAGAAGAGAATTTGGCGTCAAGCTGTACATAGCCCGCGTTTATATTCTCGTCATACTGAAAATCACAACTCAAGTCATGGTCCGGTTGCCAAGAATCACCTTGTAGCCGATTATAATCAGCGTTATTATCAATAGAGACGAAAGAGGTCTTAGCGCCCGCATGGAACGTGAAGGATTTCGAGAAAGGCCACACCAGATTCGCTTGTCCGGAGTATAAATGGATTCCTCCATCCATATCCCCAAACAAGGTATCTTGGCTATTCAAATATTGGTCTTCCTCGTATCGATAACGCAAGTAATCCATAGAGGCATCCAAGACCCCACCATCAGAGTTAAAGGTATGTGTTAAACTTAAAACAGCCGTAAAATTATCCTGCGAACGATTCTGATCGTTCAAGGTGCGAAGCGAACCTCCGGTTTGCGGAGATCGCTTAGGAATGGATGAGTTCATATCTCCCTCAACCTTGTTACCCGCCAGATTACCATCCGTCGAAAACCCGATCGTAGTCTTATCCGACATTTGATAATCGATCCCGAAACGATAATAGTTTGATGTATTCTTCCAAGTTCGATAGGAAGATTGCGTCATCTGCCCGGTCTCCCCTTCCGGCCGCCAACCTTCCAGATAGTTTCTCTCCACATACAGATCATCGTAATCATTCTTCCGGGAATAGGAATAAGAGAGATAGAAGTTGAACTTATTCGTTCGCAGATTCAGGGTAGTAGAAGCGAAACCCTCTCCATATTTACCTTGGTCATAACTACCGTTTACCGAAAGGTTCATTCCCCTTCGCAATATCTTCTTCGTACGTATATCGATAATACCGGAGTTTCCACTAGCGTCGTAACGTGCCGATGGCTGCGTAATCAAATCGATTTTATCCGTAATGGAGGCAGGAGTCGATTTTAAGAGGTTGACAAGATCTTGCCCCGATAAATAGGTAGGCTTACCATCCATCAAGATATTCGCACCGTTTTGACCATTCAAGAAAATAGTGCCATCATTTTGTATCACGACTCCCGGCAAACTGGTCAACACGTCGTAGACATTCCCTTGGCTTTGGGTGATAGAGGCATCCAGCCTATAAGTCATCTTCCCCGGTTTCATCTCTACCGTAGGGAGCTTAGCCATTATCACCACCTCCTGTAACTTCTGGTCCGCTATCGTATCGACCTGTCCCCAACCACAAAAAGGGTTAATTATCAATAGAACTATTATAAAAAGATTCCTGCTCATGTCGTTTTTATATCAAAATTACATCAGCAGGAATATCCAATCAAATTATTGTGACCAACGGAAGTATCCGGGGGATGAAAGGTAAAATCTCCTACTTTTGCCTTCTGAAGTGAATAACTTGCGGCTTGTCGAGTGAATAACTAACGAGTATACCCAGTGAATAACTAACGGCTTTAGAAGTGATTAGTTATTCACTTCTAAACGCTTTTTCCAGCTGTTGATCAAGCAAAATTCTCATTTCCATAAAGTCATCCACAAAGAGGCTTTTCTGTCTTTTTGAGTAGTATTAGAGCTTTTCCATAACATCTCATTTCCACAGGAATCACAAGATAAAGGAGGGAAGATAACAATAAACAGTGCTTTTCCAATGAAAAAGACCGTTTTCGATACACATTAGGCGACAAAAGCCTACACATACGGTCGCGTTAAGCAACGCCAGTAGTGCCATTGGGCATTATAAGCAGTCGCAAATAGGGTTGTAAGTAGTCGTGAATGGGCATTCTTACCTCCTTATAGCCCTATCGTAACACCGTTTTTCCCTCCTTTTGCTCCATCGGATATGAATTACGATGAATTATTTTCGCTAGAACAAAAGGCCATTTTTCAGCATTGCTCTATCAATGAACCGATTGCTGATTTATTTTTTCAAATTCAAGCACAAGACGTACCTTAGCCCGGAAAAATCGATTCTCCGGGACTTCCGATTACAAATTGTCAATCCTAACAGATTGTCATATCCTTCGATCGTCTTTCTCGAAATCTCTCAAAGATGATTATCAATTCAATAAAAAAACGTATTTTTGTCACATACAATCTATAAACAACCCAAGATATGGAAGTGACAGTCAAGAAAGTAGAAATTACCTTACCGGAGGTAGACATGGCCTTGCTCAAAGAACTAGCCAAGAAATTCGGTTGGAATATCGGCAGGAAGAAGTCCGGTATAGAGAAGGGGCTGGAGGATATCAAGGCAGGAAGGGTTTATAAGGCCAAAGATATGGAAGATCTAAAAAAGTATTTGCTAAATCAATAAACCATGTACGACGTACAGACTACCAAGCAATTTGATAAGAGTTTCAAGAAATGCTTGAAAAGGAATTGCAATCCAGAACTCCTATGGGAGTTATCGGCATTCTTCAAGAAACCGGTTCCCTCCCAATGCAATATCACCCCCATAAACTAAGCGGTAAATTTGAGGGCTTATGGGAATGCCATATTAAAAGCGACTGGCTCTTAATATGGCAACAAAACGATACCGAACTGGTCTTGATCATGACCGATACCGGTACACACACTGATTTATTTTAAGACTTGGGATGATCCACTCGGCCTGCGAATAAAATGGCACCCGTACTATTCTCCTTTAAGACATAGCCGAAGGGATGATCAAAACGAAGTTCCTTTAAAGTGGTAGCGGGAGGAAGCGCACTTGTATCCATATCTACTATCGTAACAGCGGCGGCTTCCGTGCCGGACTCATCGACCTTAATAAAGGTATTTTATTTTATCAAGCCTATAAATAAAGGCTGTTCGGTTGATATATTCGTGAAGTCTGCCTCCGACTTAAAGGCATCCTTGACTCCCAATGTCCTCATCACATCTGTTAAATCCATACTTGATTCCATCGTAAAGCGAGGCAAATAGAGGTCGAACGAATAAGAGCTCAGGTTACTCATCCACTGGTTCCAACGATCCGCATCCAAGTCTGCAATCAACTCATCTAGCGAGGTTTTCTTCTTATCGGACGGCATAAAAAGAACCAGACTAAACGCTCCGTTTCCATAAGGTAGTTCCACGACAGATACCTGCTCATCACCATAATAATAATTTGTCGCTTGTTGTTTCATGGTAGGAACTTTGATCTCTGATCCGTCCTTTAGATGGAACGGCTTGTCCTTTGTATCTCCCTTATCGAACTCCATTTTCCACACTCCCTTGAAATAAATGGCGTTGATCAGGCATGCCAATGTATTGGGACTGATTGTCTCCAGCATCTTAGGGATCAAATCATTCGTTTTATTGGCGCACCAATGGTTGATCTTGTCCACCGTCTCCATATTGAACGGCTCGTTATAAACCTCGGCATTATAATATGTCTGATTGGTCTTTACAAATGGTTCCAGCATTTGGAAATCATCCTTGATCCACATACTATTCGCATTCATGAAAACAGTACGACCATCCAACTTGGGAAGCTCCGTCTGCATCATTTGGGCATAAGCGTTTATCTCCTCGTTGGTTAAGCCCTCATAACCTAAGGCTTCTTGTAGCTCTGTATACGTATTACCATTCGCCCCATTCAATACCATACCCAAACAAAAGGAGGCGCTTAAAGGAGAGATACAAAAATTCGACTCCTCCTTGCCAGCCATTTCCTTATAAAAATTAAAAGCGAACTTCTGCCCTCTAGCGTTTACCTCTATCGATTTAGTATCCAAAGGTATATCATATCGCTCAGTATCGGTTCCGAAAGGTTCTCCGAAAGAATCATTGTCGCACCCCGTCAACGCAAACAAAGGTATGCAGAGACAGAGCGACAGGAATTGGTAATTGTTGGTCTTCATAACTTGATATTTTTAATGTCCTTATATCTAATTGATGAATAGGTCTCCGTAAAAGTTGCATCCCGCCTATATATTTCACGACTGTGCCCCAACGAATGGAAATGTAGGGATATAATAAAAGCCGTATCACTGCGGATCAGTTATACGGCTAAACTGGAGTAAGCTATGACGGGAGATGATGATCAGCGATTATGCTTGATCAAGTTCATGAACTCCTCGCGCGTCTTGGCTTGTTGGAAAAAGCCGGTGAAATCAGAGGTAGTCGTCAAGGAATTTTGTTTCTCCACGCCACGCATCTGCATGCACATATGCTGCGCCTCGATCACGACCATCACGCCCAACGGGTCCAAGGTCCTCTGGATACAATCCTTGATCTGCATCGTCATACGCTCCTGTATCTGGAGACGGCGGGCGAAGATATCCACTACCCTAGGGATCTTGCTTAAGCCCGTAATATATTTCTTGGGGATATAAGCCACGTGGGCCTTGCCGAAGAAAGGCAACATATGATGCTCACAAAGGGAGAAGAAATCGATATCTCTCACGATAACCATCTGTTTGTAATCCTCTTCCTGAAACATGGCGGAACGGAGCACCGCCTCCGGGTCCTCATGATATCCCTTGGTTAAAAACTGCATGGCTTTCGCCACACGTTCCGGCGTTTTAAGCAGACCCTCACGCCCGGCATCCTCACCCAGCAAACCCAATACTTCCTTATAATGGCCGGCCAAAGCTTCCCGGGCACGTAGCGTCTCTTCGTTTACTTCTGACATTCTCTTTAATTTAGGGGAATTTTTATCTCTTCTCGTACGATATACATTTCCTTCCCGTATTTCGGGAAAGCACCCATCAACAGGCGCATCATATGATAGGCCTCCTCATGCGAGCGGAAATCTCCCACACGCAACTTCCAGAACGGGGCGTTGTAAGTGACATACGTCGGGATCTCTGGAAAAAGCTCCTTGATTTCCTTCTCCTTACGAAAAGCCTCGTCTTTCGAGACCCGTTGGTTATTACCGGAAAATACCTGCGTACGATACCCTTGTACCTTCAAGAAGGTAAGGCTATCTGTCGTCTCCACGTTCGCTCCACGCATACGCTCACCCACCATCTCGCGGATAGCGGCGGATTGATTGATAACGACCTCGCCTTTTCCCAAACCGGATCTCTGCAACGCATCGAATATGGTCGAACGCTCACCTTCCAACGCCGTCTGAGCGAATAAAGATGAAGTACCGGCCATCATAAAGGCAAATAGCAATAAGATACAAGGAATTCTTTTCATAGATAGAATATTAAAAAGAGTATCTTTCCCCATTCATTGAGGGGAAAGATACCTTCTTATTATGAATTAATTAAAAAGCCTCGATAATCGGCATGAATTTGTCAACGGCCAAAGAAGCGCCACCGATCAAACCACCGTCTACGTTCGGTTTAGCGAACAATTCCTTAGCGTTACCGGCGTTACAGCTACCACCGTAAAGGATCGTGCAGTTATCAGCTACCTCATTGCCATATTTAGCGGCCAAAGTAGCGCGGATGTGAGCATGGATCTCCTCAGCTTGCTCAGCGGAAGCAGTCTTACCTGTACCGATAGCCCATACCGGCTCGTAAGCCAAGACGATCTTGCTGAAATCCTCAGCGGAAAGATCGAACAAAGAACCAGCGATCTGAGCGTCTACTACCTCGAAGTGCTTACCGGCTTCTCTCTCCTCCAAAACCTCACCGATGCAGAAGATCGGAGTCAAACCGTTAGCCAAAGCCAACTCAACCTTCGTCTTCAAGATCTCCGGAGTCTCATGATAATAAGCACGTCTCTCAGAGTGGCCTAAGATCACATATTTCGCGCCAGTAGAAGCTACCATAGCGGCAGAAACCTCACCTGTATAAGCACCTTTTTCCTTGTCAGCGCAGTTCTCAGCGGCAACACCGATCTTGTTTGTATCGATAGCGGCAGCAACGCTTGCCAAGTGAGTGAACGGAGTACCGATGATCACATCGCAATTCGGAGTCTTACCCTTCAAAGCCTCGTCCAAACCTTTAGCCAAAGCAAGACCTTCAGCAAGAGTAGTGTTCATTTTCCAGTTTCCTGCAACAATATTCTTTCTCATAACTTAATAATTTAAATATGTAATACAAATAAATCTCTATTCAGATTCTTTTCCTTTCCGGCGACGGCGATTGCGCAAGGCATCGTATCCCCAAACCAGCAACAAAGGTACGGTAAAACTTAATAGGTTGGTTATTAGCCGGGCATCTTCTTTCGCTTTCCAGTCGGTATTTCCTTCCAGATAGCCGTTTACGATCGTTTTCAGCTCTTCTTCCTGTGGGATATCGTTGTAATGCCACTTCATCAAGATCGTACCTTTCTTCAGCAAGACCAATCCCGGATTGGAGCGGATGATTGTTTTCAAAAGGACATCATCGGCCATAAGAAACGGATACTCGGCACCGGTATTATCACTCCATGTAGCGATAGCCTCGGCGGAAGAACCCGTCACGCAATAAAAGCCCAAGCCGTTCTCCAAGGCGTAATCGTATACATTGTTGATCTCGTCGATACGCTCATCATCCGCATTCTCCAGACGGGGAGCGATCAAAAGAAAGAGACCTTTCGGGTCGTTCAGCAACTCATCAGTCACGTCTGCGTCATTCTCATTATAAATATGAAATGTGGTAACGGGGGGAACGTATCCTTGTTTGATCAGCTTGGTCTTTGAATCCACGAAAGTCCACGTACTATCATCGGCCGGGGCGTTCTCCAAAGAAAATTCTTTCTGTACGCCATCCTTCTCGTAAATAAAAGAATACGCATATTCATCCTCGGGCGCACCTTCCGGTATCGACATCAAGGCAGGGATATTCGCACCCAACTTATAGGGACGGAAATCCAAGATCGGCAAATGATTATAATTCCGGTAAGCGAAACCGATAGCGAAGACATATGACCACAAAGCCACGAACCAGTAGACATGGTAGGTATAGCCTTGTAAAAGCCGCTGATTATGGATGAACACGTAAATAGCGGCGGCCAAAAGTACGACATTCTTATAGAAGGTCTGCCAATTACTGATCACCAAGGCATCCCCGAAGCAACCGCAATCCGATACGGGATTGAAGATCGCCAGATACAGCGTCAGCGGCGTCATGAAAGACATCATCAGCAAGGTCAAGAAGGTCGTATACCGCCGGTACACCCCCAATAGCATACAGACACCCAGCATGAACTCCAGAGCGGACAAATTAAAGGAGATCAAGACCGTAAAAGGTTGCAGCTTATCCAGCCCAAAGGAAGTCAGATAGTCGCCAATCTTAATGGCGCCTCCCATGGGATCGACAGCCTTCACCGTCCCGGAGAAGATAAAGACTACTCCCAGTAACAGGCGGCAGACCTCTGCGATCACTTTCTTTACGGTTTCCTTATATTCCATGTAGCTCACTCCTCGCCAAACTCCAGCTTAATCAAGCCGAAGAGGGCATAATTGATCATATCCATGTAGTTAGCGTCCACTCCCTCGGAGACGAGTGTCTTGCCTCCATGACTCTCGATTTGCTTGGTCCGATAAATCTTCATCAAAATAAGATCCGTGTACGAGCTGATACGCATACTGCGCCACGCCTCATCATAGTCGTGATTCTTGGCGTACATCAGTTCCTTCGTCTCAGTGATGTATTTATCGTATAATTCCAAGGCTTTATCTATCGTGATATCGGTCGTATCCGCGAATCCCAACGCCAACTGGATCAAACCGATCACACCATAATTAACGATGGCGATAAACTCCGGACGGATTCCCTCGTCCACCATGCTCGTCCCCTTAATCTCCAAGCTACGGATACGGTTCGCCTTGATAAATATTTGGTCGGTAACCGACTGGGGACGCATAATCCTCCACGACGGCCCGTAATCCTTCAACTTCTTCCCGAACAACTCCCGGCACAGGGAGATCACTTGCTCGAATTGTTCCTTTGTATTTGGCATACTATCCTAGATTATACCCGCGAATATAGGAAAAAAGACGTAGATGTTCTCGAAAATTCAAGACAACAAAAGCTAATAAGATAAATGAAAAGAGGTTACAACGAAAAGGAGCCACTTTATAAGCGGCTCCTTTTCGTTTTCTTACATCTTATATATCGTTATGAACAGCGTAATGAGCGTCCTAAGCGCAACACGGTAGTCTTTGTGATACCGTTCAATTCGCAGAGTTTACTAACGGAAGTACCGTATCTTTTAGCGATAGCGCCAAGCGTATCACCGGATTTAATACGATGATAAACCGGAGTAGCCTCCACATCATTCATTGTATTCGTATTTTCTCCTAAAGAAGCGGTAGCGGAAGAACTTGCCTGTACCGTGATTTTCTTAGAAGATCCGGAAGCGGTCGATTTCTTTTGAGTTTGAGCTTTTGGAGTAGCTTTAGCCGCGGTTTCCACACCGGCACTACAACGAATGGACTGGCCGATACGTAACATAGAAGTAGATTTCAATCCATTTAAACGACAAAGCTCATTCACTGTCGTACCATATATACGTGCGATTTTACCTAAGGTATCACCGGATTTTACACGATGGTACACCATCTGACTATTGGAAGATGTATAGATATTGCTCTTACGTCCGTTAATCTTGACGTTACGAAACACATATTGATCCTGATGAGGTATTGAGTTCTCGAAGTCAATAATATCAGCCGGGTTAATAGCCTGTCCAAGAAAACGAGTCTCAAAATGCAAATGAGATCCCGTAGAGCGTCCTGTATTTCCCCCTAAAGCGATCGGATCTCCAGCCCGTACGATATCGTTCACACCTACTAAGAATTTAGATAAATGACCATATACAGTCTCTAAACCATTCGGATGGCGAATCACAAGATAATAGCCATATCCCCTACGCTCGAAATTCTTGATACGCACCTTGCCGTCAAACGCCGCACGGATCGTATCTCCAATTTGCACTTTCAAGTCTATCCCCTTATGCATCCGTCTACGGCGAGGACCATACTTTGAAGTGACCCTTGTCATAGAGTCCATAGGCAAGACAAAAGTAGAACAATCGATTATGCAAGAATCCGGAAGATCAACCTTCTTACCCCGGAAAGGATTCACCCATTCATTTGTCCACTCGCCATATAATTCATCGGCAGGAAACATCAAGTTCTCCCTTGCCTCCAACTCCGCTTTCTCATTAATCTCCGCAAGCTCCTTCAAAGCCATATCTTTCTTAAAGCCAACACGGTCGGCCATTAACTCAGATACACGCTTGTCCATAAGTTTGTGGGTTGGATGATTGGGAGTCTCCGGAGTTTCCGGTTTCACCGGATTCTCCGCATTTGCAGTCGATACCATCACAGCGGCACAACAAATGAATAGAAATGTCTTTATACTCATTTTTTGATAACTTTCATTCTTATAATTCAGGATAAAACGGCAATACCCGGCATCTCTGCCTGATTGTCAACTTGTCAAAGTTCGGAAATTTGAATAAGCCGACAAAATTGATTAACGAAAAATTTCTGCAATGACTTTGAATAAAAGCAAAACAAGCGAATAAACAAGCTAAATATCAAAGACTTACAGAACAATATGTTTCACAACATATTAGCTAATCATTCCCCAATTTATCTTCCTTGTGAACAGAGTTTTGAGCCTTTCGCTCAATATCCGGTGCTGTTCGGACAATAATTCGGGGTCTTCGTCAAGAACTCCTTGAGCGATATCCCGCGCATATTGAAGTATTTGTCCATCGGCAGCCAAGTCCGCTATTTTAAGATCTATCCCCTCGCCACTTTGCCGGGTACCTTCCAAATCTCCATGTCCCCGGAGACGGAGATCCGCCTCAGCGATCTCAAAGCCATTCGTACTGTTCACCATAATCTCCAATCGCTTACGAGTGTCATTACTTAATTTATAGGAAGAAACCAAGATACAATAAGATTGTTCAGCACCACGTCCTACCCGGCCACGAAGCTGGTGAAGTTGAGAGAGGCCGAAACGTTCAGCACTCTCGATCACCATGACGGATGCGTTCGGCACGTTCACGCCAACCTCTATAACCGTAGTAGCCATCAAGATTTGCGCCTCGCCGGAGATAAACTTCTGCATCTCGGTATCCTTATCCGCCGCTTTCATACGGCCATGTACCATACATACCTTATATTCTGGGAAGACCTCCTTGAACGTCTCAAAACCAGCCTCCAAGTCTTTATAATCCAGTTTCTCATTTCCTTCAATCAACGGATATACCACATAAACCTGACGCCCCTTTTGTATCTCTTTCCGAAGGAACTCATAAAGTTGTGCCTTTTTATTATCATAGCGATGAAGCGTCTGTATCGGTTTACGTCCCGGAGGTAACTCATCGATCACCGATACATCCAGATCCCCATACAAAGTCATCGCCAAAGTACGGGGAATCGGGGTAGCCGTCATCACCAACACATGCGGCACGATCGTGTTCTTCATCCAAAGGCGTGAGCGTTGCTCCACACCAAAACGGTGCTGCTCATCGATAATCGCTAATCCCAACGAAGAGAAAACCACCGTCTCCTCAATCAACGCATGCGTCCCGATCACGATCTGGATCTCACCGCTGGCAATAGCCGGTAATATCTTATCCCGCTCTTTCTTCTTGGTAGATCCGGTCAAAAGAGCGACCTTAACGTCCATATCTTTCAGGAATCCCATGATCGTCGCATAATGCTGGGTTGCCAATATCTCGGTAGGAGCCATCATACAAGCTTGGCAATGATTATCTATCGCCAATAGCATAGACAATAAGCCTACCAAAGTTTTGCCACTCCCCACATCACCTTGCAGCAGGCGATTCATCTGCCGCCCGCTACCCATATCGATCCGGATCTCACGGACTACCCGTTTCTGGGCGTTCGTCAACTCAAAAGGAAGATACTCTTTATAGAACGTATTGAAATAATGGCCGACCGTAGGGAAAACGATCCCTTTTAGCTTCAGTTTCCGAACGCTAGCGGTACGTAATATATTTAATTGTATGAAGAAAAGCTCGTCAAACTTCAAACGTAACTGGGCGTCACGCAACTTAGCGGCAGATTCCGGGAAATGGATATTCCGCACCGCCTCTGTCATAGACATCATATGGATCCGTTTCAATACGTCGGGGGAAAGCGTCTCCGGAAGTTCCCAGTTCAGCCAGCTTAACAACGTATATTGCAGGTTCTGGATCGCCCGGGAATTCAAGAAAGATTTCTTCATTTTCTCCGAGGTATTATAGAAAGGAGTCAAGCCATTCGCCACTTGATCAGCTTGCTCCATTGAGTCGATATCCGGATGCGGTATGTTATAGGTATGCCCGAACTCCGTAGGCTTTCCGAAAACTATATACTCGGTATTGGGACGATACTTATCTGTCACATAATTCAAGCCCTTGAACCAGACCAAATCGATCGTGCCCGTACCATCCGAGAACTTGCCAACCAGCCGTTTACTCCGCCCCTCGCCTAGCGTATCGAAATAGAGAATCTGGCCTTTCAACTGGATATAAGGCATATTCCCACTGATCTCGGCAACTTTATAAAACCGGCTGCGATCTATATATTTATAAGGAAAATAAAAGAGCAAGTCCTCATACGACGATATCCCCGCTTCCTTTTGCAGGATATCCGCCTTCTTGGGTCCTACTCCCGGCAAGTACGTAATCGATCGCTTATCAAGGTCCAGCATAACATCTATGAGTTTTTAGGGTTTACCGGGCAAACATCGCTTCCGCTATTAACAAATCAAAGGGCGTGGTAATCTTGATATTCTCACGATCACCGGGAACCGTATCAATCGCATGCCCCATCGCCTCCACCACGGAAGCGTCGTCCGTAAATAAAGACGAATAAGGTTGCTCATAGGCTTTTGTCAATAATTCCAAATGGAAGACTTGCGGGGTTTGTACAGCCATATAGCGGGAACGGTCCACCGGATGGCTCCCTTTTTCATCTGTCTCACGCAGGGAATCAATCATCGGAACAACCGGGATAACGGCTCCCGTGACAGCCGCTTTATCAAAGCAGGCCTCAACAACCTCCGGAGAGACGAAAGGACGAACGCCATCGTGCACAGCGACCAAACTCAGACCGCTATCCTCCTCCCCCTTCCGACGCCTCTCCGCCAAAAGCCAATCCAACCCATTCTTAACCGAGAAGAAGCGAGTATCTCCCCCTTTCACGATCGCATGCGGGACCTTGCAGCCGATTTCCTTGCAAAGCATATTCCAATACGGCTGATGATCCTCCGGAAGCACAAGGATTATACGTGCGGAAGCATCCCAACGATGAAAAGCCTCTAACGTATGCATCAAAAGAGGTTTCCCCCGCATAGGAATAAACTGCTTCGGCAGATCTCCACCCATACGAAGCCCTTTACCCCCGGCAACGATCAAGACGTACTTATTCATCAATCCAATTCCTCCAAAACTTTTTTAACTTCCTCATCCACTTTATACAGCTTCTCCTTGCAAAGCTTGATCAGACGAGTAGCTTCTTTTACCTTCTCGGACAGGATATCGACATCCAAGTCTCCATTCTCGATCTCAGCCACGATCTTACGAAGTTTCTCGATCGCCTCGTTATATGTTTCTTCTTTCTTCGCCATATTAATTATGTATTTATCGGACGGTTATAAAACCACCCTCTATGGTTTGATAATACTTTTTATTTCACCATCGATGAAGCGAGTCGTCAGTTCTTCGCCGGCTCGCAAATCAGAGGCATGTTTGATAATCTTGCCATCTTTCAAGGCTAAGCTATATCCCCTCTTCAATATATAATCAGGAGAAGCCATCTTGATAAACTGCTCCGTAAGCTGGATAAAACGCCCACTCTCGGAAAGTTTAGAGGTAATACCGTTCCGCAAGCGAAGTTCCGTATTCTCAAGCACCGACTGGCGGCGTGATAACAAACCCGATGCCATCGCAGGTAAACGGCTCGCTATCGTTTGCAGTCCCGAACGATTCCGCTCGATCCGGCTTGTCACGATAGAAGGGAAACGGGTCGCTACCAATTGTAAATAGTTTTTCTGTCGGGATAGAATATCCATAGCCAATAAACTCACGTCTTGACGCAAACTCTCCAACTCCTCACCAACGCTATCCATTCGGGAAATAAGGAACTCGGCGACAGCGGTCGGTGTCTTCATCCGGGTATGCGCTACCAAATCTACAACCGTATCATCCCGTTCGTGCCCGATACCCGTGATAATCGGTAAAGGGAATTGAGCGCAATTCGCCGCCAACAGATAAGAATCGAAGCTATTCAAGTCCGAGGTAGCCCCACCTCCGCGGATAATCACGACCACATCAAAAAGATCTTGATGTTGATAAATCCGGTCTAAAGCCGCTATTACAGAAGCCTCCGTCCGTTCTCCCTGCATCAAGGCGGGGAATAATTTGGTATAGAACGGATACCCCCCTTTATTCCGTGTCAACTGATTCATAAAATCCTCGTAGCCGGCAGCCGTCGGAGAAGTAATGATAGCGATTCTCCTAGGAAGTAGCGGAAAAGGCAATTCCTTATTCAGTGTAAAGACCCCTTCCTCCTGCAATTGGCGGATAATCTCCATACGCTTACGCACCATATCACCTAACGTATAAGCCGGATCTATATCAAGCACCGTAAGACTCAATCCATACAACTCGTGGAACTCAACAGACACCTTCACCAACACTTTCAAGCCGGAAGCGAACATCTGACCGGTCTCCATCTCGAAATAAGGTTTCAACATACGAAACGTCTTCGCCCAGATAGACCCTCGTACCTTGGCCACCAATTGCCCGGTCTGCACATTCTTCTCCACAAACTCCAGATAACAATGTCCGGAAGAAGTATTCACCCGCACATCGCTCATCTCCGCACGCACCCAGCAAGTCTCCGGGAAAGCCCTCGACAACGCACCCCGTATGCGGGTATTCAGCTCTAACAAAGATAGAGCCTCTTTCTCACCCGATAAGTTATTTAGATTCGGCCGCATATTTACGCTCTTGTTTATAAGCTTTGTACACATCCGGGATGCCATATCCCAACTCAGCGTCCGGTTGCTCAAACTTACTGCCGAAACGCTGCAAAAGAGAGATTATATCCTTATTCGTCAGACTGGGAAACGCTTGCCATAGACAAACACCCAACCCCGCTAAGATCGGCGTAGCGAAAGAGGTACCGTTCGCGTAACGGATATTCCCCGTAGGATCTATCACGCAACAGCCCGTACCCAAGGCAACCACATCCGGCTTCACCCGGTAATCCGCCGTAAAGCCAACAGAACTGAAATTACTTTTCTTCTTACGATCCGTGATAGCGCCCACTGTCAATATATCCGGGGCATCCGCTGGAAAGGTTATCTTTCCCCAGCTACCGCCCCCCTCGTTGCCGGCGCTACTAAACAACAAGATCCCTTTTGATGAAGCCATCTTAGCGGCACGACTGATCAAGGAAGTCCTCCCGTCCAATTGATCTTGATGATAGTTCAGGGCCTCTACATCAAAAGAGAAATACCCCAACGAAGAAGAGACCACATCCACTCCCACGCTATCGGCAAATTCCATAGCTGCCGTCCAATAATCCTCCTCGATGGGAAACTCCGAACGGCTATCCTCGCTCTTTATCAGCCAATATTCGGCTTGGGGAGCCGTACCGACCATCAAGCCCGGCGCATCAGCGGCCAAGCAAGATAAGACCTTCGTCCCATGATCATCCCCGATGAAAACGCTTCGGCCGGGGAAAACCACGTTATGCGTTCCTAATAACCGCAAGGAATCAAATACGCTGATCCGATCCACGTTCATGAAACCGGCATCGACCACGGCCACACGCATACCCTTACCCTTAAAGCCCGCCTCATGCAATTTGATACCGTTCAGCATCTTGATCTGCTCCTCGGCATAACCGTAAGGCGATTTCTCCGGTTTATCTATTGGCATAAACCGTGTCGTATCTTTCTCTTCCCTAGGAATATCGATTTCCTCGTCACCTTTCCAGACCCATTTCACGGAATCCACGATCGGGAGGCGCAAGAGACGCTCAGCGACCAAGCTATCCGGACTGGACACCACGACCGTAGAGAACCATTTACTCTCCAGCACCGGTTTTCCTCCATTGGCGGACAAGGTATCCAGATAAGCTTGAGCGATCGGCAAATCCGATTCCGACACCGATATACCTTGCCGGCTCCGTCGCTCGACAGACTCCTTGGAAAGATATTCCTCCGGGTTATCCAGCGTATAACCGGAATCCCCTTTATCTTTCAAATACACCCGAAAACGAAAACTTTCCCCCGCATGTACTCCCAAAGAAAACAAACTGAATACGAAAACGAATATTCCTATATATTTACTCATAGAACCTCACACAATTACGAATTACAAAGATAGATGATACCGCCGAATAAACAAAAAAGCCCGGCACTGGAATAGGCCGGGCTCATGTATAATTCTTCGTCTTATTCATTGATATTACAGATAGGGATCTCACGTTTAACACTTTGGCGTAAAGAAATCAAGGTCTCTGTAGCCGTAACACCCGGTATCTCTTGAATCTTGGAGTTCAAAAGTTCCATCAAGTGCTCGTTATCACGGGCATACAGCTTGATCAGCATCGTATACGGACCCGTAGTGAAATGGCATTCTACCACTTCGGGTATTTTCTCGAATTCCGGGACAACATCCTTGTACATAGATCCACGCTCCAATTTCACGCCGATATAGGTACATGTATTATACCCCAATATTTTAGGATTGATGTGATACCCTGAGCCAACGATCACATTCATATCAATCATGCGTTGAACCCGTTGATGAATAGCTGCACGAGATACACCGCACTCCTCGGCAACATCTTTAAAAGGAATCCTAGCATTCTTTGAAATAATGTTCAATATCTGCCGGTCCAGTTTGTCTATCTTCTCCATTTTAAATTCGCTTTATTATATGCATTCAGATTTAATGTATCAAAAGTATATAATAAATTTGAATCATATATCATTCTGAAAGAAAAAAGTAATCAATAAATAATAAAAGCGGGCAAAAAATGCTTTTTAGCATAATTTGCCCGCCTATTATCTTACAAACGTTCCGTTTCTATTTCTTCGCTACTTATTCTTTTACGATGTCAAGCAACTCAACCTCGAACTTCAATACGCTGTTCGGTTTGATATCTTGTCCTGCGCCACGTTCGCCATAAGCCAACTCAGCCGGGATCCAGAAGATATATTTAGAACCGACCGGCATGATCTGCAAGCCCTCAGTCCAGCCCTTGATTACTTGGCCAACACCGAACTCAGCCGGCTCGCCACGATCCACGGAGCTATCAAACTTAGTACCGTCCAATAGAGTTCCGGTATAATGAACTTTTACCTTATCGGTAGCGGTCGGCTTCGCGCCTGTACCTTCTTTCTCTACCTTATATTGCAAGCCGCTCTCAGTCGTGATAACGCCTTCTTTTGTCTTATTCTCCGCCAAGAACTTATCGCCCTCTTCTTTTGTCTTCTTAGCCTCGCGAGCCTGAGCCTCTACGAAGTAAGTCTGCAAATATTGTTGAGCCTGTTGCGGATTCATCTTCATCGCAGAAGAATCCCCTTTGATAGCTTGGATAAAACCAGCGATCAAATCATCTACGTTAGCCTCACCACCCGGCAAAGTCTTTAAGTTTTCCTTATAACCGGCACCTGTGCTGATACCAATAGCGTAGCTTGCGCTATCGATAGAAGTCTTCAAGCTCGCGCTTTTGTGAGAATCACCGCAAGAGGTGAAAGATGCGCCCATTGCTACAATCACTGTAGCGACTAATACACTTAACTTTTTCATTTTTCTTTAACTCTTATATATTATTTTTCGATATCTAATAACTCAACGTCGAAGATCAACGTACTATTCGGCTCGATAGCCTCACCTGCCCCACGCTCGCCATAAGCAAGGTTAGACGGGATAAACAATCTCCATTTAGAACCGACCGGCATCAACTGCAAGGCCTCTACCCATCCCGGGATTACCTGTGAAACACCGAATACGGCGGGCTCGCCTCTCTGTACGGAGCTATCAAACACCTGACCGTTGATTAACGTACCGTGATAGTGGCATTTTACCTTATCGTTCGCCGTAGGTTTAGCGCCTGTACCATTCTTCAGCACCTCGTATTGCAAACCGCTAGGCAACTCTACCACACCAGCCTTATGCTTATTGATAGAAAGGAACTCCTCACCGGCTTTCTTATTGATCTCCAGTTTCTCTTGTTGAAGCTTCATGAAGTAATCATTGATCACTTGTTTTGCCTCATCATAACTAAGAGCAGGTTTTGCCTCTGTTAAGACGTCATTCAATCCCTGTACAAAATCTTCCACTTGAAGATCCTTGATGCCTGAGTTCTGGAAATTATTTCCGATACTTAAGCCAAGCGCATAACTTACTTTATCCATTCTTTTTTCTTGTTCAACTAATTATAAGCCACAAAAGTAATGCTTTTAATCGTATAACAGCATTTTGTAAGAACTTTTTATTTCATTCAAAGCTTTTTACGAAATAAAGTCGTAACTTCGTAACTATTAATATATACATCTATACATTAAACAAGTAACAGATGAAAAAGTTAGTCATACTTACCGGAGCGGGAATGAGCGCAGAGAGCGGTATCTCCACTTTCCGTGACTCGGACGGGTTATGGGAGAAATACCGGGTGGAAGATGTCGCCACGCCGGAAGGCTTCGCCGCCAACCCTAAATTGGTTCTCGACTTCTACAACCAGCGCAGAAGAGAGCTATTGAATACGAAACCTAACGCCGGTCACCTCGGCCTTGCCGCCTTGGAGAAAGATTTCGACGTACGGATCATTACCCAGAATATCGATAACTTACATGAACGCGCAGGTAGCAGCCACGTGATCCATCTGCATGGAGAGTTGATGAAGGCATGCTCCGTAAGGGATCTGGACACGACCTACAATCTATCGCCGGAGAACCCGGATATTCATCTGGGCGACAAGGACCCTCACGGAAATCAGCTACGTCCTTTCGTCGTATGGTTTGGAGAGGCGGTACCCATGATAGAGCCTTCCATCAAGCTGGTGGAAGATTGTGATATCTTCGTGATTATCGGTACCTCCTTAAACGTCTACCCTGCTGCCGGATTACTAAACTACGTGCGCCGGGGCCAACCGATCTACTTGATCGACCCGAAAGATGTACGTACTTATCGCAACGATATCGAGCATATACAGGCCGGGGCCTCGGAAGGGGTCAAGAGGCTGACGGAGTTGCTTACGCAGAATTAAACAATTCATACACTCATTAGGTCTGACGAAGGCAAGTATAAACACGAAGTCCTTGGCATGCGAACACATTGCCAAGGACTTGTCTTTTTATCCGCTTCCATCCTCACGGAAGTACTTACGGATGAACTTTAATTTATTACTTTAGTATTAATATTAATCCAATTCCCGCCTGTTCATCCGTCACGGATTACTTGGATCGATACCCGCACGGGAATCGTATGATTATCTTATTTCGTTTATTTCTTATTTCACGATTGCCTTTACAGCCTCCTCACCATCAACAGCTACGGCTACGATACCGGCAGGTACAGCGATTGTAGCGTTATCGGAGGTAAGAACAGTCTCAGCGACAACCTTACCTAAGATATTCGTGATAACGATAGACTTACCGGCTGCGCCTTGAACGGTTACAGTACCGTTGCCGGCTACGATAGATACGCCTTCAGCGTTAGCGCCTTCGATAGATGTTACCATATCCTCAGCATCAGTCTTCTGATATGCGTTGAAGATCAAGGCACCGTCAGAACCAGTCTTAGCTGCGCTGAACTCTGAATCACCACGAGTTAATACCAAGCAACCGTTCTGCATCTTCAACCATGCGGCATATTGAGGAGCTATGGAACCGGCCTTAACTTCCTTGTAACCTGCAGTAGCCTTACCTTTATTACCCGTAACAGCAGCGTCAGCAGTCTCGGAATAAATGTTAGACTCGAACATGAACTCATTGTTCTCACCCTCTTTACCATCCTCGTAAGCTTGAGCGGCCTTATCCGGATTTACGTAACGGAATGACCAAGTTACGTTCTTATGGTTGTCGCCTCGCAAGTTTACAATATATGTCTCGTTGATCTTAGCTTTCTCATAAGCTTTGATAATTGTCTCAACATTCAACTCTTCCGGTTTCATGTTAGCGAAATCATTCACCAAGATGAACAAACTGTCGCCTGCGTGGATAGCCTTTACGAAACCAACGCGAGTATAACCACCGTCAATATCCATATACGGAGTCTTGTATTCCTTGCCTTTAATAAGGGCAGAGTCACCGAAACTTACCAAATACTTACCGTAGTTGAAGCCTTGGCTAGCAGGAGTAGCATGTGAGCATTTATCTGCCTCTACAGGATTTCCGGCGTTGTCGAAATGATTATGAGCATATGTACAAGGAACACCCGGAGTACCGGCTTGATCCTGACGAGCTACAGACACCAAATATTGAGGCTTGATATTGCCAGCGCCACGGTTTACCCAAGCGGTATCAACGATGAACGCCAATTTACCATCAGCTTTCTCCTTATTCCAGATACCAGCGTAATCAACCTTCTTATCTGTCAAGTTCTTATTCCACTCATCCATCAAGTATTCCTTACGGATCTTTTCTACGAAGAATAAGCTGTCAGCTGTCTCGCTCTCTTCCAACTCGGCGTTGTCGAAACGACGATACAATGGAGAGTTGTCAACCTCTACCGCAAAAGCGGAAGTACGGATCTCATTGTCAGTGCCATCATCGAACTTATCATTCAACTTTCCTTCCGTCAAATCCAACGTGTTATCATCCACAGAAACCTTGACAGTAGCATAATCCGTTGATTTGTGTTTTTGTTCAGCAACTGAAGTTAATTCAATCTCGTCAAATATGACTTTACTTTCATCTTCATTCAACGTATACACATAAGCCTTCTTGATCTCGCTGTTGTCCTTAATTAAACGATAGCCATCCTTGTCGTAAAGAAGCGTATTTTCTTCGTCTTTCACTTTAGCAAGCTCCTTACCATCGATCTTACCTTCCTTAACCTCTTTACCTAAATAATCAGAAGTGAAGAATGAGCCCTCACCAACTGCATGCGTACGCTCCACAGCCTTCACTAACGCATAGTAATGCTTGCCATTATCGCAATTGTTCTCTTTCAAGAAGAACAAAGTAGGCTCGGATTTCATCATATACTTTTTAGCGTCAGAGTCATAAGAGATATAATGTCCCTTGCCATCAGATACATAGTAAGCGTTTCTTACCAAGCCATTCTCATAGCCATATTTGTCATCCTTGACTTTCAAGATCAAACGGAAATTGGACTTGCCATCATTCTCGTCTACACGTACGATAGAGTCCTTGCCTGCCGGGGTGTATAAATATTTGTCTAATGACAAGCCATGCAAGTAATTAAATGTATAGGTCTGCACCATAGCCTCGTTAGCGGTTACGTACTTATAACCCAACTTCGTATCCTTGACTAATTCGTCCGCTACCTTCGTGAAGGTCAATGTATCGGGCATTGTTCCATTGAAATAAAAGACATCACCGCTACCTTCCACCGCATAGAATTGGGTTGAAGTCTTAGGCAAAACACTTTCAGCAGACGCATCAGCTCCCCAATCATTGAACTCTCGGTTCTTGATCGTGACCGCAGACGTAGTAGAAACTCCATTCTTTTTAACCACCCATTGAGCAGCCGGCATATGATTGAAATCTTGTCTCTTAGCCTGATCAGCCCAGCCGAAATCACCAGCAAGGTTAGCCAACGCATAAGTACCGTTTTGGGCGAACTTCGGATTTCCTGCCTTAGCCTTAAACTGGACCGTATAAACACCATCGGGGATTGTAGTCGGTTTCAAACCTGTGAAACTCGTACCGATAGTAATCTTTACGTTTTGAGTTACCACACCTGTTTTTTCTTTTTCCGTCTCATCCGTATTCAATGACAATACATTTACACTGGCTAGACTAGCCATATAAATATACTTGTCGTTTACTACGTTTTCAGCGGATTGCCATTTCGCATTATCAAAGCTGTCCTTTATTCTTTTAGCATAAGCGGCATCTGTCTCATCCTCTCTGCGAGGCACTTGGTGCATAGCGTCCTTCACTTGGACATAAAGCTTGTCATCTACTGCATTATAAGTAAACTTATACTTATAAGAGCCTTGCAAACGTCCGTTCTTTAGAGTTGTATATGTAACTGATTCACCCTCCACGGTACCCGTAATAGATTTCGTATCCTTTAAAGAGCCATCGTCGTTTTTAGGCCCATAGGCATCATACGTATAAGTAAGCAAGGAACCATCTGTTTCCGTACCGCCATAATAAGTGGTATCAACAACAACATACAACTGCGCATCATCTTTTTTCTGGTCTTTAGCCTGTAAAAGTACATAGCCTTCAGTAGCGTCTTCCGCAACAAGGTCGGTCGCCGTCAAATGATTTTTCTTTCCAGAAGTAACCTCCGGAGTCATATTCAAACGGAAAGAGTTTTCAACTGCCGATTGCAACAAGGTATTTAAATCCTTTGCTCCTAATTCTAACTCCTGCGGAATATTACCTTGGTTCAATCCGATAGATAATACAGATGTTCCCGTTAAAGAAGTACTTGATCCCTTAACCAAGATCATCTTGCCATCAGACGATCTGGTCGCCAGATAAACATATTTATTACCATCCACATAAGAAACCAAAGTTTTGCCGCTGCCGTCAAGATCTTTCACTACCCACTCCGTAGCGCTACCCCCTAAAGTGGCTACGGCCGCCTCCTCAACTTTCTTAGCGGTTTTAGCCGCATCTACCGTTTCACCGTCTTCTTGCATAACAGCCTCTGCCGCCAAAGAAGGATCTACAGCGAAAGTCAAGCCTGTATTCTTGTTCACAAAAGAATAAACCGTTTGACCTAAAACGGTCTTCTTCTCCGAAACTGTCCAAGTAGCCTTGTTTAAGTTCTCCAATGTAAACTGAGAAGTCCCAGTCTCCTTTGTAATATAACCGAAGGTCGTTCCTTTTGTGATACCTAAGAACTTCGCCTCAGAACCGTTTTGAAACAAAACGGCCTCCCCTTTTTTAGGCGTTATCGTCGCATTAGGATCCGGAGTTTCTTCCGCAGCCATTGTAGCTTGCGGAGCAACTGGAGTTCCGACATACGCCGCTACCGTACCTACAGAGAAAGCAGATACAAGCATGGCGCTAGCCAAAAACGTTGTAAATTTCTTGTTCATAAATCGAAAATTTAATATTAATAATAGTGTTAATTAAATATCATTCAAGACCTTAACAAATCGTCGCTATTTAAAAACGACTAGTCTAAACGATCGTCTAAATCTTGCGTTTTTTGAGCGTCGAAACGGGAGGTTTGTTGAAGGAACCGCTTGTTTCGTGAAGGATAACCTATCCTATTGATAAGAAAGAGAATAAGTGATAAAAAAATAGCTCGGAAGGGTTGCAAGTATCGAAGAAATGCGTACCTTTGCAAATGACTAAAAGAATCGATCGTTTAAACTAGTCGTTTCTATCCCATAAAAAATTCTCAAATATCAACGTATTTAACTACACATTAATGTACGAGCGTACATTAAAAGAACAATTCATTTCTACTTTCAATTATCTATTTATATTTTACTTCCAATACAGACTATTTCCCGCGAATCTCCCTGTCAGTAAAACAGCATTCATACAATCCTTTTGACTGAAATAAAGCGCATATCGTGACATAGGCTATTCGTAAAAGAGGCAAGATAATGAGAAAAAGGAGGTTGTAAGCGGCGTTTTATGCGGCAAAGTACTACTTTTTACACACGAGTATCGACAAAAGCCTACACTATCGGTCGTGTTTGGCAACGCCAATAGTGCCGTTAGGCATCGTGAATAGTCAAGAATAGGGTCGTGAACTATCAAGAATAACCATCATAACCCTGTCACTTCCCTATCGTAACCCATTGAGATAGGTTTTTCATCCCATAAAATAGGAATTAGGATGAGCTAGTTTCGCTAGAACAAAAGAGCATCTTTTGATATCCAACTATCCAACAAGCGATTAAATATATTTTAACTCAAATTTAAGAGTAGACTGTACATTCCCCCGCAATAATCGATTCTACGGGCGTTAAGATTACAAACTGTCAAAAAGAAAGAACTCGACACTAGGAGCCATTGGCTATCAATTCAGTCAAATAAAACAGCCTCTTTCCTTATTTCTTCTCCAATATGACTATATATTCATTGCACATCGTACTAACCTTCTTCCCTGCCACATTAGTAGGACTTGTTTTGGAAGGCATCCTTTTGTTAGGTATTTCTCTAACAATAGTATCGATATGTGTAAAACCATTCTTCTCAAACATTTCAGCAGTAAAGTAATCTAATGGAATTTGAACCCCCTTAACCGTTCTGTTCCCTACGACATAACAAACGACTCCACCACTCTTTATTACAGACGCGACATTCTTTATAGAACAACTATAATCATTAAGAAACGAGACCACTTCCAAATTTCTCTTTGGGTCAATGCTCTTTATTTCGTCCAGTTCAGATTTAATGCTTTTAGTCTCAAAAAGTTCCTCTTTCTGAACTCGTCCCCCCATTAGGAGATTATCTAGTGTTTTAGCATTTTCAAAATTGAACCATTCATTTGCCCACCTTGAAAATTGTCCATAAGCAACGGTTGTTCTACTATCGCCATAAGGCGGAGAGGTTACAACCATATCAACACTATTCGGCTGTATTATATCGGAAGGGATTTCTATAGTACTATTAAAGTCATAGATACCTATATTACATGGATATTTTATACTATTAAACTCCTCAAGTCCATTTATATTTCTTATAACCTTTTCTTCAAACAATCGAAAGACATCCGGTTTGAAGTCTTTAATTTTCTCTTCCTTCATCCTAAACCGCTTAAATTCTCCATTCCTCGTAAACGACACCTCTCTAACAGTCTCGGAAAGAGGAACTTTAAAGAAATCAGCGAAATCTAAAGCCACACATTCATTAATTACTTGATAAATATAAGAAAGGCGCAAAAGGCTATCTCTGGAATACCAATAAGTATAATTAGAAATATTATCGAAATTCTTATTCTTGACCTTATCTTCAGAATACTCAAAGAACAAGGCTTGCATCATTGAAAAAGTATCTCTGATACAAGATAAATCATAATGGGTTGTTTTTACATGGCTCATCAATCTAGCCAATGGATTAAGGTCTGTTCCTATCGCATTTATACCTTTTATAGAAGCCTCAACTAACGATGTACCGCTTCCCATATATGGATCAAAAAGTAGCTCAACTCCATCCTCTGGCCTATATTCCTCTATTAGAGCTCTTGCTACTTGGGGAATCATCATCGCAGGATACGCATGATAGCAATGAGTAAATTCTTTGGTATCGGCATCCTTAAAGCTCCACCTATTATCAATCGTTCTTTTGTACATACCTTCCTTACTTATATTATGTGAGTGCAAATATACTCATTTGCTCACATATTGTGAGTACATAAGCATATATAAAACTATATTTTTGGGCAAAAATAACAATAATGATTAGAAAGACCGAGTATCAACTTGAAATCATCCTTAAGATAAAGGAGCTAAGAGAGGCCAACAATGTTAGCCAAAAAGAGTTGTCGAATCTCCTCGAAGTGGCTCCGGGCTTAATCGGGAGTATAGAAAGCCCTAAATTTCCACATAAGTACACCCTTAGTCAGATCTATAAAATA
Organism: Parabacteroides sp. AM17-47; assembly: GCF_003434625.1. Lineage (NCBI taxonomy): Bacteria > Pseudomonadati > Bacteroidota > Bacteroidia > Bacteroidales > Tannerellaceae > Parabacteroides > Parabacteroides sp. AM17-47. The sequence continues at coordinate 236,127 of NZ_QTLI01000003.1, forward strand.
TGCCACTATTTCAACATTACCATAGAACAGCTATTCATATCAGAGGAAGATTTTTCCAAAGATAGAGATATTATTGACTTACTCATATTTAATATAATACGTTATGGAGAATAAGGATTTTATTATTTCAAAGTTCAAAGAGGTTAAATCCTTGGAATATGTTCCAAGCAATAGAGCCAACAATACTGGGATTGGAAAAACATTTGAAGATTACATCGGAGTTGTCGAGAACAATTTAGACGAGCCCGATTTAGCTGGATTCGAAATAAAATCTCATCGCGGCGCTTCATGCTCTTACGTTACCCTATTCACTAAAAGCCCCTCATTTCCCAAACGTGCGAATGCTTATTTAAAAGATAAATTTGGAACACCTTATGAAGATGCACCATCTATAAATAGCTTGCATACGTCTATGTTTGCAAATAGCTATAACACATATATGAAGAAATATTCTTTTAAACTCCTAAACAACCCTGTCGCCAAGACAATATTAATAGGAGTATTTGACTTAAATACAAAAGAGCTGTTAGATTGTAGCGTAGGTTACACCTATCAAGACATTCAAAAAGCACTAACAAAGAAGCTAAAGAACTTATTATATGTAACTGCCCAAACAAAAAAAGAAGGAGGTAAGGAACTCTTCTACTTCAATAAAGCCGATATATATACAGAGCCATCATTTGAGCGTTTTATATCACTCTTAACCGATGGGAAGATAATGTATGATATAAGAATCGGGAGCTATAAATCTGGCCCCAAATATGGTATGCCGCACGATCATGGGAGTGGATTCAGAATATTAGAGGCTAATATCAGACTATTATATTCTGATCACGAAACCATAGAATAAAACAAGCTACGCTTCATTTGTTGGCTTCTGTATCAAGACCGGAGACAAATACCATAGGGTTTCAACGATAATAGGCTCAATATCCCAACCGGATATTATCTACCCAAAAGGTATTTCCCGGAGACCCTATGTATGAGCCTCCGTGACTGGAACAGAACTCTAAGATCATATGGGTTACCTCATCGTCCTCCGTTCCCCAGCCGATTTCTTGGACAGGGACGTTCTTACCTTTGCTGTTTAAACTATAACGAGCGGACTCTCCGAGTTGAAACCCCATATATTCTTTATAATCGCTACGTTTCGTGATATCGCCGTATAAGATCGTGAAATTGGCATCGTTTACCCAATCCGTATTTTTATCCATCCGGATTACCAGCGTACCGATACGCTTAGCATATATGTTCCCGTCCTTATCTTCCCAACGCTTCTGAAGAAAGAGATTCACCAAAGGCATATCAATGCCATTTACCTCCGATCTCTTGCTAAAACCGCTCAATTTAATACGATTGGGATCACCGGAGAGTTTCACCTTATAATCGAATAACAAGGACGTAGGTTTTTGGTGAAACGGGATACCGCAAACGATCTGTCCCCACGTCTCCGAAGAATTCTTCGCCGGTTCCAGAAAACGGCCGAGATAGAGGCATCCCCCGACCAACACCTTCACGTTCATGATACCCATCGCCGAGATCGATTCTATCCCCGTCTCCAGCCGTGCGCAATACCCCTCATCCCGTCTTTCGGGGTAGACACTGACGCTAGCTTTCGTAATCCCGCTCACCCTAGCCATCACGTTAGAACTGCCCCAAGGCGAAGCTTTCGACTCAAAAGGTCTATTTCCGATAATCGTATCCGTAGGGCCAACGCAGTAAAGTGTCTTCGTCTCCTTCCCGATAATAGCCGATTCCGTGATCTTACGTACCACCCACTGATCCAGATCGCCATAACGGATCACTTCCGTCTTTCGCTGGGCATATAGCGCCATACTCATCCCCAAAAAGACAAATAAATAGCCTAACCGATTATTTACTACCATAAGTTACCCTCCTATCCAAATCCTTTTTTATTTTTGCAGCGAAATTAATTAGAATCGATAACACAAGGCAAGTCCGTATAAAGAATTTATTCGGATTATCCATGATAAATAACAAACGACGTGAATAAACCCATGGCAGAAAAGCCCCGGACACCCTCCATCGCGATCTCTTTACTACCCGTAGTGACATTAGTCATCATGCTGGCCGTAGCCATCTATATTTTCCGGGGCGATTCCCTTGGAGGAGCCAGCCAAATCGTATTATTGATAGCCACCTCGATCTGCTCTTTGATCGCCGTCTTTCATTGCAAGATCAAGTGGGAAGATATCGAGGGGCAAATCGCCCGTAACATCTATGGGATCGCACCGTCCGTCATCATCCTTTTATTGATCGGAACCCTATCGGGCAGTTGGATGGTAAGCGGGATCGTGCCGACCTTGATCTATTACGGGTTGCAAGTCATGCAAACGGATTTCTTCCTCGTGGCCTGTTGCCTGCTATGCAGTATCGTATCGGTTATGACGGGTAGCTCGTGGACTACCATCGCCACCATCGGGATCGCCTTGATCGGGATTGGCGAGGCGCAAGGCTTCAGTACGGGGTGGGTAGCCGGAGCGATTATATCGGGCGCTTATTTCGGGGATAAGATGTCGCCGTTATCAGACACTACGGTATTGGCGGCCTCCGTAACGGACACGCCCCTTTTCACGCATATCCGGTATATGCTTTATACGACCGTTCCCTCTATGATCGTCACACTGATCGTATTCAGCATCGCCGGATTCTCGAGGGAGACAGCGGACGCGTCCCAGATAGCCGCTTTCTCCGAAGCCTTGAAAGGCTCGTTCCATATCACGCCTTGGCTTATGATCGTACCGATCGTTACCGGAATCATGATCGCCAAGAAGACACCTTCGATCGTAGTGCTTTTCGCCTCTTCCATACTCGCCGGAATATTCGCCTTGATCTTCCAGCCAAACGCCTTATTGGAGATTTCCGGGATCACGGATAGCGGAATTATCGCCTATATCAAAGGCCTGCTGATGACTTTCTATGACAGCACGCAGATACAGACCGGCAACGAGGCCCTGAACTCTCTAGTCTCTACCCGGGGAATGGCCGGGATGATGAACACGATTTGGCTGATCATTTGCGCCATGTGTTTCGGCGGGGCCATGTCCGCTAGCGGCATGCTGGAAAGCATCACACGTATCTTCTTGCATTTCATGCGAGGCCGTACCAGCATGGTCGCCTCTACCGTCGTGTCCGGATTATCCTTGAACATCTGCACGGCGGACCAGTTTATCGCCATCATCCTGAACAGCGAAATGTTTAAAGAAGTATATAAGCAACGTGGATTCGAGAGCCGCCTGCTTAGCCGGACAACGGAAGACTCCGTCACCGTCACCTCCGTGCTGATCCCGTGGACGACTTGCGGCATGACGCAATCTACAATCCTCGGCGTATCTACTTGGACTTATTTCCCTTATTGCGTCTTTAATATCGTCAGCCCGTTTATGAGCATTCTTATAGCGGCAACCGGTTATAAGATCGTCCAAAAGACTGTGAAATAAGGAAATCAATCTATAATTCATAGCGTTATTCAAGGTATTTTTAGTATTTTCGCACCATCATTATTTAAGCGACTGAATGAACAATGGAAAATCATCTTAAGAAGATGCCCTCCCCTCTACTTTCACTAGTGCCTATCCTCGTGCTGGTAGCTCTTTTGTTTGTAACCATACGCACTTTTGGCAGCGACGCGTTGAGCGGCGGAAGCCAAGTCGTATTACTTACCACCACGGCGGTCGCCTCCCTTTTGGCCATGATCTTCTGCAAAGTCAAATGGCGTGATATAGAAGAGGCGATATGTAAAAACATATTGGGAGTGGCCACGGCTATAATTATCCTATTGTTGATTGGCGCCTTATCCGGTAGCTGGATGATCAGCGGTATCGTCCCGACCTTGATTTATTACGGGATGCAAATCATCCATCCGAGTTTCTTCCTTGCCTCTTGTTGCGTGATCTGCGCTGTCGTATCCGTTATGACCGGTAGCTCGTGGACTACCATCGCCACGATCGGTATCGCCTTGATGGGTATCGGTGAGGCACAGGGCTTCGCTACGGGGTGGGTAGCCGGGGCGATCATCTCGGGCGCTTATTTCGGGGATAAGATCTCACCGCTTTCGGACACGACGGTATTAGCCTCTTCCGTAACGCATACCCCTTTGTTCTCCCATATCCGGTATATGATGCTTACGACAATACCGTCTATGGTGATCACGTTGATTATCTTTACCATAGCGGGTTTTACGCATACCTCGAACGCATCCGGGCAAATAGCCGAGTTCGCCGCCTCGTTGAACGAAAGTTTTAATATCTCACTCTGGCTACTGATCGTACCGGTGGTAACGGGTATATTAATCGCCAAGAAAGTACCGTCTTTGATCACCTTGTTTATCTCGACAGCGATGGCGGGGGGGCTCGCGATCTTTTTCCAGCCTCATTTATTGCAAGAGGTAGCGGGAGCGTCGGTAGCGGATGCCTCCTCCCTGTTTAAGGGATTATTCATGACATTCTACGGGAGTACCCAAATCGATACGGGCAACGAGGCCTTGAACAGCTTGGTCGCCACCCGGGGTATGGCGGGTATGATGAATACGATCTGGCTGATCATCTGCGCCATGTGCTTCGGTGGTTCCATGACGGCCAGCGGTATGCTGGAAAGCCTTACGTCCGTATTCCTGCGCTTTATGAAACGGAGGGTCGGCATGGTGGCGTCTACCGTATTCTCTGGTTTATTCTTGAATATCGTTACGGCCGATCAATACATATCTATTATCCTTACCGGAAATATGTTCAAGGATATCTACAAGAAAAAAGGATATGAGAGTCGCCTGTTAAGCCGTACGACGGAAGATTCCGTAACCGTAACGTCCGTGCTGGTACCGTGGAACACCTGCGGCATGACGCAAGCCACGATATTAGGCGTAGCGACCCTGACGTATCTTCCTTATTGCTTCTTTAACCTGATCAGTCCGTTGATGAGTATTACGATGGCCGCCATTGGCTTCAAAATAAAGCAACACCATGAAGAAGATCAGAGTATCATTGTTAACTAAAGTCGTTATCGCTATCGCCGCCGGCGTATTGTTCGGCCAGTTTTTACCGGGAGGAATCGCACGTATCTTTGTAACCTTCAATTCATTGTTCGGCAACTTCCTATCGTTCTCCATCCCTCTAATCATATTGGGGCTGGTGACTCCCGCTATCGGAGATCTGGGTAAAGGAGCCGGAAAGCTATTGTTGATAACCGCCTTGATCGCTTACGGTTCAACAGTCTTCTCGGGTTTCTTCACGTTCCTGAGCGGATCGGCTATATTCCCGCACATACTACCGACCAACACGGAATTGACGGCGATGGAGAATCCGGAAGATTTCATGCTGACACCTTACTTCGTGGTAAATATGCCGCCTTTAATGGATGTCATGACAGCCTTGCTGCTATCCTTTACGATTGGCCTAGGGCTTTCTAATATAGCGGGAACCACCCTGCGTGACTCTTTCACGGATTTCAAGGAAATTATCATTAAGCTAATCGAGGTGGTTATCATCCCGTTATTACCGCTCCATATTTTCGGTATCTTCCTGAACATGACCGTGAGCGGACAAGTCATGAGTATTATCACGATGTTCCTTAAGGTTATCATAGTCATCTTTGTCTTACATGTATTATTGTTATTGATCCAATTCACGATAGCCGGAGCCATAGCCGGGAAGAATCCGCTCCGCCTCTTGAAGAATATGTTACCGGCCTACGCTACGGCTCTGGGGACCCAATCCTCCGCCGCCACGATTCCCGTGACACTGGCGCAGGCTGTCAAGAATGGCGTACGGGAGAATATAGCGATCTTTACCGTACCGCTTTGCGCAACGATCCATCTGGCAGGTAGCACCATGAAAATCGTAGCTTGCGCTATGGCTATCATGATCATGGCGGGAGAACCGGTTACCTTCTCCAACTTCAGCGGATTTATCATGATGCTGGGAATTACGATGGTAGCGGCTCCGGGGGTTCCGGGAGGGGCTATTATGGCCGCTTTGGGTATCTTGCAAAGTATGCTGGGATTCAATGAGACACTGCAAGCGTTGATGATCGCCCTTTATATTGCCATGGATAGTTTTGGCACCGCTTGCAACGTGACGGGAGATGGCGCTATCGCTGTCGTGGTGGATAAAATAGCCGGGAAAAACACCCCATAGTTACCTAGAGTAACAGGAAGCCATAAGTGCCTCCAAGGTATCGACCTCTTTTTCCCGCATCATCGTAAGGGCGATATGAGCACAGGCGTAAGCGTCGGCCATGGCGTTATGATGTCGGGTAAGGTCGTAACCGCAGTGGGCGGCTACTGTCTGCAACTGATGATTTACCAGAAATGGGTACATCTTCCGGGAGAGACGGCAAGTGCAATAGAAGGGATATTTCGGATAGGCTAAGTCATACACCTCGTGGGCGGCTTTCAGGCATCCCTCATCAAACGGACTGTTATGGGCAACAAGGGGGAGATCCTTTAGTTTCGGGGCGATGCTTTCCCAAGCCTCCTCGAAACATAACGCGTCATTCGTATCCTCAGCAGTCAATCCATGTATGGCCGTAGTCCAACGGGTATAGAAATTAGGGGTAGGACGTACCAAGGTATAAATGCTATCTACTACCCAGTCATCCTCCAATATGGCGATACCTATACTGCAAATACTGCTCCGCTTTCCATTAGCGGTCTCAAAGTCAATGGCTGCGAATCGTTCCATAGATAGATTACTAGTTTTTAATCCGTTTACTATTTATTTGTAGAGACGGGGCGTGCCCCGTCTCTACAAATAACCTCTCATTATTTATGGCTCCAGTCCCTTGGTGCGGGGACAGGGGCTAGCGGTTTGCGTTCTTTTAATTGTTTCATGACTTCCTCGATAGCACGGTCTAACTGTTGATCCTCACCGTTCCATTCCTTGATGGGGTCGTTATCGATCAAGATATCCGGATCCACACCATGGTTCTCGATAATCCAGTTACCCGTCTTCGGATCATAGCTCGTGAAGAAAGGCACACGGATATCCGTACCGTCCATATAAGGAAGCGGGCCGCTAATACCGATGATACCTCCCCAAGTACGGGTTCCAATCAATTTACCTAAGCCAAGCGCACGGAAGCCCCACGGGAACAAATCGCCATCGGAAGCGGAATACTTATTGATCAAGCAAACTTTCGGGCCGACCTGTACGGCATCCGGCACGGTCCCGATCAAAGAAGAACCCCGGCGCATCGTCAAACGATACGGCTCACGAGACAGACGTTCCAGAATCATCGGGGAGACATTTCCACCGCCATTCGCACGATCATCGATAATCAAACCCTCCTTATCCAATTGCGGATAGAAATAGCGGGAGAACTCATTCAAGCCTTCCGGCCCCATATCCGGGATATAGATATAACCGACCTTACCGTTCGTCGCCTTATCCACCTTCTTGATATTATCTTGGATCCAATTATAATGATACAAAGAATACTCTTCCGCCAACGGACTGACTACGATCTTACGAGCGCCCGCCAACTGAGGCTTGCTATTCAAAGACAACTCGGTCGGAACGTTCGCCTTTCCGATCAACAACTTATACATATCGTTCACGCTATTCGTAGGTACTCCGTCTATAGCGACGATATACTCTCCGGCCTTCGCCTCAACACCCGGCTCTGTCAATGGAGAACGTAATTCCTTACTCCAAGAAGCCCCCGGCAGGATCTTTTCCAAGCGGAAGAAACCACTCTTATCCCGAGAAACCTCAGCACCTAGCAGACCCATCGATACCCGTTTAGGACTTTCCACCTCACCGGGGTTCACATAAGCATGCCCTACTCCCAGCTCGCCGATCATCTCGCCAATAATATAATTCAAGTCCAAACGTGTTTTCACGTAAGGAAGAAGGGCGGCGTATTTCTCCTTGATCGCCTTCCAATCCTTGCCATGCATATTCTCCAGATAGAAACCATCCCGGAAAGCACGCCAAGCCTCATCGAAGATTTGCGCCCATTCCTTCGTATAGTCTACCGTGATCTTCATATTCGCCAGATTAACCGGCTTGCTTAAATCCGCTTTACCCTTCGGTATATCGGTTACGAATAGTTGATCGTCCTTAAAGAAAACAGCTTTCTTGCCAGCCGGATCAACCATCATAGCGGCATCGCTAACGGTTTCCTCTTTCTGTTTCTTCAAGTCAAACATCTTCATGCCGCCTTTCGTGAAATAATACACGTTCGTTCCATCGGAATAAAGATCGTAGTAATTCGATCCCGGCAAGGGGAGCTTAACGATTCGATCCGTGATACCCTCTATATCAATCTTTACGACCGGAGTAGAAGCCTCATTCTTTGTCTCGTCCTTTTTAGAGGCATCCGCTTTCGCTGGGGTAGATTCAATGGCGACCTCCGCATCCGTTTCCATAAACGGGGAAGCGGTATCCTTAGACAATAACGCCAGATATACGCCACCCATATTATTATACACATGATTCCATTCCGTTTGGCTATACGTAGGATTGAAATCACGGGCGGAAGTGAATACCAGATATTTGCCATCCGTACTGAATACCGGAGAATAAGACTCGTACCATTTATCGGTCACGGGATATTCTTTCTTACCCGCGATATCGTAGACATAGACGATCGAGAAATTATTATCGGACACACGGGAATAAGTCAACCAATTATTATCCGGAGAGAAACTTACGTTGCGGGCTTCACCTAACAGACTTTGTGAGATAGTTGTTAGCTGTTTGTTAGATACGTCCAAAAGATTGATCCGATTCTTACGATCCGTATAGACAATCTTCTTGGAATCCGGACTCCACTGGAAAGTACGGATATACGTATCGTTATTCTTGGTCAACTGGGTAGGCTCGCCCCCCTCGGAATCTTGGAGATACAGCTCGGTCTCGCCGGTAGCGTCGGAGATATAGGCTATATGTTTTCCGTCCGGAGACCATTGAGCGTCACGTTCGTGCGCTCCCGGAGTACGGGTGATATTTTTCGTAACCCCTTTATCTACCGGGATATTGAATACCTCGCCACGAGCCGTCACCACCATACGCTCACCTTTTGGGGAGAGGCTGGCACTCGTGATATATTTGGAGCCATCCTTGATCTCGCTACGTGCGTAGACATTATCGGAGGCGAGGGTTACGTTCACTTTCTCCGGTTCCTTCGACGCCGCATCCATTTTATAGATATAGCCTCCATTCTCGAAAACGATCGTATTCCCGAAGCTGCTAGGGAATTTCACGTCGTACTCGGTGAAGTTCGTCACCTTACTTGTTTGTTTTGTCTTCGTATTGTAAACGAACAAGTTCATCGTGTAATCCCGATCCGAAAGGAAATAGATCTCATCACCAATCCACATCGGAAAGATATCTTGCGCCTCATTGTTCGTAATATTCTCTACACTTTTCTTCTCCGAATTATACACCCAGATATCATCGGCCATACCGCCCTTATAGTATTTCCATGTACGGAACTCACGCATTACCCGGTTGTAAGCCAATTGTTTTCCGTCGGGCGAATAGCTACAAAAGCCGCCCTCGGGCAAGGGAACCACCTCGGAAAGGCCACCTTCTTTATTTACCGTATATAACTTACCGGAGAACCCATCGCTGATGCGGTTGCGGTAAACAATACCATTACCGTCCGGTGTCCAAGTCATCACGATATTGTTCGGGCCCATGCGATCGCCCAGATCATCACGGCTATTCGTAGCCGTGTAAGTGATACGCAATGGCTCACCGCCGGAAGAGGGCATCGTGTACACTTCCGTATTACCGTCGTACTGTCCCGTAAAAGCGATCGTCTTACCATCCGGGGAGAAACGGGGAAACATCTCATACCCCACATACGATGTCAATCGCTGTGCCTCACCACCTGTAGCCGGGACCTTATATAAATCGCCAGCGTACGAGAATACAATCTCTGAACCATTTGTAGCCGGAAAGCGCATTAATCTCGCCTCATCCGCCGCCATCAACAACGTAGGGATAGCGACAGCCGCCAATGCTGTTAAAATCATTCTTTTCCTCATAACCAATCTTTTCTTTTAATCATATCTGTTCTATCCGTTTTTAGTTGGCCCAATAGCGGGTAGGACCTCAAATGTACATAAAAAGATCCAAAATCCAAGTCAAGTCCCTTATATATCCGATCCTAGAAAAAGTTTTAGAATCTCTAATTTATTACTACCTTTGCGCCGGAAATCAAACAATGATACAAATAAGATGAACAAGAAGCTTCTGAACAACTCAAAAAGATGGTATACCCGAGCTTTCTCGGGTAACACGATCGTGCATGTTCATTGGTTCAGCGGTTTTGTCTAAATCCATTCATACTCTTCTTGAGAGGACTTCTTTTTATAGTTCTCTTCTTACACCTACATCTAGGTCTTAATTGCACTCAAGTTTAACTTCTGCGGAAAAGAGGGAGTATTCGTATGCTTCGTTTCCGGGGAAAGGATGTCTTGCGCATCTCAAAATACAATATGCTTATGTTTATCATTCTAGGTCTATTAGGTCTGGGGATAAGCGTCGGTTATTTATGCCGACACGTCCCCGCTTTCAAGGGATTGGAACATTCCATCTCTTATACGATTTTCGCGATGTTGTTCATATTTGGTATTACCATAGGAGCCAACCAATCTTTGCTGAATAATATTGGTGAGTTTGGAATACAAGCTGCCATACTAGCTATTTGCGGAGTATTGGGAAGTCTGGTAGCATCTTTTATCGCTTATAAATTATTTATCAAGAAAGGAGGTCTCAATGAAAAATAACCTAATCGTTATCTTATGTTTCACAGCGGGAATCTTTTGCGGAACCTTCGCCAACACGACTATCTCCACGTATTGCGAAAAACTACCGCAATTCTTGCTATACGCTCTCGTTATCCAAGTAGGATTGAACCTGGGAGCAAACGCCGAATTAGGAAAGATGGTAAAGGATATCCGGTTTTCCAGTTTGCTACTGCCGTTCTTTACGATCATCGGCACGTTAGTATTCTCTGCGGCGGCGAGTTTGTTATTGACCTCGTGGAATATATATGATTGTATGGCTGTAGGAAGCGGATTCGCTTATTATTCCTTATCCTCCTTGCTTATCGTACAACTGAAAGAGGCGTCGGCAGGGATAGAAATCGCTTCGCAACTCGGGGCTATCGCATTATTGGCTAATATCATCCGGGAAATGTTAGCTTTATTCGGGGCACCGTTGTATGCCTCTTTCTTTGGTAAATTCGCTCCGGTATCCGTGGCGGGGATTAATTCCATGGATGTCTGCCTTCCGGTTATCAGCCGGTATTCCGGAAAGAGCATCGTACCTGTGGCTATTATCCACGGGATTATCCTCGAGATCAGCGTGCCGTTGCTTATCTCGCTCTTTTGCAAGTAGAAGCAGGATTTATCCTCAACACCCGCTATAAACACTAAAGAGGATGCGTACATTATATCGACGCATCCTCTTGTTCCTTTATCCGTACTTCCTCCTCACGGAGGTACTTACGGACCTCTTAATTTATTACTTTAGTATTAATATTAATCCAACTCCCGCCTGTTCATCCGTCACGGATTACTTGGATCGATACCCGCACGGGAATTGTATGATTATCTTATTTTGTTAAATTCTTATTTAACGATAGCCTTAACAGCTTCCTCACCATCAACAGCCACAGCTACGATACCGGCAGGAACAGAGATTGTAGCGTTATCGGAGGTAAGAACGGTCTCAGCGATTACCTTACCCAAGATATTCGTGATAACTACAGACTTACCAGCTGCGCCTTGAACGGTTACGGTACCGTTACCGGCTACGATAGAGATGCCTTCAGTGGCGATCTCGTCATTAGAAGTAACGAACTGATCCTCTTCTGTCATACGTTGAACATTGAAAACCAACGCTCCATCACCACCAGTTTTCGTAGAAGAGAATGTAGCGGCCTTATCTGTTAATACCAAGCAACCATTATGCATCTTCAACCATGCGGCAGCGTCTATCGGAGCGATCGCACGATCCTTGTCACCCTTAACCGTACGATAAGTCTCATTTGCGGCATAAACATTAGACTCAATCAAGAAAGAGTTATCATTACCTTCCTCGGCCACGTTACCTGCCTTATCCGGGTTTACATAACGGAACGACCAAGTAACATTCTTATGGTTATCACCCGCCAAGTTCACAATGAAACGTTCCAAACCTGCCTTTTTGTAATTAGCGATGATCGCTGCCGTATCCAAATCAGCCGGGGCCATTTTCTCGAAGCCATTCGTCAATACATACAAGCTGTCGCCCATGTGGATCGCCTCAACAAAGCCAACGCGAGTGTAAGCGCTATTGACGCTACCGCTTGTGCTCAACATATACGGATTAGCGGAAGCCTTACGATCGATCACGATCTGTGCAGAATCGGAGAAGTTAACCAGATACTTACCATAGTGATAGCCAGCGTTAGCCGGAGTAGCATGACCACAATGAGCAGCATCTACTAATTTACCATTATTGTCGTAGTGGTTGTGAGCGTATGTACAAGGAACACCCGGAGTACCCGGTACATCTACGTGAGCCGTAGATATTAAATATTGAGGCTTGATGTTACCTGCACCACGATTTACCCAAGCTGTATCGATATGGAAGAACAATTTTCCATCAGCCTTACCTTGATTCCAGATACCGGCGTAGTTAACCACCTTATCTTGCAAGTTCTTATTCCACTCATCCATCAAATACTCACCACGTACGCTCTCTACAAATGCCAAGCTATCGCAAGCATCTGTATTGCTTTCGCCCAGAGCCGTGTTGTTGAAACGACGATACAATGGAGAGTCATCTGTTACGACCGCAAAGGCAGAAGTACGGATCTCACGGTTCAAACCATTTTCAAACTTGTCATCTGTAGAACCTTGCGTCAAGTTCAAGGAGTTATCATCAACAGAAACTTTCTTACCGTTTTGAGCGGCGTTAGAGTTATAGTAAGAAGAATTAAGGCCATTCGTAAAGCTAATCTCTGCCAATTCGATAATGCCAGTAGTGCTATTAGCCTTATAAGCATAAGCTTTCTCTATATTACTATTATCTTCTACTAAATACTTTCCATCCTTATCGAACAATGGGGAAGAGCTATTTACTGTCAATGTAGGAACTATAACCTTTGCACCATTTACTTCAACTTGATCAGTATTCTTGAGACCCGCATACTTCGGCTCATAAAATGCATTAGCTGCATTAACGTTATAATATCTGATATTAGCCTCTACCAACGCATAGTAATGCTTGCCATCAATGCAATTGTTCTCTTTCAAGAAGAATGGTTGAGGAGTAGAACCTATTTCATATTTCTTGCTACTTTCGCTATAAGTTAGATAACCACCGTTTTTCTCAATATAGTAAACATTTCTTACCAAGCTGTCACCTACACCGTAGTGATCATCCTTAGCGACGATTCGCAAGCGGAAGTTAGCCTTCTCACCATTCTCGTCAACGCGAACCGCAGATTCATCAACATTCAAATATTTATCCAATGCCAAACCATGCAAATAGTTGAACACATAAGTCTGGACTTTAGCGGAATCCTCGGATACATAGCGATAACCTAACTTCAAGTCTTTAGCCAAGCTATCCTCTACTTTTGTTACACTAAGCGTATCAGCGACAGTCCCATTGTAGAAGAATACGTCATCGCTACCATCAACAGCGTACAACTGAACAGTCTTATTATTCAACGCTACTGCGCTCTCTGAAAGCTCAGGGAACTCACGGTTCTTAACCGTAACAGGAGCCGTAGAAGAAGTTCCATTCTTCACAATTGCCCATTGAGCAGCCGGCATATGCTTGAACTCTTGGTTAACAGCTTGTTCAGCCCAACCAAATTCACCAGCCAAGTTAGCCAACGCATAAAGACCATTCTGACCTCTCTTGGTGTTACCACCCGTAGTTTTGTATTTGATCAAATAAACACCATCAGCCAAAGTTGTCGGTTTCAAACCAGAGAAGTTCGTACCGATCTTGATAGTAACATTTTGATCGCTAATGCTCGGAGTTTGGTTGTAGCGAACTGTCAATACTCTCTTCCCGGCCAAATCAGGAACATAAACATATTGTCCTGTACCGGCGGTATAAACATCGACAAGACTTGTATTTAAAGCAGATGTCGGCGTAACATCCGATGCCGGCCATTTAGCACCATTGACCTTCGCAAGCTCAGCTTTATATTGATCATCCGTAGTACCATCCTTCTTTATAATCTGATAGGCTACATTATAAACTTGAACAAGAAGTTTGTCATTCTTCGCATCGTACGTAAACTTAAATTCGTAAGAACCTTTATCACGACCTTTCGCATCCATCTCGTCATAAGCGAACTTGACAAACTTATCGGACTCAGTTCCCGTATAATAAGCGGTATCTACTACAACATATTGCTTCTTATCGTCTACCTTCTTCCCGGTATACAACTTTACATAGCCGTTCTGAACACCTGTCTCAGCTTCTAGCTTGGTATCCGTAAGATGATTAGCCTCACCTGTAGATACGGTAGGAGTCATTGTCAAGCCAAAGGAGCCTTCTTTAGATACAGATTTCAGCAATGTATTCAAGGCAGTTTTATCCAAAGGAACACTTGCAGGAAAATCATTCACGTTAATATCTAAAGCTAACGCACCAGCATGCGAAGAATTAGATGCCTTATCTTTGGCTAAATAGAAAGAGCTTCCATTTTGAGCAATATAGACAACAGAGTCTGACTTAAAGTAAGAAACCAATGCTCCGTTCTCTACAATCCACTCATTAGCGCTACCGCCTAAAGTTAAAACTGAAGAAGTAGCAGGAGCTGTCTTTACAGCAAGAGCAGGATCAAAAGACAAAGGCAAGCCAGTAGCCTTATTCTCTAATGAATAAATAGTCTTTCCTAAAGAAGTCTTCATTGCGGAAATTTTCCACGTAGCAGGATTCAAGTTATCCAAGGAAGAGAGAGTAGAGACAGTCCCAACTTGGCCGAACTGAGCGGCAGTAGTTGTCTGGGTAGCTACAGATAAATAAGCTGAGCCTCCTTTCAACAATACTTGATCTCCTACCTTCACAGCCCCCGCAGAAAAAGCAGTCGCTAACATAGCACTAGCTAAAAGCGTAGTAATCTTTTTGTTCATAAATTCAAAATTTAATATTAATAATAGTGTTAATTAAAGTCCATCCCGTCGTTTAGCACCCTTGTTTTACCCAAAAACGACTAGTCTAAACGATCGTTTAGATCTTGCGTTTTTTAGACGCTTGAGCGGGAGGTTCGTTGAAGGAATCGCTTGTTTGGTAAAGGATAACCTATCCTATTGATAAGAAAGAGGATAAGTGATAAAAAAATAGCCCGGAAGGGTTGCAAGTATCGAAGAAACGCGTACCTTTGCAAATGACTAAAAGAATCGATCGTTTATACTAGCCGTTTCTATCTATTATATAATGTACGCATGTACATTATATATTGTATCCATCCATAACCGCATAATAAATACAAAATACAAACATTCACATGCAATCATAGCGAATACTACAAACGTATAATCCAAGGCTTGTCAAGCCATAAGCTTACGAAGCAGTAGAATCTCAATGGGGATAGGCATATCAGTTATGCCATGCGAAATAGGAAGAACTTCAGGTCAGTTGCAAATCTTACTTCTAAATATAAAAACAAGGTATCTTAAATTGATCAAAATGGGAGCCGATTACTATCCATAGTATTTTGCACTACTATTAATACTAATCGTACTTTCTATAAATAGTAAAGCTGACTACCATGAATCTGCTTTTTAAGAAATATACAATAAACAGGATGTGCGATACGAAAATAAACCTTACCTTTGGAGCAGTAATCACCTAAAACCATTTAACTATGGCACAATACGTAGACATCATGACTGATGCTGGATTTAAGGCTGTCTTCCAAGACAAGCAAGTTACCATCAAGTTCCTTAACGCCGCCCTAGCCGGCGAACGACAGATCAAGGACATCACCTACCTCGACAAGGAGATCAAGCCCGAGATTGTCGAGAACCGTACCATCATATTCGACCTGCTCTGCGAGGACGTGTCCGGGGCCAAGTTCATCCTAGAGATGCAGAATTGTCCCCAGTACTATTTCTTTAACAGAGGTTTTTATTATCTTTGTCGCATGGTGGCCCGGCAAGGACAAATCGGCAAGCAATGGCAATATCGGTTGCTACCCATCTACGGAGTCTATTTCTTGAATTTCAAGTTGCCGGAGTTCACAGACTTCCGTACGGATGTTGTCCTCGCTAACGAGAGGACGGGAAAGGTGTTCAATGAGATCAAGATGAAGCAGATCTACATATCGTTCCCGTTATTCAGTTTAAGCAAGGAGGAGTGCAAGAGCTCCTTCGAACGTTGGATTTATACATTGAAGAATATGAACCTATTTGAACAATCTCCCTTCAAGGAGGAACAGGAGACCTTCCTTCGCTTGCTGGACGTGGCGAACGTCAACTCACTCAGCGAAAAAGAACGTGCGATCTACGAGGAAAACCTAAAGAATTATCGGGATTGGTATGCGACCATCGATTACGCACAAACGGAAGGGATTGAAAAAGGCATGCAGGAAGGGATGCAAAAAGGGATGCAAAAAGGAATGCAGAAAGGAATCGAGAAAGGAATCGAGAAAGGAATCGAGAAAGGAATCGAGAAAGGCCGTCAAGAGGAAAAACTCCAGATAGCCCAAAAGATGAAGGAGCAAGGACTTGACTCCGAACTTATCGCCCAATGCTCCGGACTTTCTGTTGAAGACATTGAGCGACTATAACCCGAATCAACCGATTCGATTCAATTCGATCCGGGCCGCTTCCATCCACTATCCGGAGGAAACGGCCCGGATTACTTTCGTACATTCACGATACCTAGAAAGCGTAATTAAAATCCAACGGAATAAAGAAACTGACGATTGTTCCGCTCCCCATCCCCTTCTCCTTGCTTTGGACCGAATAGGTGATCTTCTCTTTATTTCTCCTATTCAACAATAGGATCGTACGGTAAAGGACTTTCGTTCCCATCCCCGTACCGTTATGTCCCGCATTCGTAAACGGACGATACCCGGGTCCATTATCCTCTATACGGATATGGATGCCTTTCCCGTCGCGCTCCACGAAAACAGATAATCGCTTCTCGCCCTCGATCGCACACAAGCCATGTTTCACGGCATTCTCTACGGGTATCTGGATCAGCATGGCCGGGAGATAGATTGCGTCCGTGTCAAGGGAGGGATCGAGATTCCATTCCAGACGGAAGTCCGGCCCTAATCCTTGCGCCTGCAAATTCAAGTAAGTCCGGACAAAGCGTAATTCTTCCTCCAACGTGATACTAAGCTTTTCCGTGATCTCCAAACTACTACGTAACAACTCCACCAATCCGGAAAGTTGCGTACGGCGGGAACTTCCTTCTTCCTCCGAGCTAATCTCCCGGTTCAATATATTGAATATAAAATGAGGGGATACACGGTTGCGAATACTCTCCATCTTTAACTTCGTCACCTGATCGATATGGCTTAACCATTGGGCATGCCGTTTACGTTTCATAAAGTAATAAGCCATGCCGCTGACGATCGACAAGATCGCAAAAAGCAAGATCCAAACCCAACGGCTCATTTCCAAGTATTCCATCCGGCCGGCCTGTTGTTTAATAATAGCCTCCCGCTTGAGTAAAGTCGTATCTTGGCTATAACGCATATCGATCTCGGTGACACGCATCTGGGTCCGTTCGCTACGAATATTGTTCTCAATGACGCTATTCTTCGTTTGGTACTCATAGGCACGCCTAAAATCGCCCGTGGTAGCGAAGTAATTCTGCAAGTTCTTATTACGGATCGCTACCATCTTGGGATCTATGCCTACCGTATCCGTGTAACTCCTCAACAATTGATAAGCCAGCCCGGAGTTCCCCTCTTTTAAGGCTAGCGAAGCCTTCAAGGTCGTCAAATGGTACAAGGCCGTCTTATTATTATAGGTATGGAAGTACCTAAACCCTTTTTCCAGATAAAAACGAGCGGAATCCAACTGATCCAGACATAGATAGATCTCCCCTAAATTGATCTCGCATACGTTAGTATAGAAATCCATATGAGTAGGACGTACCACCTCACGGGCTTTCAAGAACCAAGGAAGCGCCTTCGCATACTCTTCCTTGTAATAATAGTAATTTCCCCGGCTATTGCAAAAGGTGAATTTCTCGCTCAAGTTACGAGAATCCAGTTCTTTCTCCGCCAAACGGTAAAAGTGATCGGATAAGTCAAAGTCCCTCAATTCCATATACGTCTCGCCCAAACCAAAATAAATAGGAAAGGACATCCGATCCATAATACCCAATGAATCACTCACGAAAAGAGCTTGGCGAAAGTAGCGGGCTCGCTGATCGTAAGCTCCTTTCCGGGCATATATATCCGCTATATTGATATAAATATCCGGAATTTTATGCTCCATCTCACTCTGCCGGATCTCTTGATACGCCTCGGAATAGCAAAGGAGGGCCGAATCCGTTTTATCCAAAAATGAATAATAATTGCCAACCGTATTTTTCAACGTCCCTAAGAGTCCATGTATCTTGGGAGACATCGGTACACGGTCGCAATAATCTATAATTGACCGATGTAAAACAAACCCGGAATCATATACACTATTTGCAAAATAAATCTGGCTTTTAACCGCAAGTAATTTATAATATTTATCGCTATCTTTAGTTAGACTTAAAGCTTCATCCAATGCGGAATGAGCATATCGAGGATTCCGGTAAATCGAATCCATAGCCATATGTTCCAAAGAGTCAATCCGCAGGTTATCAGAAAAAGCAAATGTTTTTTCCGGTAGCTTTCCACAAGAAAACAGAAACACAAAATGAAATAGCAATAATAAAATGGACATAAAAGTCATACACACCCTATATTTAGTCATCATCTTGGCGGTTTTAAAGTTCATATGCAAAAATATTTAAAAATTTAATCTACGCAATTATTTCTCCTAATAAATATCGAAAATCGATTACATTTGTAAATCTAAAATAGAGTACACATGAAAAACTTGATGATTCCTGCGCTGGCGTTATTTTTATCGGCGGCGGCGCAAGCAGACGACAGTCCGTTATGGATGCGTTACTGTGCGATCTCCCCGGACGGGCAGACGATCGCATTTTCTTACCAAGGGGATATCTACACGGTCCCTTCTTCCGGAGGAAAAGCCCGGCAGTTGACAACACATCCGGCGCATGATACCCGTCCGGTCTGGTCGCCCGACGGACAGAGAATAGCCTTCGCCTCCAACCGTAGCGGCAACTTCGATGTATTTCTCATGAACAAGGAGGGAGGGGAACCCAAGCGGCTCACCACCCACTCCACAAACGAATATCCCACTACCTTTAAGGATAACGGACACATCTTGTATCTGGCCAACGTATTGCAAGACGCCAAGGATATCCAATTCCCCGGCACCCGCTTTATGCAAGTCTATGAGATAAGCACGGACGGAGGAAGGCCGGATTTATATTCTTCGTTATACATGGAAAATATAGCCCTCAGCAAAGATGGCAGTAAATTATTATACAATGACTACAAAGGTTACGAGGACCCTTGGCGCAAGCATCATCAATCTTCTATCACCCGTGATATCTGGTTATGTACGCTTGGAAAAGATCGCTCTTTCCAGAAAGTAACCACTTTTGGCGGTGAGGATCGTAATCCTGTATGGGCCGCGGATGGGGCGTCTTTCTATTACCTAAGCGAGGAGAAAGGAAGCTTTAACATCTTCAAGAAGGATTTGGCAGGCAACAGCGAGAAACAAATCACGACGCATACCACCCACCCCGTGCGTTTCCTTACCTCCGATAATTCCGGGACTCTATGCTATAGTTACGACGGCGAGATCTATACCGTTAAGGAAGGCCAGAAACCTGCCAAGGTGAATATCCAGATCGTCGCGGATAAGATCGAGAACGACGTGATCCATCGTCTTCTGACCGATGGAGCTACGGATATCGCCGTCTCCCCGAATGGAAAAGAGGTAGCGTTTATCACTCGTGGCGATGTTTACGTAACTTCTATTGAATACGAGACGACTCGTCAAATCACGAACACGCCACAACAAGAGCGCAATATAGATTTCAGCCCCGACGGACGTTCATTGGTATATTCCGCCGAACGGGAAGGAACATGGGGAATCTACGAAAGTAAACTTACACGTGACGAAGATAAGCAATTCACGTACGCCCCGGAATTGAAAGAGGAGCCTCTTGTCGTCTCCGGACAAACCTCGTTCCAACCCTTATACTCTCCGGATGGTAACGAGGTGGCTTTCCTTGAGAACCGCACCACCTTACGTGTTATCAACCGAAAGACCAAGCAGGTCCGCACCGTATTGGACGGGAAATACCTCTATTCGTATAGCGATGGAGACCAGCATTTCCAATGGTCGCCAGACAGCAAGTGGTTCTTGGTAGATTACATCTCCGTCGGAGGATGGAACAATACGGATATCGCCCTCGTGAAAGCGGACGGTAGCGGCGAGGTAACGAACCTGACGGAAAGCGGTTATTCGGATGGCGACGCGAAATGGGTATTAGACGGTAAGGCCATGATCTGGTCCTCCGACCGTGCCGGTTTCCGCAGCCACGGTAGCTGGGGTGCTGAGCGGGATGTGTACATCATGTTCTTCGACGGTGAGGCTTACGATAAATTCCGCCTCAGTAAAGAAGAACTGGCCTTGGTAGAAGCGGATGAAAACAAAGATAAGGACGAGGATAAGACATCCGATAAAGATTCCGATAAGAAAAAAGAGGATAAGGATAAGCCTGTAGCCCCCTTGAAGTTTGATTTGGAGAACCGCAAGGACCGGATTATTCGCCTGACCGCTAATTCATCCTCATTGGGAGACGCCGTACTCGCCCCGAAAGGAGATAAACTATATTATTGCGCCGCTTTCGAGAAAGGCTTTGATTTATGGGAACACGACTTGAAGGAAAAGTCCACTAAATTACTGCTCAAGAATGTCGGTCGAGGCACTCTATTCGCCGATAAGAAAGTAGAGAACCTCTATCTTACCGCCGGCGGTAAACTGAAAAAGATAGAGTTGAAGGATAGCAAGGAAAAACCGATCGCTTTCAAGGCCGAGTTCGCTTATCGTCCGGCAGAGGAGCGTGCTTATATCTTCCATCACGCTTGGCGTCAAGTCTTGGATAAGTTCTATGATCCGACACTCCGGGGCATGGATTGGAAAGGGTATGAGACCGCTTACGCCCGTTTCCTTCCGCATATCAACAACAATTTTGATTTCCAAGAGATGCTTTCCGAGCTATTGGGCGAGTTGAACGGCTCCCATACGGGCGCTCGTTACAATCCGGGACTAACCGGGCCGGAAACCGCCAGCTTAGGCGCTTTCTTCGATAACGCATACACGGGCGACGGATTGAAGATCGAGGAAATCATCGCCAAAGGCCCGCTGACATTGGCCGACAGCCAGATAAAGAAAGGCTGTATCATCGAGAAGATAGACGGAACACCGATAAAGAAAGACGCCGATTATTATCCACTGCTAAGCGGTAAAGTCGGTAAGAAAGTAATGCTTTCTGTCTATGATCCTACCAGCAAACAGCGTTTCGAGGAACAGGTAAAAGCGATCAGTAACGGAGAGCAATCGAACCTCCTTTATAAAAGATGGATCGAGAATTGCCAAGAAACCGTAGATAAATTATCGAACGGGCAAATCGGATATGTACATGTAAGAGGTATGAACAGCGAGAGTTTCCGCGAGGTCTATTCCGCCTTATTAGGCCGTTGCCGGAATAAGAAAGCCGTGATCGTGGATACCCGCCATAACGGAGGTGGCTGGTTGCATGATGATCTGGCTACCTTATTGAGCGGCAAGGAGTATCAGCGCTTCGAGCCTCGCGGACAATACATCGGTAGCGATCCTTACAATAAGTGGACCAAACCGTCCTGTGTCTTGATGTGCGAGGATAATTATTCGAACGCTCATGGTTTCCCTTGGGTTTATAAGACCTTAGGTATCGGCAAGCTGATCGGCGCCCCGGTTCCGGGAACCATGACAGCCGTATGGTGGGAAACGCAAATCGATCCGACCTTGGTGTTCGGTATCCCGCAAGTAGGCGTGAAAGATATGCAAGGCAATTATCTGGAAAACCAACAATTGCAACCGGATGTCGAGGTGTACAATACTCCCGAGGCGCAGCTCTCCGGCGAGGACACGCAATTAAAAAGAGCGGTAGAAGTGATGCTGCAAACTGTAAAATAGCTTTTCTAGGCCTCGGAAATGACTTTTCAACCTTGTAAAATGCCTTCCGAGGCCTCAGAAACGACTTTTCAACCTTGTAAAATGCCTTCCGAGGCCTCAGAAATGACTTTTCAACCTTGTAAAATGCCTTCCGAGGCCTCAGAAACGACTTTTCAACCTTGTAAAATGCCTTCCGAGGCCTCAGAAATGACTTTTCAACCTTGTAAAATGCCTTCCGAGGCCTCAGAAATGACTTTTCAACCTTGTAAAATGCCTTCCGAGGCCTCGGAAATGACTTTTCAACCTTGCAAGGTGGTTTCCGAGATCTCGGAAGCCTCTTTCACTCACATCGAACAGAAGAAAGAAACGAAAAACGGAACCGTGAAGTCCACCAAGATTCCGTGAAAGATAGAGACAAAGACCAAATCCTTTCCACAATAACGGGTGATAATCGGCAATGTCGTATCCATCGTAGTAGCTCCTCCCGCGCAGATCGGAGATAGCCTTCCGAAATATCTAACGAACAACGGAGCGCCCAGCAAGGCGAATATCTCACGGATAATATTAGCGATCAAGGCGATCGTTCCTAACTCCGCCGCCAATTGAGCCCCCAGCGTCGGTTCTTTTAGCTCTGTTATCAAGATGGAGGATAATGAATAATAGGCGAAACCGCTTCCGACCGCCAAACAATCGAACACGCTCCATTTGGTAAGAGCAAGGCTGATCAGGGCGGAGAAGCTCAACGTCCCGATAATAGTAGCCAGAGGCACCAATAAGAGTTTCGGCCGTATACTCGATAAAATATCTTTCAGTTTCTTATCGCTTCCTATGCTAATCCCTACTTGAAACATCAAGAGGTAAAGTACATAAACCGTTATATCATTCTCGATAATGACCCCGGGCAGATAACCGCTCCATCCCAGCAAGCACCCCAAGGCAAAGAAGCCCACGACGATCAAACTCCCTTTCATCCCCGGCTCCTTTCCTTAAAAAAGAAATGATAAACTCCCCACGCCGCCAAGACGCTACCCAACGTACCGGCCGAAGCGATCAACAAGGCTTGCCCGCCCAACGTCGTAAGATTATTCACGATAGACTCATTGGCCCCTACCGAAATTCCCAGCAGGAACAAAAGAAGAAGAATCGTATAAGAAATAGGCTTACCGATCTTTTGCAGCAATTCTACTTTACGAAAGAAATACCCGACGGCAATGCCGCAGAACATGATTCCGATTACTGTAAACATCCTTTTGTAGTTTTTGCCGCGAAGTTAACAGAAACTCACAGTACCACAAAGCGGTTACTTCTTCGTTTTCTTGAATTTCACGGGAATCTGCATACCTCCGGCGTCGGCCATTCCCTCTAACTCATTTCCTTTCTGGGTCATAGTTAAGTCTACAGGCGTTCCATCCACATAAAAAGAGCTGGTATAGGTATCTCCTTTCGCCTTGATATCATTTATCTCCAAGGTACTACCTTGTATATTCACTTTAGCGGTCAACTTGCCGTTCTCTTGCTTTATCTGAAAACTTCCATCTTGATATCCATACGGAGCGTCGGGGGCAGAGAAGGACCAATCGCCTACGAGCTTACTGAGATCTGCGGCTTTATCCTGTGCCGAGATCGTGATACAAAACAAAAGGCATAAAAGGGTGGTAAAGGCTTTCTTCATGTTCGTTCCCATAATCTTATGAATTAAATGAGTAATAGATTTAAATAACGTTCCAAATGTAGTGATTAATTTTCGATCTTCCGAGATATGTTCTAATATACGAGCATCAAATTCTTTCCCCAAGGGAGGTAATGCCTCGGCCTCATGAGATACGAACCAAGCCTTATAGGGTAATAAGTCGGGAGGTACCACCGCTGAGGAGAAAAACTGGCGTAATTCCCGCTCTTCCTCCACGGATGTGGCGCATTCCCAATATTTATCCAGCAACTTATTTATTCGTTGATAGTCCATACACGATCCATAAACAGATTACCTTACCGCATACCGCTCCATCCTTTCCTTATTTCCGGAATACGTTTCCCTCAATGCCAGATTACGCGCTACCATCATGCAATAGGAAGGTAAGTTCTCAATGACAATCCAGCTATCCCGGTCTTCCCAAACCTTAAGCAGGGCTTCCTGAACGATCTGCTCAGACTGCTCCACGTCTCCGGTAATCCGGAAAACAACCCGGAAAAGGTTATTCTTCAGCGGCAATATCTTTGTCGTAAATTCGTTTGTTCCCATACTTTTTTATCTATAAGACGAGCCAAGCCCGAAAAAGGTTGCAGATTTTAAAAGGAAATTTCCAATATTCCCCCAAAGCCATTATCTTTGTGACAGATGATTGATAATTCGCTTATTACAAACTAAATCAATAATAACAGTGAAAAGAACGATCTTATTTTTTCAGGCCGCTCTTGCCTGCCTGCTGGTAGGATGCAAGCAAGCGCCGGAGTCGCCGCGACTACAAGATGAGGTGAGGTATGTAGACCCATTCATCGGAACCGGGTTCCATGGACACACATTCCCCGGAGCTACCCGTCCGTACGCGATGGTACAACTAAGCCCGGATACCCATATCTTGGGATGGGACGCAAGTAGTGGTTACCATTATGATGATGACCATATCTACGGGTTCAGCCACACGCATCTTTCTGGTACGGGTATCGGCGATCTGGGTGACGTAGCTTTATTACCTTTCTCCGGTGGAGATTCCATCAAACCAGTAGCTACCTTCAAGAAAGACACTGAGAAAGCGACACCGGGGTATTATGCCGTACGCTTGGATAACTTTGGCATCAACGTGGAATTGACTTCTACGGATCGTGTAGGTTTCCACAAATATACATACGACAATCCCAAAGAACGTCGTGTCCTGCTTGACTTAGGGCATATCCTTCAACCGAACTGGGGACATAAGCTGATCGGTAACCAATATTTACTTGTAAACGACTCCACGGTGGAAGGTACCGTGAAGACACAAGGTTGGGCGCATTTCCATTCTATGTCCTATCGGATTACTTTCTCGGAACCGATCGAGACCGTATACCAATACATCGGAGGGAAATTACGTAAAGACTCCTTGTTCTTACGCCTAAATACGGCAGAAGATTTGAAGTTCCATTACAAATTCGCTGAAAAGGCACAACCGCTTTATGTAAAAGTAGCCTTATCCGTAGTCGATCCGGAAGGCGCCGAGAAGAATCTCGAGACAGAATTGCCCGGATGGGATTTCGATAAGACCCGTGAGGAATCAACGCATATTTGGAACGAGGCGTTAAACTTGATCCAGATCGAGGCAGATCCGAAAGTCATGGTCAATTTCTATACGGCGCTCTACCATACCATGATCGCCCCCTTCGCTTATCAAGACGTGGACGGACGTTATCTGGGTATGGACAAGAAAGTGCATACCGCCGAACCGGGTTACGTAAATTATTCCGTATTCTCCTTGTGGGATACGTTCCGTGCGCTTCATCCGTTAATGACAATCATTAATCCAGCCCTAGCGACTGATTGGGGTAAGGTACTCGTGCAAGGTTATAAAGAAGGTGGAATATTACCCAAATGGCCTTTAGCCTCTAGTTATACAGGTTGTATGGTAGGATATCCGGCCGTCTCGGTCCTCGCCGACCTTGTAGCGAAAGATTTAGCGGAAGGTGATATGAGCACGTGGGCGGAAGCCGGCGCACGTTCTTCCGTTTACCGTGAGGATCTTGCCGAGAAGTTCAGAGGAACCCGTGAGCTGGATCTGATCACGATGCATCCTTACTATAAGGAGAAATATGGTTTCGTCCCCGCCGATTCTGTTCCTGAATCCGTATCGTGGGGATTGGAGATGGCATACGAGGATTGGTGTATCTCCCAAATCGCCAAGAAGGCAGGTAATATAGAGTTGGCGAATGAGTATGCCAAGAAAGCCGAATACTACAAACGCTATTTAGATCCCGAGACGAAAATGATGCGTCCGGTAATGGGCGACGGTTCTTTCCGTACTCCATTCAACCCTCGCTATTCTTCGCATATGAAAAGCGACTATACCGAAGGGAATGCCTTCCAATGGAGTTTCTTCGCACCACATGATATGGATAACTTCATCGCCGCTATCGGTGGCAAGAAAGAGTTGGAAACACGTTTAGACACCCTGTTCACCACCTCTTCCCAGATTGACGGGGCGGAAGCCTCCGGAGATATTACCGGATTGATCGGCCAATACGCTCATGGAAACGAGCCGAGCCACCATATGGCCTATCTTTATAACTGGACAGATTCTCCATGGAAAGGGCAAGGGTATTTAGATTATATCATGCAGAATTTCTACACGAACGAACCGGATGGTATCATCGGTAATGAGGATTGCGGACAGATGTCTGCTTGGTATGTCATGAGCGCCCTAGGTTTCTATCAGGTAAGTCCGGGTATTCCGGTTTACACATTGGGCCGTCCGATGGTAAATAAGGCTTCTATGCACGTAAAAGGTGGTATTTTCGAGATCGTGGCGACCAACAATAATCCCGCCAATAAATACGTTAAAGAAGTCAAGCTAAACGGTAAAGTCCTAGAGACTCCTTTCATCAGCCACTCCGATATCATAAATGGAGGTAAGCTTGAGTTTATCATGACCGATCAACCGGTAAAATAAATTCATATAAAGAAACATAAAAACAAAGGGCGAATCAGTACACTAGTTCGCCCTTTATCTTATATTTGCCCTCAAACGATTAAATTGAAAAGCTATGTTACTCACAACAACTAACACGATCGAAGGAAAAGAAATTACCCAGTACTTCGGAATCGTATCCGGTGAAACGATCATCGGAGCGAATGTATTCAAAGATTTCTTCGCAGGCATCCGGGATATTGTCGGAGGACGTGCAGGTTCTTACGAGAGTGTCTTACGCGAAGCGAAAGAAACGGCCTTGAAAGAAATGAGCGATCATGCGGCACGAATGGGCGCAAACGCTGTAATCGCCGTAGATCTAGATTATGAGACCGTAGGAGGAAGCGGAAGCATGCTGATGGTTACCGCCGCCGGGACAGCCGTACGCTACCAATAATCCCCAAAATGAAATACTTTGGAGCCGGATTAAGCGAATCACATAAAGAACTAAACCGCATTATCCGTAAACCGGAATTAATAGAGCAAACCAAGGAGCTCTTTCTTGAGATTCATGGAAAATTACACCTCTCTGTGGTGTCTGGTAATGAGAGAAACGAGGTCGATGAGCTAGTCGGAGATTTAAGAGAGGATGAATATGCCATTATGCCTACAGCGAAAGATGAAACCATCGCTTGGGTATTATGGCATATCAGCAGAATTGAGGATCTGACCATGAATATATTAGTTAACGGGGAAAAGCAGATCTTCAATGAAGACTGGCAAACCCGAATGAATTCCCCTATCAGAGACACAGGAAATGCCTTATCTGATAACCAGATTATTCAGCTAAGCAAAAGTCTACGTATTCAAGAACTCTTAGAATACAGGAATGAAGTAGGACGAAAAAGCAGAGAAATCATCCGAACCTTATCTCCCGATGATATACGTCGCAAAATCCCAACTCAAAGGATAAGCCGGATATTAGAAGAAGGTGGTATCACAAATCATGAAGATTCGATTTGGTTGCTTGATTTCTGGGCTAAAAAAGATATAGCTGGTATTTTATTAATGCCTCCTACCAGACATGTCATGTTACATCTAAATGACTGTTGTAAATGGAAGCTAGCAATAAGAGGCAGACATCATTGAAAATTAAACGGCTGGTGTATATACCAAAAAAAGGAGCCAATCTTTCG
>NZ_QTLI01000030.1:0-10669 GCF_003434625.1 Parabacteroides sp. AM17-47
CCTGTTATTGGCGCTAACGTGGTGGTGAAAGGCACTACAAATGGTACGATCACGGACTTCGACGGTAATTACTCGTTGGAAGGCGTGTCCGCAAATGACATCTTGGTGGTATCCTATATCGGTTATTTGTCCCAAGAGATCCCGGTGGAAAATCAATCTTCAATAAAAGTAACTTTAAAAGAGGACACTCAAACTTTGGACGAGGTTGTAGTTGTAGGTTATGGTACGATGCGTAAGTCAGACGTGACCGGTTCTATCGGTGTGGCTAAAGGAGACGACTTGACAAAGAATCAAAACTTTAGTGCGCTAGACAACTTGCGCGGTAAGGTATCTGGTGTAAACATCTTCTCAAACTCCAGCCAGCCGGGTGCTTATTCTAACCGTGTCGTTATCCGTGGTATGGCTACTATCAACGCTTCTTCAAACCCTCTATATGTGGTAGACGGTGTTGTTATGGAGAACTTCGACTTGGTGAACCCGAATGATATCGAGTCTATGGAGGTCTTGAAAGATGCTTCCGCTGCCGCTATCTACGGTGCTCGTGGTGCCAATGGTGTTATCATGGTAACTACGAAGCGTGGTAAGAAAGATGGTGAAGGTGTACAGGTTAGCTATCAAGGATCTGTCAGCGCAAGCCATATCGCTCGTAAGATGGATACGATGAACGCCCAAGAGTGGTGTGACGCATTCATGATTGGTCTGGAAAACGAGAATAAGTGGCAAGGTAAAAATTGGTCTTTGAACCGTGCTGATTGGTTTAATGATTCAGATTTCTTTGATGCAAACGGTAATCCTCTGTATGATACGAATTGGCAAGATGAGGCTACTCGTACCGCGGTTTCTCACAACCATCAGTTGAATATCCAACAAGCGGGTAAGAGCTCTTCAATGGGTGCTTTCTTGAACTATACGGATCAACAGGGTATTGTAAACAATACGTATAATAAGCGTATTAATGCGAAGTTGGCATACGACGCAAATCCTACGAAGTGGTTGTCTACGGCAGTCAATGTATTGGTTAACCATACATGGGGGCGTTATACGCCTGAGGATGGTGGTGGCCAAGAGGCTCGTCGTACCATGATCGAGATGGTTCCTTGGATGCCGATTCGCGATAAGAATGGTAAATATACCACTTCTACCTCTTCTTCCATTGGTGATGTATTAGGCTTTGAGGGTATGTCTAACCCAGTCATGATCTTGGATATGCAAAAACGTATGCGCTACAACACGCAGGTGTTTGGTAACGCCGCTTTGACATTCCACTTGGCTGAAGGTTTGGATTTGAAGACTCAACTAGGTCTTGACCATCATAATAAAACGTATAGAGGTTATTCTTCTATCGATTTGAACAACATCTCCATGCCGAATGGTTGGGCTGAGTACCAAAATTGGAATACACTTTATTGGCAGGAGGAGACTTACTTGACTTACAATAAGGTATTCGGTGATCATCGTATCAACGCTATGGCTGGTTTGTCTTGGCAAGAGCGTGTGCAAAAGTGGAATAAGGCACGAACAGAAGGTTTCTCGGATGATTTCTTTGAGGACAATAATATGTCCGCAGGTACAACTCCGGCATCTCCTGAGTCTTCTTACGATCGGTGGGCGATGAACTCTTATTTCTTGCGTTTCGCTTATACATATAAAGATCGTTACTCCGCAACCGTAACAGGTCGTGTCGATGGTTCCTCTAAGTTTGGTGAAAACAACAAGTATGCGTTCTTCCCATCTGCAGGTTTGGCTTGGAATATCTCTCAAGAGGATTTCATGCAAGATCAAAGCACGATCAGCAATTTGAAGTTGCACACTAGCTACGGTTTGACTGGTAACTCCGAGATTGACACTTATCGGTCATTGGCTCGTGTTTCTTCTGGTACGCTTTTGATCAACGATATTCGCGCTCCGTATTCTTACATCAGCTCTATGGCGAACCCGGATTTGAAATGGGAGAAGACTGGTCAGTTTGATGTTGGTTTCGAGATTGGATTCTGGCAGAACCGCTTGTCTTTCGATGTAGCTTACTATAACAAGAAGACAACCGACTTATTGTTGGATTGCCCGATTCCTCACACTACAGGTTTCACGACAGTGTATAAGAATATCGGTTCTGTAAGAAACCAAGGTATGGACTTAATGATCAGCGCACGCCCAGTTCAGACACAAGACTTCAATTGGAGTTCTACGATTAACTTAAACTTCAACAAGAACAAGATCCTTCAGTTGGGCGACAATAATGAGGATATCGAGATGAACAGCTGGGTAGGTGGTTCTGAAAGTATCTTGCGTGTAGGTGAGAACATGAGTTCTTTCTATGGCTACAGACGTTTGGGTGTTTATACGGAGGAAGATTTCAATAACGGCTTGTGCGAGAAGAACCAGATCGGTCGTGCGAAACGTACGGATAAGAAAGAGATCATCGGCAAAGGTATGCCGGACTGGACTGGAAGCTGGATCAACAACTTCTCTTACAAAAACTTCGATTTGACGATGGACTTGCAGTTCGTATGGGGTGTTGAGACCATGCAACAGTTCTACCACTCTACTTACGACCGTTTCGGTATCACGAATGGTTTGAGCAATATTTTATATGACGCATATAACGGATCGAACCCGAACACGATGCAACAGGCTGTTTACTTGTGTAACTCAGGCCATGCAGGTCAGGATACGACAGTAGATTCTCAATGGATCGCCAATGGTTCTTACTTGCGTTGTAACATGTTGCAATTGGGTTATACTTTTGACTCAAACGTGATTAGCAAGATCGGTTTGTCTGCTTTGCGTTTGTACGCAAGTGCGAATAACTTATTCTTGATTACTGCTAGCGATTTCACAGGTTACGATCCTGAGGGTACATCGCAGGGTGATAGTAATAAGTTCGGTCAGAACATGGTATTCTTCTCTTATCCAAGAGCGAGAACTTTCACGTTCGGTGTTAATGTAACATTTTAATTCATTTAATCAGTAGAATTTTTAGAAATGAAAAAAATATTGACAGTAGCGATTGCATGCGCTTGTTTAACCGGGTTCAGCGCATGTAATGATTTCTTGGAAGAGAAACCGAAGTCATCGTTGACAGCCCCGGATTATTACCAGACAGAGGCTCAAGCTCAGGCTAACGTGAACTATTTGTATCGTACGGGAGCTTCAAGTAAGCTCACAGGTGCGGGTAGTGCTTACGTAGGTCCGTTTGCCTCTATCACAGGACAATTGACCGGTTACTTTACAAACAGTTATGAAGGTCAGGAGCTGACTTGTAAATATTCTCGCGAGTTGACTCGTCAGCAGAATACGATGACTGTTTCCGTAACTATTGACGGTATATGGGATGATTGCTACAAGGCTATCAACGTAGCTAATGGCGCTATCAAGTATATCCCCGAGATCTCAATGGATCAGTCTTTGGCAAATCGTTTGATCGGTGAGGCAAAGTTCTTTAGAGCTTGGAACTACTTCAACTTGGTGAAGATCTTTGGTGGTGTTCCATTGACAGTAGAGCCGTACGAATCTATGGAGAACATGTATTTGGAGCGTGCTTCTGTAGAGCAAGTATATGCTCAGGTCGAATCCGACTTGAAGGATGCCGTTAATGCTTTGCCGGCTGCTACTTTCTACAACAATAGTAACCGTATCACGAAGTATGCTGCCGCTATGGTTTTGACTTCCGTTTATATGCAACAAGGTAAGTATGCCGACGCTGCTTCTGCGGTAAAGACGGTGATCGATTCTCCGCATGCTTTGGCAACCAACGATGATTTAGCATTGGGTTCTGCCTATAATAAGATCCGTACGACAGACGGTTTGGCTGAGTCTATCTATTCTTATGAGTACAACGCAACGATCAGTAACGGTGGTTGGTGGCCTACTTATGCGTTCAACTCAGCGGCTACAGCTATATTTGGTACGTATTCTATCTTTGAGCGTACATACGGGCCAACGAATCAATTCTTGAACGTGTATGCGGCAAACGACTTACGTATCCAGCCAAATCAATTCTTCCATTGGAATTATACAAATCCGGATAATGGCAAGACTTGGACGGCTCCTGAGAATGCTTGTGGTTGCTGGTTCTGGTATGATGAGGACGCTTTGTTGAACACAGGACGTTCTACGAAAGACCGTGATATCTTCCGTTACGCAGAGGCTTTGCTTGACGCTGCTGAATCTATCGCTCAGTCTCAAGGTGTAACAGCTGAGGCTGCCGGCTATTTGGCACAAGTTAAGGCTCGTGCAAACATGGAAGGTAAGACGGTAGCCGCAATTACTGCCGATCTTCAGAAATTAGGTAAGCAGGCCTTTATCGAGGAATGCTGGACAGAGCGTTTGCGTGAGTTCCCGTTGGAATTCAAGATTTGGGATGACTGTTTGCGTACAGGTAAGTTCCCTGTAATCTCTTCTACAGAGAAGGGTAAGGTTACATACGTTGACTTAGTTGGCGCAAAGAACGCTTCCGGCGCGACCTTCAAGTCTTCCGACTTGTTATGGCCGATCTCTTTGAACGAGATGCAACGTAACCCGAGTTTGACTCAAAATGAGGGTTATGCCGTTCAATAATAAATTTCAATAACTGATGGCTAGAGAGGGAGGGAATGAGCGATCATCCTTCCCTCTCTTTTTGGTAGCTTGATTAGTCAGCAAGTTGCATGAAACAATGTATAATATACAGAATTTTGGTTTGGTTGTCTTATTATTCACTTTCAACTATGAAAACAAAAGAGCAAGAAATGACATACTGGATTCTGCTAAGTTAGAAGGACGGTTGGAAGGTGAAGAAAAAAGAATGATTTTCTGAGCAGTACTACTGACTTACTCAAAGGATATATACTTATTTTGCCCACGCAGTATATATTACTTTGCCAAGTCACTAGTACTTCATAAACATCCTTTACTTTGACACAGGCTAGAGGATAAGCAATTGCTTCCTTCTGTAAACAAAAAACGCCCAAAATTGCTCTCTGCTATAAACAATTTGTTATATTTGCATATATATAAGTACGATTATGGAGCGATTGATAGAGATGTATCGAAAGAAGTTGCGATTTACCTCTACCGCCTTTATTAGAAGCACGGTGTACGAGATTAATCGGGATGCCCGGTTGATCGGTATAAGAGGTGCTCGGGGAGTGTACCGCAACAGCATATCAAGCGAAATTTTCCGCAAGACGAACGAACCATATATGTCAGCTTAGATAGTATCTATTTCTCTGACAATACATTATATGACTTTGCGGATCGTTTCGTGAAACGAGGAGGAACACGCTTACACTTGGATGAGGTACATAAATCCCCCCAGTAAAGCCAAGAGTTGAAGAATATATACGATGATATGCCA
This sequence comes from Parabacteroides sp. AM17-47, assembly GCF_003434625.1. Lineage (NCBI taxonomy): Bacteria > Pseudomonadati > Bacteroidota > Bacteroidia > Bacteroidales > Tannerellaceae > Parabacteroides > Parabacteroides sp. AM17-47. The sequence continues at coordinate 5,336 of NZ_QTLI01000030.1, forward strand.
GAACTGCAAATTATCTTTACCGGCCCCTTTTATCCCGAATATCAGTAAGCTCTGCGAATGGATTAGTATCACGAGAAACGTTTTATTGACTTATCTAAACGTATTGGCAGAAAGTAAGCTGACCTACAACTGTTTCTACTTTTGGTATCTCTCGCCTGCAAAAGCCGGACAATATCTACTTGAAAAATAGAAATCTGATGTATATCCTCTCGCCTTTGAAAGCGAATATCGGCAACATGCGGGAGACGTTCTTTGCGAACCAATTGAAAAAGTCTCACCAAGTAACAACCTTAGATTTACATCCGAGTATTACAGATAAAATAGAAAGGATAAATTTGTAAAGTATGAGCGAAGCCAACGATTTTTTAGTGGATGGAATTTATACGTTCGAGATCGGTGGCAAACGAAAAAGGTACTCACCAATAGAAGGGATACCGGACGGTTTTATCGTTGCGGATGATATAAAAATAAGATCCCGTTATGGATGATGGGGTTCTTGTATTAAGGAAGAAAGGGAAGAATAATCACTCATCCTTCCCTTTCAGCCATCAGTTATTGAAATAAAAAGTAATTACTTCGCTGAATATCCCTCATTCTGAGTTAAATTCGGATTACGTTGGATCTCGTTTACAGGGATCGGCCAGTATAAGTCTGTTGCCTTGAATGTAGCACCGCTACCATTCTTAGCGCCAATTAAATCAACGAATTGAACCTCACCCTTGTTTGTAGCGGAGATTTGAGGGAATTTACCTGTACGAACACAGTCATCCCAAATCTTCATTTCCAATGGGAACTCACGCAAACGCTCTGTCCAGCATTCCTCGATAAAGGCCTGCTTACCTAATTTCTGAAGATCGGCAGTAATTGCGGCTACCGTCTTACCTTCCATGTTTGCACGAGCCTTAACTTGTGCCAAATAGCCGGCAGCCTCAGCGTTTACCCCACTAGACTGAGCGATAGCTTCAGCGGCAGATAATAATGTTTCAGCATAACGATAGAAGTTCCAGTCTTTCGTACCCTTACCAGTCTCTAAGATAGCAGTCTCATCATACCAGTACCAGTTACAAAGCATCTTCATATCCAGAGTTGTTCCATCAACAGGATGCGTATATGTACGATGGAAGAACTGATTCATCTGGGCACGCAAGTCTTTCTCACCATACACATTCAAATAACGCTCGCTAACACCATACACATTTACCCACAAAGAGTATTTGTTTCCAGTAGAAGAATTAGCGAAGAATGTCGGAGAAATCAAATTGAATGCGTGAACCGGGATATTACCGTTAGGAGAAATAGCTGCGTCATATTCACGGGCATAAATAACCTCTGGCAGATCATCTGTTGTACGTAACTTATTGAACGCACTACCTTCCGCAAGGTTATCGTTAGTAGCCAAAGCGAATTTTCCGCTATTGATTACATCTTTCAATGGAGTAACCGCATTAGCGTACTCTCCTAGTCTCATGTAAACATCGGCCAGCAACATATCAGCCGCATATTTTGTCACACGGTGACTATTTCCTGCAAAAGTAGCATTAGGTAAATTCTCTACAGCAAACTGTAAATCAGGAATGATAACTGTATTGAAAACTTCCGATGCAGCCGTACGAGTCGGATATTCAACCAAAGTAGCATCTTCTGTAGGTTCTGTAACCATTGGAACATCACCAAACATTTTTACAAGATAGAAATAGTTCAATGCACGGAAGAAACGAGCCTCTGCTTTATACTGAGCTTGATTATCCATTTCCACACCATCAACATACTTGATAACTGCGTTCGCTACATTGATCGACTTATAACAACTTTTCCAAGTGTCATTAGTCAAATAATTACAACAAGATTGCGTAAAGTCCTGACGAGTCAACTGGCGAGCATAGGAACAGTCTACTTCCTGACCTTCATATTCATTCACGAAATAACCAGTTACCATGTTCATTACAGACAAGCTAGAACCTCTATAAGCACCAGTCATATTACCCATCTTATCAGGAGCACCATCACGATATAGATAATTGACATTGCCAATAATATCAGCACTTGTCTTATAATAGGTATCCAAAGTCAAGGACGACTTCGGATCCTCATCCAAAAAACTGTCACATGCGGTAAATCCTACCAATCCCGCACATAAAATAGCTGTTGTTAATATTTTTTTCATTGCAATTTTCTGAATAATTTAATTAATTAAAATGTTACATTTACACCCAACGTAAACGTTCTAGCTCTCGGATAAGAGAAGAAGGCCATATTCTGACCAAATTGTTCTGGAGATACTGAACCGTTAGATGTAGAGATCTGAGATGTACTTTCAGGATCGTACCCATTAAAGTCTTTCGCTGTAATCAAGAACGCATTGTTCACATTCAAATATAGGCGTAAGCTACTAAACGGAGTCTTTGCCAATTGATTTGAGTCAAAAGTATAACCTAACTGGATTAAGTTCGCACGTAAATAAGAACCATTAGCCACCCATTGAGAGTCTGTCAAAGTATCCTGTCCTGCGTGACCACCGTTGAACAACCAGATAGCTTGCTGCATAGAATTAGGATTCGTTCCATTATATGCGTCATACAAGATATTTGTCAAGCCGTTAGTCTGTCCGAAACGGTCATATGTAGAGTGATAGAACTGTTGCAAGGTCTGAACACCAGCGACAAATTGTAAATCCAAAGTGAAATCCCAATTCTTGTAACGTAATGTATTGATCATAGATCCAGTCCAATCGGGTACACCTTTACCTATGATCTCACGCTCAGAAGAACGTTTCGCACGACCGATCTGTTTCTTCTGGCAGTTACCAGCTTCATAATCTTCTATTGTATAAACGCCTAAACGTTTGTAACCATAGAAACTACCTACGCTTTCGCCTACACGCAAGATAGAAGCACCGCTCACCCATTCGTTTTTCAAGATATCCTCGTCATTGTCACCCAAAGATAAGATCTTATTTTTATTGAAGTTAGCATTGATGGATGTTGTCCATGTGAAGTCTTTTGTATCAATATTGCGAGTAGATAACATCAGATCCAAACCTTGGTTACGGATAGAACCGATATTCTTATAAACAGTCTCGAAACCTGTTGTATGAGGAACCGGAGCATCCAATAACAGATCAGAAGTCTTCTTGTTGTAATAAGAAGCATCTAACGTAATTCTATTATTGAACAAACCTAAATCGAAACCTATATCGAACTGGGCGGTTTTCTCCCATTTCAGATCAGAGTTAGGCAATCTATTTAAATAAGAATAGGAATTACGTGTTCCGTTCAATAATAACGTTTCGCTCTTAACTGTTGCTAAAGATTTGTAAACACCAATCTCAGAGTTACCAGTCAAACCGTAGCTGGTATGCAACTTCAAGTTGCTGATCGTATTTTGATCAGACATAAAGTCTTCTTGCGTGATGTTCCAAGCCAAACCCGCTGATGGGAAGAACGCATATTTATTATTCTTACCAAACTTAGAAGAACCGTCATAACGACCAGTAATTGTAGCGGAGTAACGATCCTTGAATGTATAAGCGAAACGTAAGAAATAGGAGTTCATAGCCCAACGTTCCCAATAAGTCTTCGGAGCATCAGGCTTCGTACCTGCGTCCATATTGAAGTCCTCAAAGAAATCGGTAGTGAAGTTTTCTGTATACATTCTAGAATAATCATACTTGCGCTCCTGCCAAGACAAACCGGCCATAGCGTTGATACGGTGCTCGCCAATCGTCTTATTATAAGTCAAGTAAGTCTCTTCCTGCCAATAAAGAGTATTTGCATGATATCTTTCAGCACGTCCATGTTGGTCATATGCCAAATTCACCAAGTCACTTGGCATATATTTATGCAAAGTCTTAAAGTTAGCGTCAACACCGAATTGAGTCTTCAAATCCAAACCTTCGATGATATGGAATGTCAAGGCTGCATTACCGAATACTTTTGTATTATAGTTCATATTCTTATAGGTCTTCAAGATATGAACAGGGTTAGACATTGCCTCAAAGTCCATTGGCATCCCTTCTGGAGTATTGGTGGAGGTATATTTGCCATTATATTGAACCGGCATCCAAGGAACCATTTCAATCATAGTACGACGAGCATCCTGTCCACCACCGTCTTCTGGAGTAGAGTTACCCCAAGTATGGTTCACCGCCAAGTTGATCGCTGTAGATAACCATGTTGTAGGATTCGCATCATAAGCGATCTTTGCATTCAAACGTTTTGAATAGGTATTCAACATGATACCTTGGTTATCAGTATAGTTCAAAAATGCACCCATAGATGATTTCTCGCCACCTTGCTGAACATTCAATTGATGGTTATGAGAGATCGCTGTACGAGTTGCCTCATCTTGCCAATCTGTATCATAAAGAGGATTACCGTTAGAATCGAAGAAACGACGATCTGTAAACCAATCCGCACGATTAGTAGACCAGTTAAATGGATTGCCATCCTTATCAGATCCCCATCTATTCTCATTCTCAATACCTTGCATAAAAGCATCGCACCACTCCTGCGCATTCATCGTATCCATCTTACGAGCGCGATGAGCCAAGCTTACAGAACCAGAGTAGCTAACCTTCGTTCCACCTTCTTTGTTACCACGTTTCGTAGTAACCATGATAACACCATTGGCACCACGAGCACCATAGATAGCGGTAGCGGAAGCATCTTTCAATACCTCCATAGACTCGATGTCATTCGGGTTCATCAAATAGAAGTTCTCCATTACTACGCCGTCCACAACATACAACGGATCAGAAGAGGCATTAATTGTCGCTTGACCACGGATAACAACACGGCTACCATAAGCACCCGGCTGGCTAGAGTTAGAGAAGATATTTACACCGGCAGCCTTACCACGCAAGTTATCCAATGCACTAAAGTTTTGAGCTTTTAACATCTCTTCTCCTTTAGCTGTAGAAATAGAACCTGTTACATCCGATTTACGCATCGTACCGTAACCTACTACTACTACCTCATCCAAAGTCTGTGTATCTTCTTTCAATGTAACATTGATTGCAGATTGGTTGCCTACAGGGATCTCTTGAGATAAATAACCAATATAGGAAATCACCAAAACTCCGTCGGCGGGCACACCCTCGATCGTATAATTTCCATCGAAATCAGTGATCGTACCGTTTGTAGTGCCTTTCACCACCACGTTAGCGCCAATAACAGGCTCACCTGTACCGTCAACAACCACACCTGTTACTTTCTTGCCTTGCTGCACTGCCATTACTTCATCAACCGTGCCTGCGGGAGCGGGAGCGGCCATAGCGGCGTTTACAGAGAAGGCAGAAAGCAGCAAACAGAACGCTGAGGCTTTAGCTATCCCCTG
>NZ_QTLI01000030.1:10679-42738 GCF_003434625.1 Parabacteroides sp. AM17-47
GCAGAAAGCAGCAAACAGAACGCTGAGGCTTTAGCTATCCCCTGAATGGATAATAGCTTAGATTCATTCTTTGTCATTTTGCTTTGTTTTTTAATTAAGTTTAGATTGATTACATTGTCTATGTAATTTTTATCGTTATAGATGGACATAGTTCGTACGGAACTCGCATGTGATATTTAATCTTTTTCGGGAATGATAAAAGTGCGATGAATAGGGCATGATCTAGCTCATTGGATTTCTTTTTTCTAATTCTTTTTGTTAGATTTGCACCTAGATTCGTATAATGCCAGAAATTCATAAGAAAGAAAGGGATATTTCTAAATAAATGACACGAGAATCACTTTCTATTCATGTTAATTAAATGGATATTTGTAGTCCAACTATGAATATAAAACACAAAAACGGATAAATTATATTATTAATTAAATAGCTATATCATGAAGAAAAAAAGCGTTTGGGCTTTAGCTTTAGCGGCGATGTTGATGTGGGTGGGAAAACCTGCGGTAGCGGCTGTGAATGAGGCTTTTGATCCAGTAGAGTATGTAAACCCGCTAATGGGTACGCAATCTTCTTTTGAGTTGTCTACAGGAAATACCTATCCGGCGATCGCTCGTCCGTGGGGTATGAATTTCTGGACTCCTCAGACAGGAAAGATGGGAGATGGATGGCAGTATGTATATACGGCTAACAAGATCCGTGGCTTTAAACAGACCCATCAGCCAAGCCCGTGGATCAATGATTACGGACAATTTGCAATCATGCCGGTGGTTGGTAAACCGGAATTCGACCAAGATAAACGTGCGAGCTGGTTCTCGCATAAAGGAGAGATCGCCAAGGCTTATTACTATAAGGTATATCTGGCGGAGCATGACGTGGTAACGGAATTAACGCCGACAGATCGTGCCGCTATGTTCCGTTTCACTTTCCCGGAAAACGAGCATTCTTATATCGTGGTGGATGCCTTGGATAAGGGTTCTTATATCAAGGTAATTCCGGAGGAGAATAAGATCATCGGTTATTCAACGAAGAATAGCGGCGGGGTTCCCGATAATTTCAAGAATTATTTTGTGATCGAGTTTGATAAGCCTTTCACATACGAGGCTACATTTGCCGACGCTTCTTTGAAAGAGGGTGCGAAGGAGCAAACGAGTGACCATGTAGGAGCCGTAATCGGTTTCAAGACGAAGAAGGGTGAAATCGTTCATGCGAAGGTGGCTTCCTCATTTATTAGCTTCGATCAGGCCGCTATCAATATGAAGGAATTAGGTAACGATAACTTTGATACTTTGGTTCAGAAAGGTAAGGATGTTTGGAATGAGCATCTGAGCAAGATCGAAGTTGAAGGTGGAGATTTGGATCAATACCGTACTTTCTATTCTTGCTTCTATCGTTCATTGTTGTTCCCCCGTAAGTTCTATGAGATCAACGCTCAAGGCGAGGTGGTTCATTACAGCCCGTATAATGGTGAGGTATTACCCGGTTATATGTTTACCGATACCGGATTCTGGGATACGTTCCGTAGTTTGTTCCCGTTCTTGAACTTGATGTTCCCGTCTGTAAACAAGGAAATGCAAGAGGGTTTGATCAATACGTATAAGGAAAGCGGCTTCTTCCCGGAATGGGCAAGTCCGGGCCACCGTGGTTGCATGGTCGGTAATAACTCGGCATCTATCTTGGTAGACGCTTATATGAAAGGCGTGAAGGTTGACGATTTGGAGACTCTATATAAAGGTTTGATCCATGGTACGGAAAACGTTCACCCGAAGGTCTCTTCTACAGGACGTCTGGGGCATGAATATTATAATAAGTTAGGATATGTCCCTTACGATGTGAAGATTAACGAGAATGCCGCTCGTACATTGGAATATGCTTACAATGACTGGTGTATCTGGCAGATCGCTAAACAACTAGGCCGTCCGAAAAAGGAATTGGATTTATATGCCCGTCGTGCGTTGAACTATAAGAACCTGTACGACAAGGAAACCAAGTTGATGCGTGGCAAGAATGAGAATGGCGAGTTCATGGCTCCGTTCTCTCCGCTGAAATGGGGTGACGCTTTCACGGAAGGTAATAGCTGGCACTATTCATGGTCTGTATTCCACGATCCTCAGGGATTGATCGACTTGATGGGCGGTAAGGATTCATTTGTGATGATGCTTGACTCCGTATTTGCTGTACCGCCTTTGTTCGATGATAGCTACTACGGTGGTGTGATCCACGAGATCCGCGAGATGACCGTGATGAATATGGGTAACTACGCTCACGGTAACCAGCCGATCCAGCATATGATTTATTTATACAACTATGCGGGTCAACCTTGGAAGGCTCAATATTGGTTGCGTCAAGTAATGAATAAGATGTATACTCCGGGTCCGGATGGTTATTGCGGTGATGAGGATAATGGCCAGACTTCCGCTTGGTATGTATTCTCAGCGTTAGGATTCTATCCGGTCGCTCCGGGTACGACCCAATATGTGTTGGGCGCTCCGCTGTTCAAGAAGGCTACGATCCATTTTGAGAATGGAAACAACTTGGTGATCAATGCCCCGAACAACAGCGATAAGAATATCTATATCGAATCCATGACGTTCAACGGCAAGAACTACACTAAGAATTATCTGGATCATAACGATTTGTTTAAGGGTGGCGTGATCGACTTCAAGATGGGTGACAAGCCGAATATGAATCGTGGTATTAATCCGGAGGATATGCCTTACTCATTCTCCGTAAACGAGGAAGGGATCAATAAACTTTCCCCTATTTCAGTAAAACCTAGTAAAAAGAAGAAATAAGCAATTAAGATGAATTTCATTCACAAACCATTAATGTCAGGCATAGCGATATGCCTGACATTTTTCGCATACTCCTGTGCTACACCGGAGAAAACGGAAAACAAGACAGACTTTACCGCATATGTAGATCCTTATATCGGATCGGGAGAACACGGACACGTATTTGTCGGGGCAAACGTTCCATTTGGAGCTGTTCAAGTAGGTCCTCAGAATATTTTTAAGGGATGGGACTGGTGTTCCGGTTACCATTACTCCGATAGTATCATTATCGGATTTAGTCATACGCATTTGAGCGGAACCGGATGTTCTGATCTGGGGGATATCCTTCTGATGCCTTATACGGGCGAGGTACGTACCGCCCGTGGCGAGCAAGATAATATAGAGGGAGCCGCTTCTTCCTATTATAAACATGCCAACGAAGCCGTAGCTCCGGGATATTACTCTTTGCTGATGGATAATGGCGTAAAAGCGGAGTTGACGGCGACCGAGCGTGTAGCCTTACATCGTTATACGTATCCGTCGGGAAGCGAGCATCGCCTCTTGATCAACTTGAAGGAGGGTATCGGTGATAAAGCGTATGACACTTATTTGAAGAAGATTGATGAGTACACGATCGAGGGGTACCGCTTTTCCAAAGGTTGGAGCCCACGTCATAAAGTATTCTTTACGTTGAAATGTGATCAGCCGATCGAGTCTTTGGCTGTATTCAACGATGATGAGGCTGCGGGTAATGATGAGTTGACGGGCGAGTCCGTTAAGGGAGTGATTACCTTTAAGGGAGATTCCCCGACCGCCTTGGTAAAGGTCGCTATCTCTTCCGTAAGTTGCGAGAATGCCTTGGCTAACTTACGTGCGGAGCTTTCTCATTGGGATTTCGACGAGGTTCGTAACGAGGCTATCGATAAATGGAATGATCAATTATCTTGTATCTCCATCGATACGAAAGATGAGCGTGCCAAGAAGGTTTTCTATACCGCCATGTACCATGCGTTTATCGCTCCGACATTGTATTGCGACGCGAATGGCGATTTCCGTGGCCATGACGATAAGGTGTATACGAACAATACTTGGAAGAACTATTCCACTTTCTCTCTATGGGATACGTATCGTACCTTGCATCCGTTGTTCACGATTATCAAGCCTCAATATGTGTCGGATTTGGTGAACTCGATGTTAAGCATTTACGACCAGCAAGAGAAATTACCGATCTGGCCGTTGATTGGTGGTGAGACGGATCAAATGCCGGGATATAGCGCTGTGCCTATTATCGCGGATGCCTATCTGAAAGGTTTTACCGGCTTTGACGCTGACCGTGCGTATCGTTATATGGTTGCTTCCTCTGTCTATGAGAAGCAAAACGGGGTGCCGTACGTGTTGGAAAAAGGCTATATCCCTTGTGATAAGGTACGTGAGGCTACTTCTATCGCGATGGAATACGCAGCCGATGATTGGGGTATCGCCTTGATGGCGAAGAAAATGGGCAAGACGGAGGATTACCAGAATTACTTGAAACGTGGTAAATATTATACGCAGTATTTCGATAAGGATATCAACTTTATCCGTCCGAAAATGAATGATGGCAGCTGGCGTACGCCGTACGATCCGATTCAGTCCATACATAGCGTAGGCGATTTCTGTGAGGGAAATGGTTGGCATTATACATTCTTCGTGCCCCAGCATCCGGAAGGCTTGATCGAGTTGATGGGTGGCGACGCTCCGTTTATCTCGAAACTGGATTCTTTGTTCTTGGTGGAAGGTGAGTTAGGAGAGAACGCCTCTCCGGATATCAGTGGCTTGATCGGCATGTACGCCCATGGAAATGAGCCGAGCCATCATGTCACTTACCTTTATCCATACGCCGGCGAGCAATGGAAGACAGCCGAGAAAGTTCGTTACATCCAAGATGTGTTCTATACCGACCAACCGGAGGGCATCATCGGAAACGAGGATTGTGGCCAGATGTCCGCTTGGCATATCATGTCTGCCTTGGGATTTTACCAAGTAAATCCTTCCAATGGCGTGTTCGTGTTCGGTAGCCCGTTATTTGATAAGGCTTCCGTTCATTTGCCGGAGGGTAAGACTTTCGAGGTCGTAGCCCAGAACAACAGCAAGGAGAATGTATATATCCAATCCGTGTTGTTAAATGGTAAACCTTATAACAATTCTTATATCCTGTATGATGATATCGTGAAGGGAGGGAATCTTACCTTTGTGATGGGAAGTACACCGAATAAGGAGTTCGGAGCTGCCCCGGAAAATCGTCCGAAGACGGCTGAGTAAATAGCTCCCTTACTAGTGAGCGGTTAGCTCTGTTACCCGTGAGACAACGTCTCACGGATTGCCGGGAAAGTACCCGGCTGAGAAGCAAAGAATAATTAACGAATTAATAATCGACAAAATGAAGACAAAGCTTAAAACTTCGATGGCCCTTTTGGCTTCCGCTTTCCTGTGGGTGTCATGCGCCGGTGGGGGAGGGACTTCTCCTTCGGCGATGGACCCGGTGGATTACGTGAATCCTTATATGGGAAACATCAGCCATTTATTGGTGCCTACTTTCCCGACCGTGCATTTGCCGAACAGTATGCTACGTGTATATCCGGAGCGTGCGGACTTCACGGGCGACCGTCTGGGCGGTTTGCCTATTATCGTGACAAACCATCGTGAGCGTTCCGCGTTCAATTTATGCCCTTATCAAGGTGACGAATCCGGCTTGCGACCCGTGATCGCTTATAGCTATGATCGGGAGAAGATCTTGCCGTACCGTTATCAGGTATATCTGGATAATGAGGAAATCGACGTGGACTTCGCCCCGTCCCATCAAAGTGCCGTATATTCGCTCACTTTCGAGAAAGAGGGACCGGCTTATCTGGTATTTAACAGCCGTAACGGACAGCTACAAGTAAATGGTAATTCCGTAAGCGGTTATCAATATATAGATAAGAAAACGAAAGTCTTTTTATATGCCGAGACGAACCAGAAGCCTGTGAAAGCGGGTGTATTGTCAAACGGCAGTGTCAACTATAACGAGACCTCCGTGGAAGGTACCAATGCCGCTATCGCCCTTTCCTTCGGGGAGGACGTGAAGAAACTTGGCGTTCGCTACGGTATCTCTTTTATCAGCGAGGAACAGGCGAAGAAGAATCTGGAGCGTGAGATCGCCGCTTACGACGTGGATGTGGTAGCGAAGATCGCCCGCAACGATTGGAACGACGCTTTAGGTAAAATACAAGTACAAGGCGGTACCAAGGATGAGAAGACCGTATTCTATACCTCTTTATATCGTTGCTACGAACGCCCGATAAACTTGAGCGAGGACGGACATTATTACAGTGCTTTCGACGGAAAGATCCATGAGGATGGCGGACGGCCTTTCTATACGGACGACTGGATTTGGGATACCTACCGTGCTACGCATCCCCTGCGTGTCTTGATCGATAATGAGCGTGAGAACGATATCATCAACTCTTATCTCCTGATGGCGGAGCAGATGGGTACCGACTGGATGCCTACCTTCCCGGAGGTGACGGGAGATACACGCCGTATGAACTCAAACCATGCTGTCGCTACCGTGATCGACGCTTACCGCAAGGGCTTGCGTGGGTTTGAGCTGGAAAAGGCTTATATCGCTTGTAAGAAAGGTATCGAGGAAAAGACCTTGATCCCGTGGTCTGCCGCTCCCGCCGGTTGGTTGGACGATTTCTACAAGGAACATGGCTATATTCCTGCGTTGAGACCGGGAGAGAAAGAGACGGTGCCTAACGTATCCATTTGGGAAAAACGTCAGCCGATCGCCGTGACTTTAGGAACTTCGTATGATGAATGGTGCTTGTCCCAGATCGCTCAAGAATTGGGAAAGAAAGACGAGGCGGATTATTATTTGCGTCGCTCTTACAATTACCGGAACGTATTTAATCCGGAGACAGGTTTCTTCCATCCGAAAGATAAGGATGGCAAGTTTATCTATCCATTGGATTACCGTTATGATGGTGGTCTGGGTGCCCGTGATTATTACGATGAGAATAACGGATATATTTATCGTTGGGACGTACAGCATAATATCGGTGACTTGATCTCTTTGATCGGAGGCAATGAGGCGTTTACCTCTGCTTTGGATTCCATGTTCAATACGCCGCTGGGTATGTCTAAATGGCAATTCTATTCCACGCTTCCGGATCATACGGGTAACGTAGGTATGTTCTCTATGGCGAATGAGCCGAGCTTGCATATCCCGTACTTGTATAATTATGCGGGTAAGCCTTGGATGACGCAGAAACGTATCCGTACCTTATTGAATCAATGGTTCCGCAATGATTTGATGGGTGTACCGGGTGATGAGGACGGTGGTGGTATGTCCGCTTTCGTTGTCTTCAGTCAGATGGGATTCTATCCGGTGACTCCGGGTTCTCCTACCTATAATATCGGTAGCCCGATGTTTACCGACGTGAAAGTGGATATGGGTAACGGCAATACGTTCGAGATCCGTGCGAATAACGCGTCCGATGAGAATAAATACGTACAATCCGCTAAGTTGAACGGCGTAACCTTGAACCAGCCTTGGTTCAATCATAGCGATATCGCCGTCGGTGGTTTGTTAGAGTTAGAGATGGGGCCGAAAGCGAATAAGGAATGGGGATTGGGAACGCCTCCTCCTTCTGCTGCTCCGATGCCTAAGTAAATAAAAAAGCGTGTTGCGATTGTCGCAACACGCTTTTTTTATGCCAATACCTTAGCGATTAATTTCTTTAGTTCTTTTATATCAATGGGCTTCACTACATAATCCGTGAATTCACATTGTTTGGCGATCTCCTTTTCCCTTTCGAAAGCGAATGCCGTGAGTGCTATGATCGGAATGGTCTTGGATAAGGTGCGGATTCTGCGAGTTGCTTCGAATCCGTCCATAACCGGCATTTTTATGTCCATTAGGATTAGGTCCGGATGATATGTCTCGAACATATCGATAGCCTCTTGCCCGTTTAGCGCATGATAAAGTTGGTATTGCTTGCCAAACAAGGTTTCCAAAAGGAAATAATTCTCATAAACGTCCTCGGCGATTAAGATGGAATGATGCCTATCTGAACGGGGCGTTTCTTCGGATTGGACGAGGATGTCCGGTGAAAGCTCAATATCAGTCCGTTTTGTGTCCAAAGGCAGAGTGAACCAAAAAGTGGAACCCACCCCTTCTTCAGAGTCTACGCCGATTTTACCTCCTAATGCCTCGATAATGGTTCGGCTGATGGTTAATCCCAATCCCGTACCTTGCTGGAAAGTATCTACCTTGATGAATCGCTCGAATATACGTCTTTGGTTTTCCGCGGAGATACCGATACCTGTATCTTTCACGCAGACTCGGATAAAATCCCCTTCTATCTCATAATAAATCGTGATACTTCCTTTTGTGGTAAATTTGATAGCGTTATTCACGAAATTGGATATCACTTGCATAACCCTCCGCTCATCGGTTTTAACGATTACGGATGGGGAGTCGAGATCAAAGATCAGATCCACGTCTGAAGGCATCTTTATAGAGTCTGCCAATGCGATTTCGCCACATATATCCTTGATGTCCACTTCCTCGAAATGATAATCCATGGTTCCCGCCTCGATTTTAGAGAAATCAAGGATATCGTCGATCAGTTGCAGTAGCAAATCATTGTTTTTATGGATGATATCTAAATAAGATTGACGCTCTACCTCATCATCAATCTCGGCGATTATATTTGAGAACCCGACGATAGCGTTCAGCGGCGTGCGTATCTCATGACTCATATTCGCCAAGAACGCGGACTTCAATTTATCAGCTTCCTTTACCTTGATTAGCTCGATCTCCTTTTCCCGTTGCTGGGTTATGTTGGAGGTGTAGCTTACGATCCTGTTAGGCGTTCCGTCATCGTTGAATTTATAGGAGCGTACATTGGAGTTGAACCAGAATGTTTTGCCATTGAGGATACGCCTGTAAGCCGCTACGAAGTTATTGATCTTCCCTTGCAGGAGAGGTTTGAACTGTTTATTATATACCCGGTCAAAATCATCCGGATGGATTGAGGATTTATAGTCTTCTTGATTCTTGAAGTTGTAATCATGAATCGCTTTTAGCCCCTCATTATTATTAATGTCTTCATTGAGGCCAAAATCTACGGTCAATTTATCATTCTCTACATCGTATTCCCAAAGAATGGAATCCCCGGTATCTACCGATACTTTTAGCCGGGCTAGGCTATTTTCGATTTGTTCCCGCTTGATGTGATTCTCGGTATCGTCGAATACAATATAAATATAGCCGAATATATTATCAAGAGAGTCTTTTAATGTGACTCCTTTTACCAACAGATGCTTTGTTTTAGAATCATGATGACTATCGTAATAGCCGTTTTGAGAAGCAACCTTGAAATCATAATTAAGTGGAAAGAATATATCTTTTCCGTTTTTGAGGCTTTGGTTTACATATTTCGGGATATTAGGATTCTCGAACATATTCAGTCCCACGGCCTGCTCACGGGTAACACCAAAAATATCGAGATCCGCTTGGTTGATATCTACCAACACTCCATTCTCATCATAAAGTTCGGCGCCCCAAGGCATCTTGTCGAAAATGATCTTAAACTTCGTCTCGCTTTTCATGACTTGCATAGCCGTATGTTCTACTAATCCTTGAACTTCCCCTCTTTCAATGGCTATGGAAAGGATATCAGCCAACATATGTAAATTCTCTATATCTAAGGCACTCCAGTTCCGTTTCTTTTTTACAGAATCAAAGCCGATAAATCCGGATGGTTTGCCTTGCTTGAAAATAGGGATGACTAATAAGGATGAAACCTCTTGCAAAATCAGAAGATGCTGCTCACTCTTCGCCTCTTCCGGCATTTTAGAGACATCATGAATAACGATATCCATGCCCTTTTTGATACTATCGTACCACCAAGGAATCTCGTCTTGCGGGAGTTGACGCAGTAAATCCTCTCGCATAGAGATAATGCCATCACAAGTAACTTCATTCGTAAAGTCAACAGTATGAGTTTGTTCGTCAAATGTTCCGATATACACCCGATCCACATCGAAAAATTGTAAGATGCGGAATAGCGCTTGGTCAATAACCGAGTTTTCTTTGGCTCCAAGAAGAAGTGACAATACATCCGACATCGTTTTTCGCAAATCAATCATATTGGCCAAAATCAAGTCGGTCTTTTCATCTTCTACATCGGTCTTCTTGTCTATAGCCTCATTAAGAAATGTTGTATTGGAATGAATGTTATTCATGATAAATTGAGTGTACTAAATTTATTCGAAAACAAATGTAAGTATAAACTTTGATTATTTTTTGTTTTAGTGTTTATTATATTATTATCGTGGCTTTAAAAATAATTTTGTACGTTTGTAAATGGTTGAATTAAACTTGAAATCTATGGATAATAAAATCATATTGACGATAGGCCGCCAGTTCGGAAGCGGTGGCCGCGAGATCGGACAACGTTTGGCGAAGGAGTTGGGTATCGGTTACTATGATAAGGAACTGATTACCGTGGCGGCCCGTGAGAGTGGATTATGCGAGGATGTTTTCGAGAAGGCGGACGAACGTGCCTCCAGTGGTTTATCGTACGCTTTTACGATGGGGTACTCTTCTTTTATGGGAGGGATGTTTACGCCTTATAATGATATTTTGTCTAATGACGGTCTTTTTAAGATACAGAGTGACGCTATCCGTAAATTGGCGGAGACTGAGTCGTGTGTTTTGGTAGGGCGTTGCGCTGATTATATCCTCCGGGATGATCCGGCTTGTTTGAGCTTCTTTATCCATAGTTCAGTGGAGAGCCGAGTCCAAAAGACCGTGGAAAGGCATGGTGTGACAGTGGAAGAGGCGAAGAACATGATGGAGAAGACTGATAAATCCCGTGCGGCTTACTATAATTATTATACGAATAAGACATGGGGAATGGCCTCTTCTTATAATTTCTCGATCGATGTATCCGTATTAGGGATCGACGAGACCGTGGAATTTATGAAAAGCTTTATCGAGCGCAGATTGAATAAGCGTCCGCCTCATTTCGGATAAATCGTATTCTTGAGAAACCATTATTGAATAGAGATTAACCTATTAAAACTAAGAAAGTATGCGAAAACCTTTTATTACTGTTCGGCTGACCCATGGTATGTTGGGCGCCTTGTTAGTTTCCACCTGTGCTTGTTCGGGCACGAAGTGGACGGAGGTAGAGAAAGATTCTATCCGTATCGTTACCCAGCAAGAAGGAGCTGTATTAGGATATTCGGCCAATTCGGGGGTGAGACTTCTTGCCGTTGACGGATATGCCTTCAAAGATCTGAATCGGAACGGGTTGCTTGATCCGTATGAGGATTGGCGTCTTACCCCCGAGGAACGTGCCGTTGATTTGGCCGGGCAGTTATCTACAGAGGAGATCGCCGGATTGATGCTTTATAGCGCCCATCAATCTATCCCCGGTGCCTCGAAAGGGTTTGGAGCTTCTACCTACAATGGCAAATCTTTTGATGAGAGTGGAGCCCAGCCATCCGATCTTTCCGATGCGCAGCGTAAATTCCTCACCGAGGATAATGTTCGTCATGTATTGGTTACGAGAGTACAAAGTCCAGAAGTGGCGGCTCGCTGGAATAATAATGTGCAAGCTTTAGTGGAGGGCATCGGTCACGGTATCCCAGCCAATAATAGTTCCGATCCTCGCCATGGTACGGCTGCGGATACAGAGTATAATTTTGGTAGCGGAGGACAGATCTCCTTATGGCCCGGTTCTTTAGGTTTGGCGGCTACTTTCCGTCCGGAAATGATGAGACGTTTTGGTGAGATCGCCTCTGCTGAATATCGGGCGTTAGGTATCGCTACTGCCTTGTCCCCGCAAGTGGATATGGCGACGGAGCCCCGCTGGAGCCGTGTGAGCGGTACGTTTGGAGAGGATCCGGACTTGGTTACGGATATGTCTCGTGCGTATGTGGACGGTTTTCAGACTTCAACCGGTGGGAAAGAGATTCGTGACGGTTGGGGCTATGAGAGCGTAAACGCCATGGTAAAACATTGGCCGGGGGGTGGACCGGGTGAGGCTGGACGTGATGCTCATTACGGTTATGGTAAATACGCTGTTTACCCCGGAAAGAATATCGAGGAACAAAAGAAGCCTTTTGTGGAAGGCGCCTTTAAATTGGATGGAGCTACCGGCAAAGCTTCTGCGGTGATGCCTTATTATACGATTTCTGTCGGACTGAATCCGGATGGTGCGGATATTGCGAATAGTTACAACCGTTATCTGATTACGGATCAATTACGTGAGAAATATGGATACGACGGTGTGGTTTGTACAGACTGGGGAATCACGGGTGATGAGACGGGCATAGAGACCTTCGCCGGAAAACCTTGGGGAGCGGAGGAGCTTTCTGTTGCCGAACGGCATTACCGTATTTTGATGGCTGGCGTAGATCAGTTTGGTGGTAATAACGATAAAGGCCCGGTATTGGAGGCTTATAAGATGGGTGTGGAAGAGATGGGAGAGCCCGCCATGAGTGAACGTTTCGAGACTTCTGCCGTACGTTTATTACTGAATATCTTTCGGACAGGATTATTTGAGAATCCCTATTTAGACCCTGCCGAATCCCAAAAGATCGTAGGGAATCCTGATTTTATGAAGGAGGCTTACGATGCCCAGCTCGCTTCTGTCGTGATGCTGAAAAATAAGGGAAACGCCTTACCTATGAGTAAGGAGATGAAGGTGTATATTCCGAAACGTTATTATCCGGCGGTAGTCGGTTTCTTCGGAACGACTAGCGAGGCTCATAGGGATGATCCGGTGAATTTGGATTTGGTTCGTAAGTATTTTACGGTCGTTGATAATCCCGATGAGGCGGATTTCGCTATCGTCTTTATGACGAGCCCGAACAGTGGTACGGGGTATGATAAATCCGATCGTGAGAAAGGAGGAAACGGTTATATGCCTATCAGTTTACAGTATAATGATTATACCGCTACCTATGCCCGTAACCCAAGTTTGGCGGGGGGAGATCCGTTTGAGAATTTCACGAACCGTTCTTATAAAGGTAAGTCCGTGAAAACAGCTAATAAGCAGGATATGCTTTCTGTTTTGGAGACAAAGGCTAAAATGAAAGGTAAGCCTGTAATCGTATCTTTGGAGATGGATAAGCCCACGATTATGTCCGAGTTCGAGGGTTCGGCGGATGCCATTTTGGTGAACTTCGGTGTACAAAACCAAGCGGTCTTGGATATCATCAGTGGAAAAGCCGAGCCTTCCGCTTTGTTGCCTTTGCAGATGCCGGCAGATATGCGTATCGTGGAGGAGCAATTCGAGGATGTTCCCCGGGATATGAAATGCTATACGGACAGCGAGGGCCATCTGTATGATTTCGCTTTTGGTATGAATTGGAAAGGCGTTATCGATGATGAGCGAGTGACTAAATATAAATAGGGTAAATTACATTTTTGTGTTTTTGTGGTTACGGTATCTATATATAATGCCTAAATTTGCATGGTAATATTATTAAGTGCAGACCATGAAAATTATGACATTGCAGGGAACGGACAAATTGTTATATGAACTTGTCGCGCCTTTGGTCATGAATCCAGCCATTTTGCGACAAAATAACAATTACCCTTTTAAAACATCTCGTAGCCACGTTTGGTATATAGCCTTTCATGAAACGGCTGTTGTTGGTTTTATGCCTGTAAAAAAAGGACATATCTATTACTCTATAGACAATTATTTCGTGAGTGGTGACGATCCTTCGGTATTGAGTGAACTTCTTGAAGAAGTCATAAAGGATTTTTCATCTCAAGCTTCACTTATGGCTGTTGTGCATAAACGTCATGTAAAAGTGTTCTCACAAAAAAAGTTCCAGACATGTGTTGAGTGGAAAAATTATGATAAAATGCATTATTTACCGGAGGTAGAGTCATGATGCGAAGAATGGATGTGTACGAGGCGACAGAGAAAAGATTGAAGATCATTTTTGATTATTTCGATTACGTATACGTCTCTTTTTCCGGCGGAAAGGATAGTGGTGTACTGTTGAATTTGTGTGTAGATTATATTCGTAGATACGCTCCGGGACGAAAACTAGGTGTATTTCATATGGATTATGAGGTTCAATACAGCCAGACGACCGAATATGTGGAAAAGGTTTATGCCGCTAATTCCGATATCCTTGATATTTATCATTGTTGTGTTCCTTTTAAAGTCCAGACATGTACATCTATGTTTCAACAATATTGGAGACCTTGGAGCGAGGAGTGCCGGGATATCTGGGTTCGAGAGATGCCCCATTCATGTCTCCGGGCGAAAGACTTTGACTTCTTCAAGGAGGACATGTGGGATTATGATTTTCAGAATATGTTCCCTTTTTGGTTGTATCAACGGAAAATGGGCCGGCGTATATGTTGCCTTGTTGGTATCCGTACCCAAGAGAGTTTTAATAGGTGGCGGGCCATACATAGTGATAAGAATTACAGAAAACTAGCTAATTATAAATGGACTCGCAGAATGAATTATTCTATATATAACGCATATCCTATTTATGATTGGAAAACTCAGGATATCTGGATAGCGAACGGAAAGTTCGGTTGGCCATATAATCATTTGTATGATTTGTATTATCAAGCAGGGGTGCCTTTGTCCCGGCAACGTGTGGCGAGCCCATTCATATCCCAAGCGATATCCACACTGTTCATTTACAAAGTTGTCGATCCCGACATGTGGGGGCGGATGGTTGGACGTGTAAACGGTGTTGGCTTTGCCGGTATATATGGGAATACCTCCGCTATGGGATGGAGGGCTATCAAGTGCCCAGCCGGGTTCTCTTGGGAGAAATATATGTATTTTCTCCTAAATACCTTACCCGAAGAAACTCGTGAGAACTATTTGAATAAGTTAAGAGTCAGCCGTAAATTCTGGAGAGAAAAAGGGGGATGCCTCAGTGAGGAGACAATCGCTAAGTTACGGGCGGCTAATATTCCTATCATTGTGGAAGAATGTACCGCTTACCATACGGATAAGAAACCAGTACGGATGGAGTATATCGATGATATCAATATACCCGAGTTTAAAGAAATCCCTACTTACAAACGTATGTGTGTTTGTATTTTGAAAAACGATCATACATGCAAGTATATGGGTTTTTCCCAGACAAAACGAGAGAGGGATATGAGAAAAGAAGTAATGGACAAATATAATTTTTATAAGCATGGGAAACTTTGTTAGTCCGGCATATGGTGTTAGGGCTGTCCCTATAGAAAAAATTGTAGCCAACAGCTATAACCCTAATATCATGGCACCACCGGAAATGCGATTATTGGAACTTTCCATTTGGGAGGATGGCTATACGATGCCTTGCGTCTGTTATTATCTTGAAGAGGATGATTTATATGAGATAGTAGATGGTTATCATCGTTATCTGGTTATGAAGCAATCTCAAAGGATTTATGATCGTGAGAAAGGAATGTTGCCTGTAACGGTGATTGAGAAAGATATTTCAAACCGAATGGCTTCAACCATTCGCCATAACAGGGCTCGAGGGATGCACAACTTGGAACTTATGACGGAGATTGTTACGGAGTTGGTCAAATCTGGGATGTCTGATAAGTGGATCATGCGTAATATTGGAATGGATAAAAATGAGTTACTTCGGTTCAAGCAGATTTCGGGATTAGCTGAATTATTCCGGGATAAAGAATTCGGTTGGTCTGATGACTGGTCGGAAGAAGATTAAGCTTTTTACATTTCTCAATATGTTGAGGAGCAATTTGTTTGTTCGCCGATATATCGAGTATATAATGTTCTTTCCCTTCCAACTCAGAGTCTGTCCAAAGCTCGATAACCGAATTGCCTTTTGCCCGTAACCCTCCCATAATGGCGCTTTGCCCGAATCGTTCTCTCAATATGTCTTGCAACTCAAACAAGCAGGGAGCCTGTTTGGGCAAATTGGTTTTCACTACGGTTTGCGGAGTGATTGTAAAATTCTTCGCATCCGTTACTTGTCCCCAAGAACATACCACCACTAACAGCAGCGACAACATGATATTGATTTTTCTGACGGTAAAGCACATAACTTCTTTTATTTAAGATATTGTATCAAGGCATCACATTGTTCCATATATCCTTGCAGCGTATCTGCCATTTGCGGCATTTCAGGAAGCAGTTCACCACATATCCGTTTGATGCCGGGTAGTTCCATCAATCCGGGAAAGCCTTTTCGCATCCATTCTTTCTTAGAGGGATAATCGTCCGGAAGATTAGTGTATAGCATTTGGTAGTAGCTGATGGATAATGCGATTTGTTGTATCTGTTTTGTCTCTCCTTCGGGGTATTGTTCCAGTTTGTTGATAGCTTCCGTAAACAGGGATCGCTGCATTTCGATGGTAGCCGGATAATCACCCAACAATACAAGTGTCTGTAACAAATAAATACGGCAAGTAGCAAGTTCCTGCTCAGTTAACGGCAGTCCGCTCAGGTACTCAAGCCCCTCTTTGACCTCAAGGAGAGAGAGCAGGCGTTCCGGTGGCAATGTGCCCGGTTCTTGTGCCTTCAGCCATTGGTGGCAAGCGAAACTGACCACGCAACGGTGGAGCAGGCGTGACGGATCATTTTCATCTCCTGTAAGGGAGGCATAACGGTCGGCTTCCGCAAAATCATGCTTTTCTATAAGCTTGTACATTATGCGTTTACAAAATTCTGGAAATAGAGATTCCTGTTTCTCTTTCCACTGGTTGTACGGGGTCTCCCAACCGGCAAGGAAAGACATTTCCTCTTCTTCAAAATCGAAATCCATCTCTTTCCCATAGGCTCCTGCCACTTCAAACGCTTCGGGAACTGCCAGCAGCCGGAGCAACGTTTGGATTCTTTCAGGTTCGGGTGCATTGTCATCGTCCAAACCTTCCACTACGCAAAGTAGCGGAAAGAACGCGTACCAATGTCCCAGCGTATCGGCTCCTCTTTTATCCCCTTCGGCAAGTGCCTTAGAAGCTAAGGGAACAATTTGTTCCGCCAATTCCAAAGGGTCTAGTAGCCGAAGTTCCGCCTTTGCCGATACAGGAAGAACACTCATCTCAAGCAGCTTTTTCCATAATGCAGTCCCTGCGGTGACACAACACTTTCCGGAACAACCGTCCACATAAGTACCATCTTTCAAGAAACCGCCCTCTACGGCAAGCCGCCTCGCCTCGCTACGCTCCGGCTCCGGCAATTGCTCCGGAGGCAAAAGAGAGAGATAACCGAGTTGTTCCAGTTCATCACGAACCCGTAATACCGTGTACCCGCAGTCCAGTTGATTCTGGATTTGGTAAAGACTATAACAAATACTTTGTGCCAAAGGTGGAACAGGAGAGGCGGTCGCTGTTGTTATCACGGAATATTCCACCAAACTTTCTATAGCATGCATTGACATAATTGCAGTGATTTATAAGGATTAATATGAGTCATATTGGTTGATAAATTGAAAACCAGAGATAGAAACTATAAGTTTGAATTACCTAATTACAAGATTTACAGATTTAATACCACTACGTTTATCGTAAGCAAAGTTACAAATATTTATTATTTGACCGATGATTTTTGCAAAGAATTTGCATTGCAACAAGGAAAAGACTAACATACCGTGATAATTATACTGATAACCTATGGTTTTATTATGAATGTTATTGGCTATTGTACCCGATGAAATTGGTGGCAAATCTTCAAGGCATCTTATACATTATCCATCCGAATGACGGAAAAATTGAGGGGAAACATAGAAGTGGAACCTGAAGGTGTACAGTTATACTAATTTTTTGTACATTTGCCCCCGACTTTTCACATAGGGGTGCCCGAGTCATACGGGCTGAGATTATACCCATCGAACCTGATCCGGGTAATGCCGGCGAAGGGAAAATAAGGTAGAACTAGGAAATAAAGGGGGCGTTACCTCTATGTGCTCCCTGATGTTTAAACTTTAATTAGTTATTAAGATGGAACAGATTGTTTCAAGTGGAATCATTGACTCTTACTTCGAGAAGTTGAAGAGCAACTTGTCTGTGGATGTAGCGATCGTGGGAGGGGGACCTTCCGGTATCGTGGCCGCTTATTTCTTGGCGAAAGCCGGTAAGAAGGTGGCGTTGTTTGATCGTAAGCTGGCTCCCGGTGGAGGTATGTGGGGCGGCGCTATGATGTTCAACGATATCGTGGTGCAGGAAGAGGCTATGCCGATTATCAAGGAATTGGGCGTAAGCTATAAGGAAGGTGCTAATGGTACGTATATCATGGATTCGGTACATACCACTTCTGCTTTGATTTATCAGGCGACGAAGGCGGGCGCTACGATCTTTAACTGCTATTCGGTAGAGGACGTGGTGTTTCATAACGATGCCGTAGCCGGTGTGGTAGTGAACTGGGCTCCGGTAATCCGTGAGGGGATGCACGTGGATCCGTTGACGATCATGGCAAAGGCTGTCTTGGAAGGTACGGGGCATGATTGCGAGATTGCCCGTGTGGTAGCCCGTAAGAATGATATCCAATTGAATACACCGACCGGAGGCGTGATCGGCGAGCGTTCCTTGAATGTGGAGCTGGGTGAGCAGACGACGGTGGAGAACACGAAGGAGATCTACCCGGGATTATTCGTTTCCGGTATGGCCGCTAACGGCGTAAGCGGTAGCTTCCGTATGGGACCGATCTTTGGCGGCATGCTGATGAGCGGCAAGAAGGCTGCTGAGTTGATCTGCGAAAAACTTGGGAATTGAAAATTGAGAATTGAGAATTGAAAATTATTGATTGTTGTATCTTTAATTTTCAATTCTCAATTCCCAACGGTTTTTCCTTGTCTCAAGAATAAGAATCCCGTTATGATCAACGCCGTGGATAATCCCGTATAGAATACGGAAATGAAAGAATTCGGCAGTAAATGGAACGTGCGGATCGTGATCCCGAAAGCGATCATGAAGATCATGATAATCCAACCTTTCACGTCGAAGAAAGAGAACGGGCAATGTTTCCCGTTTTTCCGGGAGATCCGTTCGGAATGTTTATAGAAAAGCCGTTTAAAGACTAAATTGAAGAAAAGTAAGAAAACGATGGTCGCTTCCCCGATCTTGAATAACCAATAATGGGTATCGTTTAACCATGTGATGATACCGATGCGTAAGATATTGATACCGGCGAAAATCCATACGCAACCGGCGGTATATAATAATACCTTTTTATTTACTCCAAACTTCATCTATCTTTTTATTTACCGCAAACTTACAACATTCATGTAAAAAACGGAAAAATATCCTTATCTTTGTGCCATGCGTGAGAAAATGAAACAGAGGATTGTACAATACGTGGTGCTGATGGCCGGCATCTTGGCATTGCTTTCTGTGGTTATCCCTCACCATCATCACCGGGACGGGATGCCTTGTTATCAATCCTTGACCGCGGAGCAAGCGCATGGCGATAAAAGCACTGATACGCATGATTGCGGTTGCGACGGGCATAACTTGGCCTATTTCAGTACGCATATTTCTCATTTTATGGATGGAGATGTGGATATACATCTGATGCCGTTACTCGTCTTATTTGATTACATTTATCCACCTGAACCGGCGTTTTGCGGACAGCTCCTTGATCACGAGAACGCCCCCTACATTGAGTCGCTGCACGACACTTGGATAGTGAGTGCCTCGGGACTTCGTGCCCCTCCTATGTCTTGATACCTCGTTTGTGAGAGCGGGTGAGGACAGACTTGCCCCTATCTATTTATTATTAACGATATCAAGATTTTTTACACAATGAAGAAAATATATTTGGTAGGTGCGATGTGCGCTTACCTGTTTGCCGGTTGTGCGGGAAATGCGTCGCAAGCCGGACACGATGAGCATAATCATGAATTAGAGGCTCACGACCATGAGCATGAAGGTGAGGATCACGATCATGATCATGAGGGACATGAACACGAAGGCCATGACCATGAGCATGAGGCCGGTGGTACCCATCCCGATGAGATCGTCTTTAAGAAAGCCTTGGCCGAGGCTGTTGGTTTACAAACCGTAACGGTTAATCCCGCTCCTTTCACGGATGTGATCAAGACGAGCGGACGAGTGATGGCGGCGCAAGGGGAGGAGTCCGTGATCGTCGCTACCGTCCCCGGCGTGATCTCGTTCGGGAGCTTACCATTCGTGGATGGTACGGCGGTACGCAAGGGACAGGCCGTGTTGAGTATCGCGTCCAACGCCCTCTCGGATGGAGACGTGGCGGCAAGGGCTAAATTCGCTTATGAGACGGCGAAAAAGGAATACGAGCGTATGCAAGCCTTGGTAGGCGATAAGATCGTATCCGCCAAGGATTTCGAGCAGGCCCGCTTGAATTACGAGAACGCCAAGGTCGCTTATGAGGCGATAGCGGGAAAACAGACGGCGAAAGGCGTGTCTGTAGTCTCTCCCTTGAACGGTTACTTGAAGAACATCCAAGTGAAAGAGGGTGATTATGTATCTGTAGGTCAGCCTTTGGCTACGATCTCGCAAAACAATCGTTTGGTATTGCGTGCGGACGTGTCTGAGAGGTATTACAACGATCTTCCCATGATCCAAACCGCTAATTTCATGACTCCGTATGATAACGCTCTCTATAAATTGTCTGATTTGCGTGGACGGTTGTTATCGTATGGAAAGGCTTCCGATATGAACTCTTTCTATGTACCGGTGACTTTCGAGTTCGATAATAAAGGAGCGGTTATCCCCGGTTCTTTCGTGGAGATCTTTTTGTTGACAAAGCCGATGGAGAATGTCTTGAGCGTACCTGTCTCCGCCCTTATCGAGGAGCAGGGCGTTTATTCGGTATTTATCCGTCTGGATGAGGAAGGCTATAAGAAGCAATGGGTGACGTTGGGAGCGAATAACGGCTCGGAGGTACAGATCCTTTCCGGATTGAAACCGGGCGATGAGGTCGTGACCCGTGGCGCTTACCAAATCAAGTTGTCTTCCGCTTCTAACGCGATACCGGCTCATAGCCATAGCCATTAATAGGAGGGACGTTGCATGTTAAATAAGATAATTTATTATTCATTGCACAACCGGTTGGTAATCTTGGTTTGTGCGCTATTGCTGATGATCTGGGGTACGTACACGGCGTTTAATACGGACGTGGATGTGTTCCCGGACTTGAACGCCCCGACGGTCGTGATCATGACCGAGGCGAACGGTATGGCTCCCGAGGAGGTGGAACGCTTGGTGACATTCCCTGTGGAGACCGCCGTGAACGGTGCGATGGACGTACGGCGTGTGCGTTCCTCGTCTACCACCGGATTCTCCGTGGTTTGGGTAGAGTTTGATTGGGGTACGGATATTTACCGGGCTCGTCAGATCGTATCCGAGAAACTGGCAGTCTTGGGTGAGAGCCTTCCCGGGAACGTAGGTAAACCGACCTTAGGCCCGCAGTCATCCATCTTGGGTGAGATGATGATTCTCGGTCTGACCGCCGATTCCACGTCTTTGTTGGACTTACGTACGATTGCCGACTGGACGATCCGTCCCCGTTTGTTGTCTACGGGCGGTGTGGCGCAGGTTGCCGTGATCGGTGGCGATATTAAGGAGTACCAGATCTTGTTGGACCCGGCTCGTATGAAGCACTACGGTGTAGGGTTGAACGAGGTGTTGGATGTTTGTCGGAATATGAATCGGAACGCCAATGGTGGTGTATTGTATGAGTTCTCGAACGAATACATCATCCGAGGTGTCTTATCGACTTCGAAGGCGGAGGAGATCGCTCAGGGCGTGGTGAAGACCGTGAATGAGTATCCGGTTACGCTGGGTGATATCGCTACGGTCAAGATCGGCGGTAAAAGCCCGAAGCTGGGAACCGCTTCCGAGCGAACGAAGCCGGCCGTATTGATTACCGTGACCAAACAGCCGGATACGAGTACGGAGAAGTTGACGGAGAAGCTGGACGAGATTGTTGTCGATTTGCGAAAGAACCTGCCGACGGATGTTCGTATCTCTACCGATATATTCCGCCAGAGCCATTTTATCGATAACTCTATTAATAATGTAAAGAACAGTTTGTTCGAGGGTAGCTTCTTCGTGGTGATCGTCTTGTTCCTGTTCTTGATGAATATACGTACGACGGTAATCTCCTTGGTAGCCTTGCCGTTATCTTTACTGGTCTCTATCATCGTATTGCACTACATGGGATTAACGATTAACACGATGAGCTTGGGAGGTATGGCGATCGCTATCGGTTCCTTGGTGGATGACGCTATCGTGGACGTGGAGAACGTGTATAAACGGATCCGGGAAAACCGGCTCTTGCCTCCGGAGCAGCAACGCTCTACCTTGGAGGTGGTTTACGATGCTTCCCGTGAGGTACGTATGCCGATCTTGAACTCTACCTTGATTATCGTGGTGAGTTTCGTGCCCTTGTTCTTCTTGAGTGGTATGGAAGGCCGTATGTTGGTTCCGCTGGGTATCGCTTTTATCGTGGCGTTGTTTGCTTCTACGGTGGTGGCGCTTACCTTGACCCCGGTGCTTTGTAGCTATTTGCTGAACCGTAAAGCGACGGGAATGAAGGAACTGCGTGAGGCTTGGATAGCCCGGAAGTTGAAAGTGGTCTATAAACGGGCTTTGGAGTTTGCGTTGGCTTACCAGAAATGGGTGCTAGGTACCACAATCGCTTTGTTTGTGGTCGCCTTGGTGATCTTCTTTCATTTGGGACGTAGTTTCTTGCCCCCGTTCAATGAGGGTTCTTTTACGATCAACGTAAGCTCGCTTCCGGGAATTTCCTTGGACGAGTCGGATCAGATCGGACGCCGTGCGGAAGCGTTGCTGTTGCAAGTACCCGAGATAAAGACTGTGGCTCGGAAGACCGGTCGTGCGGAATTGGATGAGCATGCCTTGGGCGTGAATGTTTCCGAGATCGAGGCTCCTTTCGAATTGCAAGACCGTAGTCGGGATGAGGTGATGAATGATGTCCGCAAGAAGTTATCTACGATCAGCGGCGCTAATATAGAGATCGGGCAACCTATTTCCCATCGTATCGACGCTATGCTTTCCGGTACGGAGGCGAATATCGCTATCAAGCTGTTTGGTACGGACTTGAACCTGATGTTTACGGTCGGAAACCAGATCAAGGCCGCTATCCAAACGATCCCGGGTCTGGTGGACTTGAAGGTAGAGCAGCAGATCGAGCGTCCGCAGTTGACAATCACCCCGAAACGTGAGTTGCTGGCTAAATATGGTATTCCCCTGCCGGAGTTCGAGGAATATATCAATGTGATGTTGGGTGGAGAGGCCGTAAGTCAGGTGTACGACGATGGCAAGAGCTTCGACCTGACCGTGAAGACCTCCGACGCTAGCCGTGCCACGATGGATGATATTAGCAATCTGATGATCGATGCCGCCGGACAGAAAGTGCCGCTAAGCTACGTGGCCGATATCCGTTCGGTGACCGGTCCGAATACGATCAATCGTGAGAATGTGCAACGTAAGATCGTGATTAGTGCCAATGTATCGGAACGTGACTTGCGAAGTGTGGTTAATGAGATACAGGATCGGGTAGAGGCTAATATCCGTTTGCCGGAGGGATACCATATCGAATATGGTGGCCAGTTCGAGAGCGAGGCGGCGGCCAGCCGTACCTTATTGCTGACGTCATTGATGTCGTTATTGGTGATCTTCATGTTACTGTACAATGAGTTCAAGGACGTGAAGGAGAGCGGCGTGATCTTGTTGAACCTGCCGTTGGCGTTGATCGGTGGCGTGATTATCCTATGGCTTACTTCCGGCGAGATCAGTATCCCGGCGATTATCGGTTTCATTTCCTTGTTTGGTATCGCTACCCGAAACGGTATGCTGCTGATCAGCCACTATACGCATTTGCGTGGAGAGGGAATGGGATTGCGTGAGTCCGTGATACAAGGTTCCCTAGACCGTTTGAACCCGATCTTGATGACGGCGTTGAGTTCCGCCTTGGCGTTGATCCCGTTGGCGTTGAATGGCGATCTTCCCGGGAATGAGATCCAAAGCCCGATGGCGACGGTGATCTTGGGTGGTTTATTAACCTCTACGTTCTTAAACGGATTCATCATCCCGATTGTTTATCTGATAATGAACAAGAATAAAGAATAAGTTTTATGAAATCATATATTATAGTCGCCGCCTTGTCTGTATTGACAGGCGGCCTTTCCGCCCAGACTTCTATAGAGGACGTGCTCCGGAGCGTGGAGGCGAACAATAAGGATTTACAGGCGAACAGCCAGTTGCTCCAGTCGCAGAAGCTGGAGGCGAAGTTGGATAATAATTTGCCAGACCCTTCGGTCTCTTATTCGCATTTCTGGGGGAATAAAGAAGGGATGGGATTCACGGGCGAGTTCGTGGCTTCCCAAAGCTTTGATTTCCCGTCCGTATATGTCCGGAAGCATAAGCTGACGAAGGCGAAATCCGCGGGTTTGGATCGTCAAGGGATGGCTTTTCGTCAGCAAATCTTGTTGCAGGTGAAAGAGGTTTGCCTAGATTTGGTGCTGTTGAACCAGCAGAAGAACCTATTGGATACCCGTCTTAGGAACGCCGAGCAACTTTCCGCTTTTTATGCGACTCGTTTGGAGAAAGGAAATGCGAATATCCTTGAGACAAACAAGATCGATCTGGAATTATTGAACGCTCGGACAGAGGCCCGGATGAACGAGACTTCCCGTATTGCCAAGCTGCAGGAGCTGGCTACCCTGAACGGCGGTATCGCTATCGAGTTTACGGATACGGTTTACGCCTTGCCGGATAAGGATGTGCTTTCCTTTGATGAGCTGCGGACGGAGGCGATGCAATCCGATCCGCAATTACAGACCTTGCGTAGCGACCAGACGACAGCTCTTCGGCAGGTGAGCGTGAATAAGGCGAAAGGTCTGCCCGGCTTTGAGTTAGGGTATCGTATGAATCCCGCCTCGGGTGGAGAGCGTTTCAATGGTTTCTTGGTAGGAATCACCATCCCGTTGTTCTCGAACCGTAATAACGTGAAACAGGCGAAGGCTCAGGCCCGCTATACGGAGATGCAGTTGGAGAGCGCTTCTTTCACGGTAGAGAATGGGTTGAGGCAGCTATATGACCAGTCTGTCTCCTTAAAGAAATCTATCGATGAATATAAGGATGTGCTGAAAAGGCAGAATAGCTTGGTCTTGTTGAACAAGGCTATACAGGCCGGGCAAATCTCTATGATCGAGTATTTCGTGGATGTGACGACCTATTACCAAAGCGTGCAAAACTACCTGCAATTGCAAAACCAATACCAAAAGGTCATGGCGCAATTGTATAAGTATCGATTATGATAAGGAACACAACTGTGTTTTCTCTTGAACACAGTTGTGTTTATCCACAGATACAGTTGTGTTTTCTCACGAACACAACTGTGTTTTTACGTTCTCTAAGGATAGCTTAAAGTCACGGATCAATTCTTTCATCACCTCTTCCACGGATAATTCCTCCCAGAATAAAGACGCTACCTGTCCGATCTCTAACTCGCCTTCCTTTAGGTCGCCCTCAAAGATTCCTTTCTTGGCACGTCCTTTGCCCAATAACTCACGTAATTCTTCCACGGACGCTCCCCGGGCTTCCGCTTCTTCCACTGCCGTAGCGAAATCTCCTTTTACCAGACGGGTAGGAGACAGTTTCTTTAATAATAACTTCGTATCGCCTTCCTTAAGATTCAAGCATAGTTTCTTGAAATTCTCGTGTGCCGAGCTTTCTTTGGTTAGGGCGAAACGAGTGCCTATCTGTACGCCGTCGGCCCCTAGTGCGAGTGCCGCTAGCATCGCTTGACCGTTTCCGATACCTCCTGCCGCCAAAAGGGGGAGGGAGGTCGCTTTCCGGACAGCGGGGATCAGGCACATCGTAGTTGTTTCCTCCCGTCCGTTGTGCCCGCCGGCCTCGAAGCCTTCGGCAACGATGGCATCCACTCCGGCCTCCTCGCATTTCGTGGCGAATTTAGAGCTGCTTACCACGTGAACGACCGTCATGCCATGATCCCTCAAATACTTTGTCCATGTTTTCGGGTTGCCGGCGGAGGTAAATACGATCTTCACTTTTTCCTCCACCAATATCCGCATCAAGGTATCGATTTCCGGGTACATCAGCGGGACATTCACGCCAAAAGGCTTGTCGGTCGCCGCCTCGCATTTACGGATATGTTCCCGGAGCACTTCCGGGTGCATGGAGCCTGCCCCGATCAATCCTAATCCACCGGCGTTACTAACCGCTGAAGCTAGCCGCCAACCACTACACCAAACCATTCCCGCCTGTATGATGGGATACTGAATACCAAAAAGACTACAAATTCGATTCATATTATTTCTTGCGTTAATCTCGCTAAAATTAGTGAACTATTTTTATTGGAACAACAATTTCTTTGTCGAGGTTGTTGAATAGGCATATAACTTTAAAATATAAGAGATATGCCAGAGAATATAATGAAAACGTTATGGGATGAGAGCGATGATCTTCACGATGAGACCATGTCTACCAATTCGGTATTGTCGGATGATTACACGTCTAATGACATTCAAGATTTACAAGAAACGATCGAAAATGAAAATATCGAGGACGGTATAGAGAGCGATTCGATTGAACATTGAATGAAAGCATATTGGGTCCCCGAAGGGAAGATCTCCCTTTGGGGATCTTTTTTGTGTGAATTGTGAAAATCTTTTTCCGGATTCTAAATAATAACAATTTGAAATAGAATTGTAACGCAAAACTTCGTTATCTTTGTCCATTGTAATTCTAATATAACAATGGCATGAATAAAACGCTTATGGCCGCAGGTTTAGCGGTTATTTTGGGAGCTTGTTCCTCCTCAAAGAAAAGCGATGTAGCGGAAGGCGCTACACCCAATCCGTTTTTTGCGGAGTATACGACACCGTTCGGGGTGCCTCCGTTTGATCAAATAGAGGTGGCTCATTACAAGCCGGCTCTTTTGAAAGGTATGGAAGAGCAGTCGAAGGAGATCGAGGCGATCGTGGTAAATCCGGATGCGCCGACATTCGAGAATACGATCGTGGCCTTAGACCAAAGTGGCGAGTTGCTTACTAAAGTAATGTATGCTTTCGGTGGCCAATCCAGTGTGAATACCACGGACGAGATCCAAGAGCTCGAACGTGAGCTTTATCCCCTTTTATCCAAACATTCGGATGATATCAGCTTAAATCCCAAGCTTTTCGCCCGGGTGAAATCCGTATATGAGAATCAGGCGAGCTTCCATCTGGATAAGGAACAGAAGAAGCTGTTGGAGGAAACCTATAAAAGCTTTGTCCGGGGAGGAGCCAATCTGCCGGAGGATAAGCAGGCGAAGTTGCGTGAGCTGAACGAGAAGATATCCATGCTCCAACTTACTTTCGGACAGAATACCCTGAAAGAGACCAACGCTTTCCAATTAGTGATCGATAATAAAGAGGACTTATCCGGTCTGCCGGAAGACGTGATCGTCAAGGCGGCGCAAACGGCCCAAGAGAATGGTCTGGATGGTAAGTGGGTGTTTACCCTCCATAATCCGAGCGTGATGCCTTTCCTTCAATACGCCGATAAGCGTGATTTGCGTGAGAAGATCTTCAAGGCATATACAAATCGTGGCAACAATAATAATGAGAATGATAATAAGGAGGTCGTTAAGCAGCTGGTTACCGCTCGTCTGGAGAAAGCCCGATTGATGGGATATGAGGATTATGCCGCTTTCGTATTGGAAGAGAATATGGCGAAGAACGAGAAGAACGTGTATGACTTGCTCGATAAAATCTGGCCGTCTGCTTTGGCGAAAGCGAAAGAGGAATTGGCCGATATCAACGCCGAGATCAAGAAGGAAGGTGGTAATTACGAGGCCGAGGGCTGGGACTGGCGTTATTATTTCGAGAAAGCCAAGAAAGCGAAATATAACTTGGACGAGAACGAGATGCGTCCTTATTTTGAGTTGGGACATGTACGTGAGGGCATCTTCTATGTAGCCAATAAATTATACGGTATCACGTTTACCGAGATCAAGGACATCCCGAAACCGGACCCCGACGCTCTCGCTTTCGAGTGCAAGGATAAAGATGGTACGCATCTGGGCGTGCTGTATATGGATTTCTTTACCCGCCCGGGCAAAGGAGGTGGCGCATGGTGCGGCGGTTACCGTTCACAAACGTATAAAGATGGGAAACGGGTAGCCCCGGTGGTTACTACCGTATTTAATTTCAGTAAACCGGCGGAGGGACAACCGGCGCTTTTGACAGCCGACGAGACTGAGACCGTATTCCATGAGTTCGGTCATGCCTTGCACGGTTTATTCTGCGACGTTCATTATTATGGCGTGTCCGACGTGCCTCGTGACTTTGTGGAGCTACCTTCGCAAGTCGATGAGCATTGGGCCGTTGAGCCGGAGGTATTGAAAGTGTACGCTAAACATTACCAGACCGGCGAGGTAATACCGCAAGCCCTTGTAGACAAGATGATTAAGAGTGGCAAGTATGGACAAGGCTTCGCTACGACGGAGTATCTGGCCGCCTCTTATCTGGATATGGATTATCATGTATTGAAAGAGATCCCTGCCGATTTGGATATCGAGAAATTTGAGGCGAAGGTCTTGGGCGATCGTGGTCTGATCCGTCAGATTCCGTCTCGCTACCGCTCCACTTATTTCGGACATACGATGGAAGGTGGATATACCGCCGGTTATTATAGCTATATCTGGGCGGAAGTGTTGGATTGCGACGCTTTCCAAGCTTATAAGGAGACGGGTGATATCTTCAACCCGGAGGTTGCCTCTAAATTCCGTAAATACGTACTGACCCCGGGCGGCATCGATGATGCTATGGATATGTACGTGAATTTCCGTGGTAAACAACCAAGTATCGATCCGTTGTTGGAGAACAGAGGGCTAAAATGAGAAGAATAATTAGAATAATTCATAACTCATAAATCAAAAAA
This sequence comes from Parabacteroides sp. AM17-47, assembly GCF_003434625.1. Lineage (NCBI taxonomy): Bacteria > Pseudomonadati > Bacteroidota > Bacteroidia > Bacteroidales > Tannerellaceae > Parabacteroides > Parabacteroides sp. AM17-47. The sequence goes on from NZ_QTLI01000030.1 coordinate 39,384, forward strand.
TCAGTAAAGATGAAACAATTAATTATGGCAGCAGGATTAGCCGTTATGCTTACTGCCTGCGGTACTTCCGAAAAGAAGACCGTGGAGGGGGAGAACCCGTTCTTTGCGGAATATACCACCCCGTTTGGAGTTCCACCTTTTGATCAAATCAAGTTCGAGCACTACAAACCGGCCCTATTGCAAGGCATGGAAGAGGGACGCAAGGAGATCGAGGCGATCGTGAATAACCCGGAGGAGCCGACGTTCGAGAATACGATTGTCGCTTTGGATGAGCAGGGTGCGTTGCTTCGGAAGGTCCAGATCGTTTTCGGTGGACAGAATAGCGTGAATACGAATGATGAGATGCAGGCGTTAAGCCGTGAGATGTCGCCGCTATTGTCAAAATATAGTGATGATATCAACTTGAATCCGAAATTGTTCGCTCGTGTGAAGGCGGTATACGATAAGAAGGATGAGTTGGGTCTCGATAAGGAGCAAATGAAGTTATTGGAGGAGACTTATAAGGACTTCGTTCGGGGTGGCGCTAATCTTTCCGCTGAGGATCAGGCTAAATTGCGTGAGTTGAATAGCAAGATCTCCATGCTACAGCTTACTTTCGGACAGAATATGCTGAAAGAGACGAACGCTTTTAAATTGGTGATCGACAAGCAGGAGGATCTTTCCGGTCTGCCCGAGACCTTGATCGCTAACGCCGCTCAAGCGGCTAAGGATGCCGGGATGGAAGGCAAATGGGTATTTACCTTGCAGAACCCGAGCGTGATGCCGTTCTTGCAATATTCCGATAAACGTGAGTTGCGTGAGAAGATGTTCAACGCTTATATCAACCGTGGTAATAATAATAATGAGAACGATAACAAGGAAGTGGTTCGTGATTTGGTTGCCGCTCGTTTGGCGAAAGCGAAGTTGATGGGCTATGATGATTACGCTTCTTTCGTGTTGGAGGATCGTATGGCGAAAAGCTCGGATAAGGTTTATCAATTGTTAGATGAGGTTTGGAAGCCTGCTTTGGCGAAAGCGAAAGAGGAATTGGCCGATATAAACGCCGAGATCAAGAAAGAAGGCGGCAATTTCGAGGCCGAGGGCTGGGATTGGCGTTATTATTTCGAGAAGGCCAAGAAGGCTAAATTCAATTTGGATGAGAATGAGGTTCGTCCTTACTTGAAGTTGGATAATGTTCGTGAGGGTGCTTTCTATGTAGCTAATAAGTTATATGGTATCACGTTCACCCCGATCCGTAATATCCCGTTGCCTTATCCGGAAGCGCAGGCTTTTGAGTGCAAAGATAAGGATGGCTCTCATTTGGGCGTTATTTATTTCGATTTCTTCCCTCGTGCCAGCAAGCGTGGTGGCGCATGGTGTGGTTCTTATCGTCCGCAGGCTTATAAGGATGGTAAGCGTGTGGCTCCGGTCGTAACGATCGTTTGTAACTTTAGCCAGCCCGCTCCGGGACAACCTGCGTTGTTGAGCGCTGATGAGGCGAATACATTGTTCCATGAGTTCGGTCATGGTTTGCACGGCTTGTTCCGTGACGTGCATTACTCCGGTGTTTCCGGTGTTCCTCGTGATTTCGTGGAGTTGCCTTCACAGGTTATGGAGCATTGGGTATTCGAGCCGGAAGTATTGAAGGTGTACGCTAAGCATTATCAGACCGGCGAGGTGATCCCGGCCGAGTTGATCGAGAAGTTGGATAAGAGCGGTAAGTACGGACAAGGTTTCGCTACGACGGAGTATCTGGCGGCTTCTTATCTGGATATGGATTTCCATGCTATCAGTGGTGACGCTGCGGATAAGAAGGTGATCAAGTTCGTTGACCAGACGAATAATGTTCCGGCCAACTTGAACGTGATGGATTTCGAGCAACAGACGTTAGGCCGTCGTGGTTTGCTGAAACAAATCCCTTCCCGTTACCGTACGACTTACTTCAACCATACGATGGGTGGCGGCTACACCGCCGGCTATTATAGCTACATCTGGGCTGAGGTATTGGATTGCGACGCTTTCGAGGCATTCAAGGAAACCGGCGACATCTTTAATCAAGAATGTGCCGATAAATTCCGTAAATATGTCTTGACCCCGGGTGGTATCGACGACGCTATGGATATGTACAAGAATTTCCGTGGCAAGGAACCGGGTACGGATCCGTTGCTGAAGAATAGAGGACTGAAATAATCTAGAAATGGAGATTTTATAAAGGCGGACCGGTTGGTTCGCCTTTTTTTGTATATGCTCAACCTCCCGGATCTGTATTACATTTGCTAAGTTTTATCACGAAAAAATAGCGATAGTATGGAGAAAAAGGATTTAGTAGAAGGGATGAGGTTGTATATCTATAAATTGCGTGTGGATGGGCGTTATTCCACGGCGAAGAGCTATCAGGATGCATTGAACTCATTCATGCGGTTTTGTGGGTTGGAGGTAATTCCCTATATTTATGTCAATAAGGAGAACCTTCGGCGTTATCAGGCCTTTTTGTTGAATAAAGGATGTACATGGAACACGGTGTCGACCTATATGCGTCGGATCCGTTGTGTGTACAACATGGCGGTGGAGGAAGGGTTGGCCCCCTATATCCCTTATTTATTTAAGGGAGTTTTCACGGGTATAGAGAGCAAACGCAAAAAGGCGTTACCACAGGATTTATTACGTTCTCTGATGACGGCCTCATTAGATGATCCGGAACTGAGAAAAACACGGCAGGCATTGTGCCTGATGTTCCAGTTTTGCGGTATGGCATTCGTGGATTTCGCTCATCTGAAAAAGGAGAATGTCCGGGGTGGGGTTTTGGAATATAAACGCCAGAAAACGGGTACTCCGATGCTTATAGAGGTACAATCTACCGCATGGGAGTCGCTGAGGGAACTGTCAAGTGATGTAGGTAAGGACTCACCCTATTTGTTTCCTTTCTTGAAAGGGATAAAAGTGGGAAAAGAAGCCTACAAGGAGTACACTTCCGCTTTGGCCCATTTTAACCGGAATTTGAAGAGGTTGGCGAGAGCCTGCGGTGTGTCTATCCCGATCACCTCATATTCGATCCGTCATTCTTTTGCGATGATTTTGAAGGAACAGGATGTCCCGATTGAGATGATCAGCGAACTATTGGGCCATAAATCGATCAAGACTACGCAAATCTATTTGAAAAGTTTCTCGTTGGAAAAGATGTCTGCGGTGAATAAAATTTGTTTTGAGAGTGTGTACAATCATGTACCGAAAGTAGGGTAAAGGGAGTAGGCTACTTGGGGAGTAGCGTATTCTTTCACGGCGCAAATGTAGTAAAAAATAACTAAAAACAAGCAAACAAATGTGCTTGTTTACTCATTGTAGGCGTTTGATCCTCTCTATTCTTTGATTTTCTTAT
>NZ_QTLI01000030.1:42748-44632 GCF_003434625.1 Parabacteroides sp. AM17-47
ACTCATTGTAGGCGTTTGATCCTCTCTATTCTTTGATTTTCTTATTTTATCCTAGACGTATAGACATGGTGATGCGGGTGAAATGACCTCTTGTTCCCGGTATCATTCCACCATGCCTTATAACCTGTGTGTATTCCTGTAGAGACGGGGCACGCCCCGTCTCCCACTGTCTGATAGTAGCTTTAAGTTACCATTTGGAGGGGATGAGACGGGGCGTGCCCCGTCTCTACAACCGGGTGATAACCGTTCTCGCACCTTTTAGGCTACTCCCCAAGTAGCCTAAGATTTCGAGAGATGGTAATTTTCAGTAATGCCACATTTAAAAATATAAAGTTCTGTTTATCAAGATGATATAAAAGATTCTTGGTAGGGCTCTGAATTGCCGTGGGGTCTGTTTTCGGGCCATGGGATAACCACTGGAAAAGATAATCATAGAGATGGATATATTGACAGGCAAGTGCTCGGACAGGTTCATGGCGCATGTTCTGAAGCGACGTGACCAGGAGGCTGTCCGCTGGTACGTGCTCACGCTCCCTACCGCCGGTGGCGGGCGTGACAGGATCAGCCCCTCGAAGGGGCTGGACGCTGAGCTTTCCCGCCGTGAGCGTCGTGGGGAGGCCTTGTTCGAGTATTTCTCCCCCTCGTATGTCGAGGCGAGGAAGGTGGGCGGCAAGATGGTCAACACGAAACGGCCCCTGCTGTACAACTACGTGTTCGTCCACGCCTCGGAGGACGAGATCTTTAGCCTGAAGCGTACGCTTCCCCTGTATAATTTCCTCCCCCGGGTTTCCTCCGGCGGGCGGTCTTATTTCCCGTACCTCTCGGATCGTGAGATGGATACCTTGCGTTGGGTCGCGGCTTCTTACTCCAACGAGCTTCCGGTGTACGTGCCAGATAGCGGCCGCTTGTTGAAAGGCGACCGTGTGCGTATCACCTCCGGCCCTTTTACCGACATGGAGGCGGAGGTGGTGGTGCAGCCGGGCGGTGGGCATAAGGACGTGATGGTGCGTATCCTCGACTGCCTGTGGGTCCCCTTGTTCGAGGTGAGAGCTGGGGAGTACGAGTTGATCGAGCTGAACACGGGGGGCAAGCACGTGTATACCCATTTGGACAACGACCGTCTGTCGGAGGGCTTGCACGGGGCCTTGGGCCGTTACCACGCCTCTGGCGTGGTAGTGGATGAGGATGCCCGTCTGGCCCGTGAGGTCCTGCGTGGCTACGCCTCTCTCCGTGCTGAGACCGACGTAATCCGTTGTAAGCTTTACTCGTTGCTCCTTCCGGCCTACAGGTTGTTGGGCGAGTCGGATGAGTTCGATCGTTTGCGCTCCACGATGCGCAGCATGCTCCCGGTGATAAAAGCGGGGCAATCCCGTGCCTTGTTACTGGTCACGCTCTATGGCTGCACGGACAGCAGCCTTTACCAGCGCATGGCGCACGAGTTGATTGACCCTTGGATGGAGGAGGCCTCGCCCAAGAAGAGCAAGTCCGTGTTGATACGTCGTTTACGTGATTACGACCGTTGGTTCGGGCACGGGAACGGCGATAAATAAAAGATATGAGAGAAGAGAGAGAGACATGCGGCGTCCCTTCGGGCATCCGGCTGATGAGCCTGTTGCGTGAGCGTTTGACAGAGATCATGGATCGTGAGCGTGCGAACCGAAACTCAATACACCTGTACTGCACGGGTCCCTACTGGGTAGCGTTCGAGCGTTCGGCCTACCAACTGCATCGTGCGTTCCCGGATAGCGAGATCACGCCGTTGCGCCTGTACGCCTACCCGTTCCCGATCGTGATGGTGTCTGTTACGGATCGCTCGCTCCGCTCATATACTCGCAAGCATATCTTGAGAAGAGACGGGTCGGATTACAAGCTATTGACCGTCCC
>NZ_QTLI01000031.1:0-40776 GCF_003434625.1 Parabacteroides sp. AM17-47
TCTCCTTAATAAAAAGGCCAAAAATACTACCTTTGTACACTGTGTAAATAAAATCTATACAGATGAAGCAACACCTACGACCGATTATGTTTGTCGGAACCTGCTCTGATGCGGGTAAAAGCGTTATCAATGCGGCGTTTTGCCGTATTTTCAAGCAAGATGGTTATCAACCGGCACCGTTCAAGGCACAAAATATGTCCCTCAATTCCTACTCTACCCCGGAAGGCGGCGAGATGGGCCGGGCGCAAGTCGTACAAGCGGAGGCCTGCGGTATTTCCCCGCATACGGATATGAACCCGATATTACTAAAGCCGACAAATGATAAAAGCTCACAAGTCGTATTAAACGGAAAGCCAGTCGGCAATATGTCCGCCAAGGATTATTTCGGGATACAAAACCAGAAGGAGGAGCTATTTAAGGAAGCTATCGAAGCCTTCAACCGTCTGGAAGCTCGCTATAACCCGATCGTATTGGAAGGAGCCGGAAGCATCTCCGAACTAAACCTGCGAGACCGGGATATCACCAATATGCGTATGGCGATGAAAGCCGGCGCCTCCACCTATCTGATCGCAGATATAGACCGGGGGGGCGTATTCGGCTCTGTATATGGAACGATCGCTTTATTACGACCGGAGGAACGAGCGTTAATGAAAGGGGTTATCATCAATAAATTCCGTGGAGACGCTTCTTTATTCGAGGAAGGACGGAGCCTGTTAAAGGAATTGACCGGGATTCCCGTGGTAGGCGTAATCCCATGGTTTCGGGATATCAAGATAGAGGAAGAGGATTCCGTAGCGTTGGATATGAAAAATAACACTTATAAAGACGGGAAAATCAATGTAGCTATCATCCTGCTGAAACGAATGTCTAATTTCACGGATTTTGATGTATTGGAGATGGACCCCCGTTTCAATCCTTATTATACCAACAATATCGATGAGATAGAGAAAGCCGACATCATCCTGCTCCCCGGCTCAAAGAATACGTTATCGGACTTACAAAGCCTGCGGGCCAATGGGATAGCGATGGCGATTATCCGGGCGCATAAAGCGGGTAAAAAGGTGATCGGTATTTGCGGTGGCTATCAAATGATGGGAATCCGCTTGGAAGATCCGGAAAGTATCGAGGGAAATATCCCGGCGATTCCCGGTCTCGGTCTTCTGCCTCAATGCACGGTCATCGAGCAGGAGAAGATCACGAGACAAAGCGACTTTGCTTTCCTCCCCTCCTCGGAGAATAAGGATTGTAAAGGATACGAAATACATATGGGACGAACCACCCTATTGGGTGACGCCCCCGAACAGCCCGTAGCCCGACTGGAAGACGGACGAACGGACGGATATTACCTCAACAACCGATGCTGGGGAAGTTATATGCATGGTATCCTTGATAATCCGGCCGTATTGGACAACTTAGCTGAAGGCTTTGACACGGAAACGACTACAGGTACTTTCGATTATGCCGCTTTTAAGGAAGAGCAGTATGACAAACTCGCCGCCCTCGTAAGGGAGCACGTGGATATGGAATATATTTATAACAGTATTAAAAACTAATATCATGAACAGACGTACTTTTATGCAAAAAACCGGACTTATCATGTCCGGACTTACTTTATCGCCGCTTATCGGTAAATCGTATTCCTCCATATACGGACAAACCGCCCCTAGCAACAAAGTAAAAGTAGCCCTCATCGGATGCCGTAGCATGGGATACGGGGATTTGAATACTTTTCTTGATTATCCGGAGACGGAATGCGTGGCTCTTTGCGATGTCGATGACGAATGGTTAAACAAACGGGCTGCCGACGTTGAGAAGAAAACAGGGAAAAAAGTACCTCACTTATATAAAGACTGGCGACGAGTAATCGATAATAAAGACGTAGATGTAGTCATTATCGGTACGCCGGACCATTGGCATTGCCTTCCGACGGTCTGGGCTTGCCAAGCGGGAAAAGACGTATATGTAGAGAAGCCGCTCTCCAATACGATCGAGGAATGCAACCTGATGGAAAAAGCCGCCCGTAAATATAACCGGATCGTACAGGTAGGCCAATGGCAACGTAGCGACCCGCATTGGGACGAGGCGGCTAATTTCTTGAAAGTCGGAAATATCGGACGGATCCGTACGGTCAAGGTCTGGGCTTACCAAGACGGCAAGCCGACACTTCCGGTTAAACCGGATTGTGACGCTCCCGCCGGTGTGGATTACGATATGTGGCTAGGCCCGGCTCCTAAACGTCCGTTCAATCCTTATCGCTTTCATTATAATTTCCGTTTTTTCTGGGACTATGCCGGAGGCTTGATGTCGGACTGGGGCGTACATTTGCTGGATTATGCCCTAGAAGGTATGAACGCAGGTCTTCCCACCCGTGTATTCTCAGGCGGCGGCAAGTTCGCCTATCCGGACGACGCTATGGAGACGCCCGATACTTTAATGGCAACTTATGCCTACGATGATTTTAATATCATCTGGGATCACGCCTGCGGAATTAATCACGGACTCTATAACCGTAAGGAAGGATTAGCATTCTATGGGGAGAATGGTACGATGGTACTCGACAGGGCCGGTTGGGAAGTCATACCGGTCGTATCCAATAACGTAGCTCGCATGGAAGCCGTTCCTTTCAAGAAAGGAGAAGGCAAAGGACTTTATAATCATGTGGGAAACATGTTGAGCTGCATTAAAAGCCGTGAGCTTCCGAACGCCGATGTCGCTATCGGTGCCCGTGTAGCGAAGATGGCTCATCTGGCGAATATCTCCTGCCGGGTTCAACGGGAAGTTCATTGGGATGATAAAAACAATTTGTTTGTCGGCGATAACGAAGCTACCGCCTTGTCGAAAGCCTATTACCGGGCACCTTGGGAATTACCTAAATTGTAACAATCGCAGCATAACGTTAAAATTTTGACAAACAATAAACAATGCCCTAGTAAGCTTGTTAGAACTATAAAAAACGAACAATACGTTTAATTCTAAATTAATACAGCTATGGCAAAAGAAAGCGTCAAAATTTTAAGAGGGAAATTGGATGTCGACAATTTATTATCTCAACTAAACGCCGCGTTAGCGGAAGAATGGCTAGCATACTATCAATATTGGGTAGGAGCCTTGGTCGTTGAAGGAGCCATGCGTTCCGACGTACAAGGTGAATTCGAGGAACATGCCGAGGAAGAAAGGCATCACGCCCAATTATTGGCAGACCGGATCATCGAATTGGAAGGAGTTCCGGTACTTGATCCGAAACAATGGTTTGAATTAGCCCGATGCAAATATGATTCACCGACAGACTTTGACGTAGTAAGCCTTCTGAACCAGAATGTCGCCTCCGAGCGTTGCGCCATCTTGCGTTATCAAGAAATCGCTAAATTCACGGACGGCATCGACTTCACGACTTGTGATATCGCTAAGCATATCTTAGCTGAGGAAGAAGAACACGAGCAAGATCTGCAAGACTATTTGACAGATATCGCACGTATGAAAAAATCTTTCCAGAAATAATTTAGGAAAGGGAAAACTCTTTACAACAAAAATCCCTTGAGAGAATGTCTCTAAGACATTCTCTCAAGGGATTTTAATTTCAAGCACATTAATGCTTTGTCCCATGCAACAAAGCGTCATATAATAAGGCATCCGCCACTTCCAAAGCGATTTCCTCATCTTTCAGATTCCTCAAGATCGTCAAGCCGAACTCAAACATAAAACCCGGCCCCTTGCTTGTGATGATATTTCCATCCTGCTCTACTCCATTATCCGTAGGGGTAGCGCCTACCATTGTTGGTTCGAAGAAAGGAAAACAGGTAGCCCTTTTCCCTTTTAGCAATCCAAGACCACCTAAAACCATCGGTCCGGCACAGATAGCACCGATTAATACGCCTTCCTCCGTTTTCTCCTTGACTAATTCTTTCAAATGGGCATGCGCATTTAAATGGTTGCTTCCGGGTATTCCACCCGGCAAAATCAAGGCATCGACACAACTGAAATCCGCCTCCTCGAACAGGTAATCAGCCATTACCGGAATATCATGAGCTCCTATCACCAATCGGTCACCCGTAATAGATACCATCATAACCCGTACACCACCACGCCTCAAGACATCAATCGTACCCAAGGCCTCTATTTCCTCAAAGCCTGTCGCTAAAAAGACAACCGCATTTTTCATTTCTTTTTTATTTAATATAGTTGACATTCACTTAAAACAGAAGGATCATCCTTCTCCACAACAGCCTTATCCGTAACAACCAATGGTAAGGTGAACCAGAAAGTGGAACCTTTGCCAAGCTCAGATCGCACACCGATCTCACCACCCAACTGCTCTACAATCATCTTGCAGATAGGTAGTCCCAAACCAGCCCCTTGATAAAAATCATCCAATTTCACGAAACGCTCGAAAACAGACTCCAGCTTTTCCTCTGATATCCCGATTCCGGTATCCATGACAGAGACACGTACGAACATATCTTCCACCTCATAAAAAAGCGAGATAAAACCTTTGGAAGTAAACTTAATGGCATTAGACAAGAGATTTAACAAGACCTGTTCTACCCGGTGCGGATCGATCCACAGACGAACAGAAGGCATGGCGACCGAGTTATATAATAATGCCACATCGGAAGTCATCTTCAAGGATTGTACCACATAGGCCTCTTGGCAAATATCCCTCAACTCAACTTCCGACACGTTATAGTTTAACCGACCGGACTCGATCTTCGACAAATCCAGGATATCGTTAATCAGTTTCAACAATAAATCGCAATTCTTATTTATAATCGAGAAGTATTCCCTTTGCTCACTGGCATTAGTCGTTTCCGTCACGAGATGGGCAAAGCCAACGATAGCATTCAGCGGGGTCCGGATCTCATGGCTCATATTAGCGATAAAAGCGTTTTTCATCTTATCCGCCTCTTGTACTTTCATCAGCGCCAACTGGTCTTGACGTTGCTCCGTGATATCATTCAGCATGACCAATAACAGAGGCGAGGCTCCCGGGTCCGGATTCGTGATCAGTAAACGTACGATATTTACGATTCTCACCTCTCCATTCGGTTTCTCATACTCGACCATTTCCTTTACCATACGTCCCGTCTTGATCGTATGGTAATCTTCCGTTCGGATCTCATGCGCCCGCCGGGAATCAGGGAAAAGCTCGAAATCCGTCTTCCCTAAGATATCTTCCGCCTTGACCCCCGTAAATTCCTCCGCCGCCTTATTAAAATAGATATACCGGAAACCGTTGAAAATATCTTTCACCGTGATCTCCACAAATACGTTCGACAAGATCGTATCCATCAAGATATTTAAGAAGTTGATCGTATGCTGGCTTTGGCGCATCTCAAGTTCGTTATCGCTCGCGGATGGTGTCAAAGTGGCTTTTTCCAGATCGGCTTCCAGTCTCTCAATCCTTTGAATCAACTCTTCTTTGGAAAGGTGGTCATATTTTCCCATGGCCCATACATAAAGTTAAATTGCGTAATGGACAAAAATAACTATTATTTTTTTATTTACAACGGCTTACCGCCTAATAATTCTTATTTTCAAAAGGTCATTACTAATATTTTGACACAAAAGCATGGCATTATCCAAAATAAAAGATACATTTGCAATCTAATTTCATGAATTAAACACACTCTAATTGAAAAAACGATGATGTATTGGCAGAAAGAAATAGAAACCATGGATCGTAAAGATCAGGTAAAATTCCAACTGGAACGACTGAAACAAACCATAGAACTAGCGGGCAACTCCCCTTTTTACCATAAGATATTCAAAGAGAAAGGAATTACCCCGGACAGTTTTCAGTCCTTGGAGGATTTACAAAAACTTCCGTTTACAACGAAAGATGATCTTAGAAATAACTATCCATTCGGATTGGCAGCCATCCCGTTACAGAAATGCGTACGTATCCACTCTTCCAGCGGAACGACAGGTAATCCCACCGTTGTCTTACATTCCGCCAAGGATTTGGACCAATGGGCTAACCAAGTAGCTCGTTGCATGTATATGGTGGGGCTAAGGGATACGGACGTATTCCAAAATACATCCGGTTACGGTATGTTTACCGGTGGTCTCGGTTTCCAGTATGGAGCAGAAAAACTAGGTGCGTTGACAGTGCCTGCGGCGGCCGGTAATACCAAACGACAGATTAAGTTCATCACCGATTTCGGCACCACCTGTTTACATATCATACCGAGCTATGCCACTCGTTTGGCTGAGGTTATGTATGAGGAGGGAATAGACCCCAGAAAGGATACCAAGCTACACACCGTATGTATCGGTGCCGAGCCACACTCGGAAGAACAACGTAAACGCATCGAGCAGCTTCTGGGTGTCAAGGCTTACAACTGTTTCGGTATGTCGGAGATGAACGGGCCGGGTGTAGCGTTCGAATGTACGGAGCAGAACGGCTTGCATATCTGGGAAGACAACGTGATCGTAGAGATCGTAGACCCGGTTACCTTGCAACCGGTGCCCGAGGGAGAGGTCGGAGAATTGGTATTAACCACCATCAACCGGGAGGCGATGCCTTTACTCCGTTATCGTACCCGTGACCTTACTTGTATCTTACCGGGCGATTGCCCTTGCGGACGTACCCATAAACGCCTTGCCCGTTTCAAAGGACGTAGCGACGATATGATAATCTTGAAGGGCGTGAACCTATTCCCCATCCAAATCGAAAAGATATTGATGCAATTCAAGGAGTTAGGCAGTAATTACTTGATCACCCTCGAAACGATCGGTAACAGCGACGAGATGTTGATCGAGGTTGAGTTGAGTGACCTATTCACCGATGATTATTCCGCCTTACAGCGCTTGACGAAAGGTATCACCCGTCAATTGAAAGACGAATTATTACTTACGCCGCGTATCAAGCTGGTAGCCAAGGGATCTTTGCCAACCACAGATGGCAAGGCGGTACGAGTGAAAGATCATCGCAAGCTTTGTTAAATAAACAATTAAAATAACACCTTATGACAGTCAATCAAATTTCTATTTTCCTAGAAAACAAGTACGGGAAATTAAGCGAGATATTAGCGTTATTGGCGGAAGAGCGCATCCGCATCATCGCGGCTACCGTAGCCGACACCTCCGAGTATGGAATCCTTCGTATCATCGTAAGCGATCCCCAGAAGGCATACAAGATATTAAAAGAAAACAACGTCAGCGCAAACCTGACCGACGTATTAGCGATCGTAACCAGCTCATGCGCCGGAAGTTTTGCCAATACATTATCTTATTTCACGAAAGCGGGCATCAGCATAGAATATATGTATTGTTTCTCCATCCGGGAAAAAGCGATCTTGATCTTGCGTACGAACAACCGGGAAAGCGCCCGTGAGGTAATCCGCCGTCAGAATCTCGAGTATATCTGTGAAAGTGATCTAATAAAACTTTAATAGGCACGGATATATGTTCGGAATCAGCGACCCCGGTATTTGGCTGGCTTACCTTCTAGCGTTCGCCTGCCTCCTATTTTCTATTTGGTTCGGGATAACCACTTGGAATAAAGAAGACGACGAAAAAACAAACCCTACTAAAGAATCACGAAAATGAGTACGCTAACATTAGGCATTATTGTCATCATTTACATGTTTGTAATCGCTTGGTTAGGGTATCTCGGATACAGGCAGACGAAAAATGCCAGTGATTATTTATTAGGCGGACGAAAAGTAAACCCCATTATCATGGCCCTGTCTTACGGGGCGACCTTTATCTCGGCATCGGCGATCGTTGGTTTCGGTGGCGTAGCCGCTACGTTCGGCATGGGTATTCAATGGCTTTGCTTATTGAACATGTTCATGGGCGTAGTGGTAGCCTTTATCTTTTTCGGACGAAGGACCCGGAAGTTAGGCGAGGCACATAACGCACGGACTTTCCCGCAATTATTGGGATTACACTATAAGTCCCGGTCTATACAGATCTTCATCGCCTCGATCATTTTCATCGGCATGCCCCTCTACGCCGCCGTGGTGATGAAGGGAGGAGCCGTCTTCATTGAGCAGATGTTTCATATCGACCTTCATCTGGCCTTGTTGATCTTCACCTTGATCGTAGCGGCCTACGTGATTACGGGCGGAATCAAGGGAGTACTTTATACGGATGCGTTGCAAGCGGTTATCATGTTCGCTTGTATGCTATTCCTGCTATTTTGGTTTTACCATATCATGGACATGGGCTTTATCGAGGCAAACCAGAAGTTGACGGATATCGCCCCCATGGTGCCCGAGCGCTTCAAGGCCTTGGGACATCAAGGATGGACAGCTATGCCCATCTCAGGCTCTCCACAATGGTATACATTGGTTACCTCATTGATCCTTGGCGTAGGAATCGGTTGCTTAGCGCAGCCACAACTAGTCGTACGCTTCATGATGGTGGAAAGCACCAAGCAACTCAACAGGGGCGTATTGATCGGCTGCGTGTTCTTGATTGTCACGGTAGGGGCGATTTATCACGTGGGAGCCTTGTCTAATTTGTTTTTCCTCAAGACGGAAGGTGTAGTCGCCTCCGAGGCGGTAAAAGATATGGACAAGATCATCCCCCTATTTATCAATAAAGCGATGCCGGAGTGGTTCGGGGCGGTTTTCATGCTTTGTATTCTCTCTGCCAGTATGTCTACCCTTAGCGCGCAATTTCATACCATGGGAGCGGCTTTCGGGGCAGACGCATTCCCCAAACTAGGACGTAGCAAAAACCCGAACTCTACATTAGGTGTACGTATCGGCGTGCTATGCTCTATCTTGGTCAGCTACGTTATCTGCTATACGCTAAGTGCGAGTATTATCGCACGAGGCACCGCCTTGTTCATGGGTATTTGCGCGGCTACATTCCTACCTACCTATTTCTGCTCGCTATATTGGAAAGGAGCTACCCGGCAAGGGGCCTTGGCCAGCTTATGGGTAGGAGGCTTGGCCAGTTTATTCGCCATGTTGTTCCTTCATAAGGCGGAAGCGGCTCCGGTAGGACTTTGCAAAGCTTTATTCGGACAAGACGTCTTGATCGATGTATATCCGTGGCATGCGATAGATCCGATCTTATTTGCTTTGCCATTATCGGCGATAACGATTGTTTTGGTTAGCCTAGCGACTCAAAAGAAGACCTTTTAGCTTTTCTTATGAATCCCAAAACACTAATTAGCATTTATTCTATTGACAGATATATAGAATGCAGTATATTTGCATTGTGGTTTTTTCATAATAGTATTAGATTTAAGGTTAACAAAGTTGGTTAGGGGTTGCCGGGAGGCAATCCTTAATTGTTTTATAGAGGTCTAGATATGATTAAATACATTTTTCTACTATTCATACTTTGTTGCTCCGGTTGCCGGCACGCACAAACGGAAGATACCGTAATCAAGGTTTCGGTACTTCGTGGTCCATCCGTTATCGCATTCGCCGATTGGCTTGAGAATCCTCCAATTATAGACAACAAAAAAGTACAAGTAAAAGTGGTAGACTCGCCTGATCTGGCGCAAGCCTTACTGATCAAGCAGGAGACCGACATAGCCGTACTCCCCATGATCAATGCGGCGAACTTGTACAATAAAGGGATCAAGATTAAACTAGCGGGATGCCCGATCTGGGGAACCCTTTACCTCGTCGAGAAAACACCCTTAAAAGAACCGGCATTGTATGTATTCGGCAACGGTACGACTCCCGATATCCTTACCCGGTACTATCTCGGCCGCCAGCGATCAGACTATCCGTTGAATTACGCCTTCAATACCGCCGGGGAAATCACCCAAGGCATCTTAGCCGGAAAAGTAAATCGTGCCGTGCTCGGGGAACCGTTTCTAAGCATCGCTTTACGGAAAGACAGCAGCTTACGAATAACTGCGGACTTGAATCACTTAACAGACAGCGATACCCTCGGATTCGCCCAAACAGCGGTCGTATACACCCCGACGATGGAGAAATATCGTATCGCTTTTGAGGATGCCTTACGAGCCTCCTGCCAAAAAGCCGTACGATATCCGAAAGAGACCATCCATTCTTTGGAAGAACATGGAATCTTCGCCCAAGGGGCCTTAACTCCTGAGAGTATCGAGCGGTGTAAAATCCATTATTTATCGGCTATCGAGGCGAAAAACGCCGTCATGGATTTCCTGCGTCTCATCGAACAGTATGAACCCAAGGCCGTCGGCGGGAGGCTTCCCGATGCCGGATTTATCCCCGAAAAACAATGAGATTGCGAAAAACAATCACTACAATAGTCGCTACCGCTATCCTCTTGGCGGGATGGCAACTATTCGCCGTTATAGCCAACCAACCGGAGCTGATACCTTCACTTCCCCGACTCGTACGGACACTTTGCGAATGGCTCGTCTCCGGTAGTTTCTATCAGTCGGTCGGAGCGACTATACTCCGGGGAATCTTAGGCATGTCGATCTCATTCGTTTGTGCGATAGGGATGGCCGGGTTATTCGCCCGTTTTGAGTGGGTGTATGAATTATTCAGACCTCTGCTTGCCATCATGCGCTCGATCCCGGTCATATCCTTCATACTTTTGGCGCTTATATTCCTAAATCCGGAAAGTATCCCTTTGATGATCGCCTTCCTCACCATGTTCCCGCTACTAACAGAGAATCTGACACGGGGAATCCTCGATCTACGTCCGGGTTTATCCATTATGGCACGTCAGTTCCATATCAAACGTTCCAATGTCTTATTCCAGATCATCTATCCGCAGCTAAAGCCATTCTTATATAGCGGACTTGCCTCCGCCGCCGGATTCGGCTGGCGTGCGATCATTATGGGAGAAGTCTTGTCGCAATGCGCATTCGGAATCGGAAGCGAGATGAAAAGGGCGCAAAACTTTATCGCTGTCCCTGAGCTGCTCGCTTGGACGATCGTGGCGGTATTCATCAGTTTCTTTTTTGATAAAGGAATTAGCAAAGTCGCTGATATCACCCCTAAAATATCTTTCGCGAATGAGGATCAGACCATCCCCACCCCTACATTATCAGTTTTAGACACGAAAGATATAAGTTACCAATATGGCATACAGCACTTTTCCCATTCCTTTCAAAAAGGGATTATTTATGGAATTAGCGCACCTTCAGGCAAAGGAAAAACAACGTTATTAAACCTAATCGGAGGTATCTTATTGCCTACGGAAGGAGAGATACATCCCACAAGACACTTTGGAATCGCCACCATATTCCAACAACCGCAACTCCTGCCCCATCTAACCGCAGAAGAAAATATCATCCTCCCCCTCTCCTCTTTTCTCACGGAGGAAAAAGCCCGGCGAATTGCCCAAAAACACTTACAGGAAATGGAAATGGAGCCCTTCGGGAACCGATATCCTAAAGAGCTTAGTTACGGACAGCAACAACGTATCGCTATAGCTAGGGCATTGGCATACCCTTCTCCTCTCCTTTTGATGGACGAGCCGTTCAAAGGCTTGGATGAAGCCTTAAGCCATCGTATTATAGAACGAATACGAGAAAAGCAAATGAAAGAAGAACGGATCATTCTTTTCACGTCACATAATCCGGATGAGATTCGGTTGTTGGCGGATGAGGTGATTTACCTATAAATTCCAACCAAACTTGAATGTCTTATTTCACTTTCATCGGTTGGCAAGGTATCGTAAACCAGAATGTAGAGCCCTTTCCCTCCTCCGACTCAACCCCGATTTTACCTTTCAACTTCTCAATAATCGTCTTGCAGATAGAAAGCCCTAATCCTGTTCCTTGCTTAAAGCTGTTCAATTTCACGAAACGATTGAATATGCTCGCTTGAGACTCCTTACTGATTCCCATACCCGTATCCGTTACGTAGACATAGATACCATCATCGGTCAAACGATAACCAAACCGTATAGAACCCGAGCTGGTGAACTTCACGGCGTTGGAAAGGAAATTGGTCAAAACCTGAGTCAAACGGGTCTTCTCCGACACAATACAATAGTCATTACCGTCCGACTCAAAGATAACCTTTACACCCGGGGCCACTCTCAAGGCGAAAGCTTGCTGCTGGGGAGCGAATATCTCACTCAAACGCAGGGTCGTATAAATAAACTCCATCTTTCCGGACTTGATCTTCGAGATATCCAAGATATCACCGATCAACTGCAACAAAAACTCATTGCTACTCTCTATGATCCTCAGATATTCCTTTTTTTCCTCCTCATCGTCACTCTCCGCCAATAAGGTAGAAAAGCCGACGATGGCATTTAAAGGGGTACGTATCTCATGGCTCATGTTAGCGATAAAAGCGGACTTCATCCGGTCGCTCTCTTCCGCCAAACGCTTGGCCTGCACATCCGCCTCGTGCCGTTTATCGACGGTCATATCCCGAAGGATTCCGATCGAGCGGATCGGTTTGCCGTCCGGATCGGCCTCATAGACCTCACCGATCTTCTCCAGCCATACATACTCATCCGAGAAATAACGACAAGGGAAACTGAATCGCATGGAATCGATCTCGCCCCGCATGAAAGCGGTTGTAATATTCTCATAGACCTTCCGGTAATCCGGATGGATCTTCTCCGTAAAACTAGCGTGGGTGATCTGCACATGCTTGATCTGGCCGTTTTCTTCCAAGGAAAGCTCCGCCGTACCGTTTACCAGATCCCAAAGCCACGGGTAGATCTTACCCGCTTGACATGCGAGCGCCAAGCGCTTATTATAGCTATGCAACTCCTCCTCGACCTGCCTTTGCTTTGTAATATCCCATGAAATCCCTACTAAATAAGGAGGCTTATCCTCACGGGGCGCTAGCAGTTTCATCGTATCCATAGTACGCAAGATACCTTTCGGATCGATCATTTGCTCCACGAAACGCTGCATCTTACCCGTTTTCACCACCTCCTCGTCCATATCCCTGAAAGATTGGGCGACGACCGGATCTAGAAATAGGTCAAAATCTGTTTTCCCGACCACATCATTATGATATCGTCCGTAAAGTTGGTTCATCAAAGGGCTGGAGTACACGTACCTGAAATTATCACCCGTATCCTTCACGAAAAAGTAGATGGGCAACGAGTCCACGATATTAGATAACAATCCTGCTAAATCCCTATAATCCTGTTCCAAAGTTTTGTTCTCCGTAGTATTAACTTCCATGTTGATTTTTTTAATCAAAGGCTTGAATATTCCGGCCGTAAAATTCTTGAAAATTAATGAAAGATACAAATAATAAGCCCAAGAAGTGAGTATCCCGACCGAAAATATAAGCAAAACCGTATATTTGTACTCCAATTCTAAGAAAACTAGATATGACAAACGTATTTCACACGCTTATAGCCCGTTTTCTACAAATTCCGGAAGGACAAGTGGAACGGACAATCGGGCTCTTGAACGAAGGCGCTACCATACCTTTTATAAGTCGTTACCGGAAAGAGGTGACCGGAGGATTAGACGAGGTGCAAATCGGTGCCATCAAAGATCAACTGGATAAACTGACGGAACTGAGCAAACGAAAGGAAACGATCCTCGCCACGATAGAAGAGCAAGAGAAACTTACTCCCGAGCTCCGGAAACGCATCGAGGAATCTTGGGATAGCACCGAGATCGAGGATTTATATCTCCCTTACAAACCGAAACGGGTCACCAAGGCGGAGATCGCACGCCGAAAAGGACTGGAGCCCTTGGCTAAGATCGTTATGATGCAAAACGAGAATAACCTATCCGCACGCATCAAGAGTTTTATCAAGGGGGAAGTGAAAAACGCCGAAGAAGCCTTGCAAGGGGCACGGGACATTATCGCCGAATGGATTAACGAGAACGAATCGGCACGTAATACCGTACGTAACTCTTTCGCTCATACCGCCATGATCACATCCAAAGTGATCAAGGGGAAAGAAGAGGAAGGCGCTAAATACCGGGATTACTTTGATTTCAGCGAGTCTTTAAACCGGGCCAGTTCCCATCGCTTATTGGCTCTCCGACGGGGAGAGGCGGAAGGTATCCTTCGTGTAAGTATCTCTCCCGACGCGGAATCTTGTCTGGATCGCTTGAACCGGCGTTTCGTAAAAGGTCGTGGAGAGGTTTCCGAGCAAGTGGCTACAGCTGTCGACGATTCTTTCAAACGCCTGCTGAAACCCTCTATCGAGACGGAGTTCTCCAACCAGAGCAAGGCGAAAGCCGATGAGGAGGCGATCCGGGTATTTGCCGAGAACCTCCGGCAATTGCTGCTCGCTCCTCCCTTGGGACAAAAACGGGTATTAGGCGTAGACCCCGGCTACCGTACCGGATGTAAGTTGGTCTGTCTGGATGCGCAGGGGAATTTACTGCATAACGAAGCGATCTTCCCGCATCCGCCCCAGAACGAGAAGGGCAAAGCCGCCGCTAAGGTCGCCCAGTTAGTAGCCACTTACGCCATAGATGCCATTGCCATCGGTAATGGTACCGCCAGTCGTGAGACTGAGCAGTTCATCACGAATATACGATACGACCGCAAGGTACAAGTGTTCGTAGTCAGCGAAAACGGAGCCTCTATCTACTCCGCGTCCAAGATCGCTAGGGAGGAGTTTCCCGAATACGACGTCACGGTACGCGGAGCTGTCAGCATCGGTCGCCGGCTGATGGACCCTTTGGCCGAGTTGGTCAAGATCGACCCGAAGAGTATCGGTGTCGGCCAATACCAGCATGACGTAGAGCAAAACGCCTTGAAAAAGAGTCTGGATCAAACCGTGGAGAGTTGCGTGAATCTGGTGGGTGTAAACGTGAATACGGCGAGCAAGCATTTGCTGACTTACATCTCGGGATTAGGCCCCACGCTAGCGCAAAACATCGTGAATTACCGGGCGGAGCACGGACCCTTCACTTCCCGGAAAGAACTGATGAAAGTCCCCCGTATGGGAGAGAAGGCTTTCGAACAAAGCGCCGGATTTCTACGGATACCCGACGGAAAGAACCCGTTGGATAACTCGGCCGTACACCCCGAGAGCTACCCGATCGTCGAACGGATGGCCAAGGACCTAAAATGCTCGGTAGCCGACCTGATCACCGACAAAGCGCTTAAAAAGAAACTAAAACTAACGGACTACCTTACGGATAAGGTCGGGATGCCTACCCTGCTTGATATCATGGAAGAACTGGATAAACCGGGCCGTGATCCCCGCCAAACGATCCAAGTATTTGCGTTCGATCCTACGGTGAAAACGATCGAGGATTTAAAAGAAGGGCAAGTATTGCCCGGTATCGTAACCAACATCACCAACTTCGGTTGTTTCGTCGATGTAGGGATCAAGGAAAACGGGCTTGTCCATATCTCCGAGCTGGCGGATCGTTTCGTAAGCGATCCTACCCAAGTGGTCTCCATCCATCAGCATGTCAAGGTGAAGGTTCTAAGCGTAGACCTATCCAGAAAACGTGTTCAATTATCCATGAAAGGGATCTAAACGATGAAAGAGAAGATTAATAAGACAAACGTGGCGCGCCTGCTGGACAAGGCTAAGATCGCCTACCAGCTCGTGCCTTATGAAGTAGACGAGAATGATCTGAGCGCTACGCATGTAGCGGAGCAGCTAGGGGAAGATATCGCCCAAGTATTCAAGACCTTGATCTTACATGGCGATAAGAGCGGTTATTTCGTATGCGTGATCCCCGGAGCGGACGAGGTGGACTTGAAAAAGGCGGCCAAGGTATCCGGGAACAAGAAATGTGAGATGATCCCCGTGAAAGAGTTGTTGCCGCTCACCGGTTATATCCGGGGAGGATGCTCGCCTATCGGCATGAAAAAGCATTTCCCTACATATATCCATCCTACGGCATCCGGCTTCGATAAGATCTATGTAAGCGCCGGACAACGAGGCTTGCAGATACAGATAGCCCCCGCCGATTTAATCAAGGTGGCACAAGCTATAGAAGCGGATTTGATCGCATGATCTAACATCGCTGAGAGTACTTCGTAAGAAGTACTCCAGTACTCCGCAAAGAGTATCGCAGTACTTCCTAGGGAGTACTGGAGTACTCCTTATGAGGGACTGAGATCAAACAGCACATGATATCTTAGAATTTCTTAAACGTATACGTTCTTCCTTCGCAGCTCATTACCAGATTCGTCACAGATGACTGCTCGATCGTGAAAGTTTGTTTAGGTGAGGTCCAATCCGTATAACGCATGAATTGTTCCAAAGGCGTACCTCCATAGTTGACCAACTCCAGATCCAGTTTCGTATCTCCCTCCAACGTCTTATAACCGAAATTCGTACGATATACGTCCTTTGCCGGGTCATATAATTGGTACTCGAACAAAGAGGTCTGGAAGTTATACCAAACCGTATCCACCGTCTGGACCACCCCATTCGCCTCTACGGTTTTCAATTGCCATTTCCCTTCCAGCTTATGTTCCACCTTATTACAAGACACCAACGCCACGACAAAACAAGTTATCGCTATCAAATTTTTCATCATAATCCTCGTACTTATATACCTATATTGATTTGAAACGTCAAAGAAAAGAATTAATTTCCAAAGGACAAAGTTTTTAAGGATATCCTAGCCACAAATACCCAGAACTTTTTCTTCCTTCCCTTTGTTAATTGGGTAATTACAATACAAATATTATCCAATATGAAAACATTTATTGATAAAATGGATTATGCGGTCAAGAATTGGTGGTTATCACTATTGGTCGGACTGCTTTACATCATCGTCGCTATTTATTTAATGTTCGCGCCATTGGCGAGCTACGTAGCGCTTAGTATCTTATTCAGCGTCTCTATGTTCGTAAGCGGCTTGTTCGAGATCGCTTTCGCCTTGGCGAACAAAAAGGGTATCAGCAGTTGGGGATGGTATTTGGCCGGAGGTATTATCGACTTGATCTTAGGTATATTCTTGATGGCAAGCCCGGGACTTAGCATGGAGGTGCTTCCGTTTGTCTTGGCATTCTGGCTTATGTTCAGAGGCTTCTCGGCTACCGGTTACTCGATGGACCTGAAACGATACGGTACACGGAACTGGGGTTGGTACATGGTCTTCGGTATCTTGGCTATCCTTTGCTCCATCGGTGTTATCTGGCAACCCGCCCTAGGGGCCTTCACGTTGGTTTACATGATCGCTTATGCCTTATTAATAATAGGTATATTCCGTGTCATGCTATCCTTCGAACTGAAAAGCTTGCATAAACGGAATAAGGAAGCACAAGCGGAATAAGTCTGATTCAAGGATTAATTGGTCTATTTTTAAATTAAGAAGTGAATCAACAGCACTTTTACTACTTTTGTGTTCGATCATTAATAAAATAACGGATGAACGCAAACTTACCACAATTAGATTTGCCCCGGGATTATGTCGTAGGAAACGACATTACCGAGGCAATCTTAAACTTTTACAAGCAGACTTGCCGGTTAAAAGCAGGTATTTTCGCTTTATGCGTTGAAGGAAATTTAAGGGCATCCATCAACTTGACAGAGTACACTTTGAAACCGAATGATTTCATCACCTTGATGCCGGGAAGCATTATTCAGTTCTGTGAGCAGAAAGAGAGTTTCCGCCTTTCCTTTATAGGATTCTCATCCGAGTTCATGGACTGCGTGAACATGATAAAGTCTACGATGAGCGCCTTACCTACTATCTACGAGAATCCGATCATATCACTGAGTGAGGACCGGGCGGACTTCATTAACGATTATTTCCATTTGCTAGAGCGGGTACAAGCGAAAGAGAAATCCATAAACAGGGAGATGGTGAAACATATCCTGCTTACCATGATCCATGGGATCAGCGATTTGTATCAAGGGAAATCATGGCCTAACAAGATAACGACCCGTAGCGACGAGATCCACAAGAAATTCATCCAACTGGTGATGAAGAATTATACCTCAAAGCGGCAAACGGCTTTTTATGCCAGCCAACTAAGTATTTCTCCCCAGCACCTCTGCATGATCATCAAGCAAAAGACAGGACGTTCCGTATCCGATATCATAGCCGATATGATAATCATGGACGCAAAATCGCAATTGATGGCTACGGACTTGACTATCCAAGAGATATCTTACTCCTTGAACTTCCCGAATGTATCCTTTTTCGGTAAGTACTTTAAACGGTACGTAGGCGTATCTCCACAGAAGTTCAGAAACAGTTAAGATAAAATTTAAATGTAACAGAAAAAAAATATCACTTTTTGCTTGTAGTTTCCAAAAAAGCGTTACTTTTGCTGCGTATTTAAAAACAAACAGACAATGAATCGATTTAGCTTTACATATTACTTTTATTACTTTTACTTTAGCAGAGTAAGGGCAGGAGTTTGTATGTAAAGCGTTGATGATTGAATATAAATATCAATAAAATATAAAGTCCTGCCGGTTTCGGTGGGACTTTTTTTGTTTGTAACAGTTTAGAGTAAAAATAGAGAAACAAGATGAAAAAGAAAGTAGCAATACAGGGAATAGCCGGTTCGTATCACGACATCGCCGCCCGTAATTATCATGAAGGTGAGGAAATAGAGATTATTCCTTGTAATACTTTTCGAGATGTAATCACGACAATCAAGAAAGATCCGGCGATCCTCGGTATGATGGCTATCGAAAACACGATAGCGGGAAGTCTTTTGCAAAATCATGAGTTGATCCGTGAAAGTGGACTGAGCGTGACAGGTGAGTACAAGCTACGTATCTCCCATTCCTTGGTAGCGCTTCCGGGAACCTCGATACACGAGGTAACAGAGGTCAACTCCCATCCGATAGCGTTGATGCAATGTACCGATTTCCTCGATACTCTGCCCAACGCCAAGGTGGTAGAGAAAGAAGATACCGCCATGAGTGCCCGGTGGATCTCGGAAAACCAACTGAAAGGACATGCGGCGATATGCGGGAAACTGGCTGCCCAGATCTACAAGATGGAAGTCCTTGCCGAGGGGATCGAAACTAACAAACGGAATTTCACCCGCTTCCTCGCTATAGCGGACCGCTGGACGGCGGATGAGATGCTTCGAGGAACCGATAAAAACAAATCCTCTCTCGTATTCGCTCTTCCCCACACCTCCGGCAGCCTTTCCAAAGTCCTCTCCGTTCTCTCTTTTTACGACATGAATCTTTCTAAAATACAGTCCTTGCCTATTATCGGGCGTGAATGGGAATACTTGTTCTACATCGACCTTACTTTCACGGATTTCACCCGTTACAAACAAGCGTTGGACGCTATCAGACCGTTAACAAAAGACTTAAAAATATTAGGCGAATATGCAGAAGGAAGACAAAGTGTGTAACATTACACCCGCTAACCGTGTAGGTAGCGTACAGGAATACTACTTCTCCAAGAAACTGAAGGAAGTAGCCGAGATGAACGCCGCAGGCAAGAACGTCATTAACCTTGGCGTAGGCAGCCCCGACCTTCCACCTTCGGAACAGACCATCGAGACGTTGTGTGAACATGCCCGCAGAGCGAACGAGCACGGTTATCAGCCGTACGTAGGCATACCGGAACTGCGTAAGGGATTCGCCGACTGGTACAAGACGTGGTACGACGTAGACTTGGACCCGAAAACAGAGATCCAACCGCTCATCGGCTCCAAAGAAGGTATCTTGCATATCTCGCTGGCATTCTTGAATCCGGGGGATGGCGTACTGGTTCCGAACCCGGGATATCCGACATATAGTTCCGTCAGCAAACTGGTAGAGGCCCGTTTGATCCCTTACGAGCTGAAAGAGGAACTGGGATGGCAACCGGATTTCGAGGAACTGGAGAAAATGGATCTCTCCAACGTAAAGCTGATGTGGACCAATTACCCGAATATGCCCACAGGGGCGAACGCTAGCGTAGAGCTATACGAGAAACTAGTGGCCTTCGGCCGGAAGCACGGTATTATTATATGTAATGATAACCCCTATAGCTTCATCTTGAATGAGCATCCGCTAAGTATCTTAAGCATACCGGGAGCCAAAGAGATCTGTATCGAGATGAACTCCATGAGTAAGGCTCATAATATGCCGGGTTGGCGTATGGCGATGCTGGCTTCCAACGCCCAATTCGTCCAATGGATACTGAAGGTAAAAAGCAATATCGACTCCGGGCAGTTCAAGCCGATGCAATATGCGGCGGTAGAGGCCCTAAGCGCAAAGAAAGAGTGGTACGACAATATGAACCGTGTCTATCGTAGCCGCCGGAACCTTGCCGGACAAATCATGCGTACCTTGGGATGCGAGTACGACGAGAACCAAGTAGGTATGTTCCTTTGGGGACGTATCCCCGACTCCGCCGAGAGCGGCGAGGCAATCGCCAACAAGGTGCTATACGAGGCAAACGTATTCCTTACGCCGGGATTTATCTTCGGTAGTCGTGGCGAGCGTTATATCCGTATATCCCTTTGCTGCAAGAACGAGACTTTAGAAGAAGCCTTGAGAAGAATCGAGAATTTATAATTGATAATTGAAAATTAAAATATAGATCACAAAGATGGAAATGAAGATTGAACCGTTAGCATTACCGGGAGTTGACACACAACGTCCTATCGTAATCGCAGGCCCTTGTAGCGCCGAGACAGAAGAGCAAGTGTTAGAAACAGCCCAAGGATTAGCCTCCAGAGGCGTTAAGATATTCCGTGCGGGTATTTGGAAGCCTCGTACGAAACCGGGTGGATTCGAGGGCATCGGAGCCGAGGGATTGGCTTGGTTGAAGAAAGTGAAAAAAGAGACCGGTATGCTGGTATCTACCGAGGTAGCGACTAAAGATCATGTATTCGAGGCATTGAAAGCCGGTATCGATATCCTTTGGATCGGAGCACGTACGACGGTAAATCCATTCGCTGTCCAAGAGATTGCCGACGCGTTAAAAGGGGTTGATGTACCTGTATTGATCAAGAACCCGGTTAACCCGGACTTGGAGTTATGGATCGGAGCGTTCGAGCGTTTGTACGGAGCGGGCATTCATCGTTTGGGTGCTATCCATAGAGGTTTCAGCTCATACGACAAGAAGATCTACCGTAACCTTCCGTTGTGGCATATTCCTATCGAGCTTCGCCGCCGTATGCCGGACCTGCCTATTTTCTGTGATCCTAGTCACATTGGTGGTAAGCGTGAGTTGGTAGCCCCACTTTGCCAGCAAGCGATGGACTTGAGTTTCGACGGCTTAATCGTAGAGTCTCATTGTAACCCGGATTGCGCTTGGAGCGACGCTTCCCAGCAAATCACCCCGGATGTATTGGATTACGTATTGAACCTATTGGTGATCCGTGACGTAAACCAGACTACCGAGAACCTGACCGCTCTTCGCCGCCAGATCGATGGTATCGACGAGCAATTATTGGAGCTTTTGGCTAAACGTATGCGTATCTCCAAGGAGATCGGCGTTTATAAGAAAGAGCACAATATGCCGATCTTACAGTCTCCCCGCTACAGCGAGATCTTAGAGAAACGCTCCAGCATGGGTGAACAAATGGACCTGAGCCCGGACTTTGTAAAGGAGATCTTGAAGGAGATCCATGAGGAATCCGTGCGCCAGCAAATGATTATCATGAACGAACAATAATTTATAAGATGAAAATATTGATTTTAGGCGCAGGAAAGATGGGTTCTTTCTTCACCGACCTGCTTAGTTTTGATCATGAGGTAGCCGTATTGGAGAAAGATCCGAAACGTATGCGTTTTATCTATAATGCCCTTCGCCTACAAAACCCGGAAGAGGTTAAGGATTTTAATCCCGAGTTGGTCATCAACTGCGTGACGTTAAGTTACACGATAGAGGCTTTCAAGGCCGTAATGCCTTACTTGCAACCGTATTGCATTATTTCCGATATCGCTTCCGTGAAGACTTATTTGAAGGAGTTTTATGAGACATGCGGTTTCCCGTATGTCTCCACTCACCCGATGTTCGGACCGACATTCGCTAATCTGGGACAACTGGAGAAAGAGAATACGATTATTATCTCCGAGGGCGATCATCTGGGCAAGATATTCTTCAAGGATATTTATTCCAGCCTCCGCCTGCATATCTGCGAATACACGTTCGAGGAGCACGATAAAGTGGTAGCCTACTCACTAGGTATCCCTTTCGCCTCCACTATGGTATTTGCCGCTACGATGAAGCATCAGGATGCTCCGGGTACGACGTTCAAACGCCATATGAAAATCGCCCGCGGCCTTCTGTCCGAGGACGATTATCTATTGACCGAGATCCTTTTCAACCCCCGTACCCCTCGCCAAATCGAACGGATACAAGAGGAATTGCATATCTTGCAAGAAATCATCAAGGATAAGGATTCCGAGAAGATGAAAGAGTATCTGACGAAGATACGGAAGAATATCGAATAAGAAATTAAGAGGGTTGTGCTGATTAATTTTTCAGCACGGCCTCTTTTAAAAGTTCTCTCCTTACCAACATAAAGGAGATAAATAACGTACACAACTCCGCCACCGGTACATTATACCAAATACTTTGGATGCCGAATAAAGAAGGATAAACGATAATACCAAAGGTTACGAATACCAAGCTACGCAGCATAGAGATAACAACCGACAGCTTAGCGTTGCCGATAGCCGTGAAATAACTGGAGGCCAATATATTCAGCCCACTCATCAAGAAGGTGAAGCAATAAATCGTTATGCCGTAATTAGCGATCGCCAAAGCGTCCAAAGCCTCTCCTCCCTTAAAGAAAAAGGACGTGATCTGTTGCCCGAAAAAGAATAAGATGGCGAATAACGTTATACCTATCATAAAATTAACACGCCCTGCTAATCTCAGCACTTTCTCGATCCGGTCCAATCTTCCCGCCCCGAAATTATAACTGATAATCGGTATAATTCCATCGGATATCCCTAAAAATACCGTGGTGGCGATAAACAGGATATAGTTAATCGCCGTAAAGGCGGCGACTCCATCCTCTCCTAAATATCGCATCATCGTTATATTGAACAAAAAAATCGTGATTCCGGCTGATAGCTCGGATATTCCTTCCGAAGAGCCATTGTATAACGCATTCCAAACCAAAGGCCAACGGAAACGTCCTCTTTGTACCGCTACGACTTGCCCTCGCTGGAACATCCGGGGAATATTGAACAGCCCTCCCAAGGTAAAGGCCAAGCCTGTAGCCAATCCCGCCCCCTTAATCCCTAAACCCATTACCGGGATAAACAAAAGATCCAGACCGATATTAATCAACACCGTACTTCCCATTACGATCATGGCATAAAGCGGATGCCCCATCGCCTTAATCATATAATCTCCTAAGAACATCAATGATAATAAAGGGAAAAACGGGACAAGGGAACGAATATAGTCCACGGCTCCCGTAACCAATACGTCATTCGCACCTAACATACGGGCGATATCTCCGGCGAATATATAAATCAACCCGCTAATCAAAACGGATATTCCTCCAAGAAACAAGAACGAAGTAGTTATAGCGTTATTCGCCTCTTGCCGATCCGAACGTCCGAGGTTTATACCGATCAAGGTCTGACACCCTACTCCTATCACGATAGACAAAGCCGTCATCAAACTATAGCAAGGTAAGATCAGATTCACGCTGGCCAAAGCGTTCGCCCCGACAAACCGCCCTAATATCACACCATCGATCACCGACTGAATCCCGAGGAATAATAGGCCGGCTACTCCCGGTATCGTATATTTCAGAAATAGTCTTGAAATCTTTTGGGTTAGTAAACCACGCTCCAACTCTTGGCGATGGATCGCCTTTTCTCCACTCATTTTCATATTATCCACTTCACGTTTTTAACGACGCAAAGATATGGCTATTGAAAACAAGAAAAATTACCCTATGATAAATAATGACTTTTCCCTATTTTTTTACAGAAGCACGGATACGGCTCAATGACTGTGGGGTTATCTGTAAATAAGAGGCGATATGTTTCAAGGGTAGTTTCAAGATCAAGTCCGGACGGGTTTTCAGCAATGACTCATATTGTTCACGAGCTTCCATCCAACTATCGTTTATAAAATAGTTCTCATATTCCCGAAGATAGTAATCTTGTATTTTCAACCCCCAATTGGCCAACTCAAGGGAGCTCCGGCATAGGTAATCCAATTTCGTTTTCGGTATTCTCAATAATGTCGTATTCTCCACCATTTGAACATTATAGGCGGAGATATCCCGATAAACAAAATTGATCACCTCGCTATCTGAGGCGAACCATAACGAGATATCTTTCCCCTCACGCTCCACGAAAGCCCGGACCAATCCGGTTTTCACGAACCAAACAAACGGATCTCTTTCTCCCTCCCGGATCGATAATTCTCCCTTAGCAAAAGAAACCTCTTTCATTTCTTCCAACAGCTGCCCCACGATCTCATCTGATAAAGGAGACACCTGCCTTAATTGTTCTACGAACTGATCCATAATCATTCATTTATCTTATAACCGTAAAGATATAAAAAAAGTACGATCCCAAAAACAAAGGTAATTTTGAAGGTTTGCGGATTCCAGTGATTTTATGTAATTTTGCGCCGCTAAATCTAAGAAGAGGTATGAGCTGTAAATTCGAATATTATTTTTTTACGACTAAAAGCATCTTGTTCGTCCATTGGACTACGAGAGGTTCTACTGTATCCGCACCCTATTCCTTCTAATTTATCTTTACATTTTCATTTAGAACAACTCTATCGTATATCCAGCATATACGATCAAGGATTTTTACACCATCATTAATAACAGAACAATACATATGTACAATAGAATAGCGGGTTACAAACAATATTATAAATCCTTAGTAATGCTAGGGGTACCTATCATCATTGGACAATTGGGGGCTATCATCACCGGATTGGCAGACACCATCATGGTGGGACAACACAGTACGGAGGAACTAGCGGCGGCATCGTTCGTCAATAATGTAATAAACGCATTTATCATAATGGGAACCGGATTCTCCTATAATCTTACCCCGCTGATCGGACAGAATTTAGCGATGAATAAAAAGATCGTGATCGGAGGCTGGCTCAAAAACAGTCTGGTTGCCAATATGACTACTACCTTATTATTGATAGCCGTCTTACTGGGGATTTACCTAAACCTAGACTCTTTAGGCCAACCCGAAGAACTCTTGCCATTGATAAGACCTTATTTCGCGGTCTCATTAGTCTCGATCCTATTCGTAATGCTTTATAATTCATTCCGTCAATTCGTGGAAGGCATAGCCAACCCATCCATATCCATGTGGGTCTTGTTGACAGGAAATCTATTGAATATTATCGGCAACTATATCCTCATTTACGGAAAATGCGGAATGCCGGAGCTCGGACTGCTCGGGGCAGGTATAAGCACCTTTATCTCGCGTATCATCATGCTATTGCTTTTCATCGCCGTATTCATGCTGCGAACCGACTATAAGCCTTACCGGAAAGGTTTCACCCATATTCGTATCAATAAGCAGAGTTGGAGAAGGCTGAATTCCATAGGCTGGCCGATCAGTCTACAACAAGGCTTGGAAGCGGGAACATTCTGCGTCACCGCCATCATGGTGGGTTGGCTGGGTAGCCTTGAGCTTGCCGCCCATCAAATAGCCATTACCATATCAACGATCAGTTTTACCATCTATTTAGGTCTTGGAGCCGCCGTAGCGATTCGTACCAGTTATTATAAAGGGGCGAACGACTGGTATATGGTGCATAAGATCACCATTGCCGGGCTTCATCTGGGGCTTATTGTCGTTTGTATTGTCTGCACCACCTTATTCATGACCCAATCCGGGCTTGGATTGATATTTACGGATAATCTTCATGTCAACGCAATCGTGAAGACACTACTCCCCATATTGATGCTCTATCAAATAGGAGACAGCGCACAAATCATTTTAGCGAACTCCTTACGAGGGCTAGCCGACGTGAAAGCGATTATGTGGATCTCGTTTCTCGCTTATTTCATCATAGCCATACCTGCCGGATATCTATTGGGATTCACGTTCCATTGGGGTATCGCCGGGATTTGGATGGCTTACCCATTAGGCTTCTTATGCTCCGTATGCCTGCTGGGATACCGGGCGAAAATGCAGGTAAAATCGCATCTGGTTTAGGAAGTATCGACCAGATCGAGTATCTTTGCCCGTATAAATGGACATGACATGGCAAAACAAGGCACTATACTAGTTGTGGATGATAATAAAGGTATCCTGACCGCCGTACAAATGCTGTTAGGGACTTGCTTTGAGAAGGTTATCACCATCTCTACCCCGAACAAGATAAAAAACACGCTGCACGACGAGAACGTGGATGTCATATTGCTCGACATGAATTTCAGCGCCGGTATAAACAGCGGCAACGAGGGGCTGTTCTGGCTCTCCGAGATCAAGAAGGCTTATCCCTCGATACAAGTCGTTCTCTTTACCGCTTACGCCGACATCGATCTGGCGGTACGAGGTATCAAGGAAGGAGCCACCGATTTCGTGGTAAAGCCATGGGACAACGCTAAATTATTGGAAACCTTGCAAGCCGCTTACCAAATCCGCTCGGCCAAGCATAAAGGCGGTGTCGGCAACAAGCAGTTGGTATCCAAGGAAAGCGGTATGTTCTGGGGAGACAGCAACGCCATGCAGCAACTACGGATGCTGATAGAGAAAGTAGCCAAGACAGACGCCAATATATTAATCACGGGAGAGAACGGAACCGGTAAGGAAATGCTGGCCCGGGAAATACACCTGCTATCCCCCCGCAAGGATGAGGCCATGGTACCGGTGGATATGGGCGCGATCACGGAGACGCTGTTCGAGAGCGAGTTATTCGGCCACGTAAAAGGGGCCTTCACCGACGCCCGGACGGATCGCCCCGGTAAGTTCGAGGTAGCGAACAACGGAAGCTTGTTCCTCGACGAGATCGGGAACCTGTCTTATCATCTGCAAGCCAAATTACTGACCGCCTTGCAACGCCGTAGCATCGTACGGGTAGGCAGCAATACCCCGATCCCCATCAATATCCGCCTGATCTGCGCCACGAACCGGGACTTGCAGGAGATGGTACAGAAAGAGCAATTCCGCGAGGACTTGCTGTATCGTATCAATACGATACACGTAGAGATCCCGCCCTTGAGGGAGCGGCCGGAGGATATCGTACCGCTTACCGAGATATTCATCACGAAATATACCAACATCTACGGTAAAAAGCCCATGGCCCTCACCGACGACGCCAAGGAAAAGCTGAAAGCCCAACCTTGGCTGGGTAATATCCGCGAACTGGAACATACCGTGGAGAAAGCGATTATCATCGCCGACGGTGATACTTTAGATGGCAGCAATTTCGATTTCCCTCGTAAGCGGGAGGCGCCCGTCAAGAATGACATCACTACGCTCGAGGAAATGGAGTATACAATGATCAAGGCCGCCATGGATAAATTCGGCGGCAATCTCTCGCTCGTGGCGAACCAGTTGGGTATCTCACGGCAAACGCTTTATAATAAGATCAAGCGGTATGAACTTTAAAGGCATTTATTACAGCCTCACCTTCCGCCTCGCCCTCGCTATCGGGCTGACGGCGGCACTCACCTACCAGGCCTTGGAGAAAGAATGGGGATGGTTCCTGTTCTTAGGCATCGGATGGCTGGCTGCCTTGCGGGGCATCAGCCTTTTGTTCAAGCGGAACGCGCAAAAGGTAGCCTTCATGTTCGACGCGATCGACAATAGCGATTACGCTTTCAAATACGCTACCCGGGGGCGTTCCTCCAACGACAAGCTGGTTAGCGACTCCTTAAACCGCATCACCCAGATACTTTTTCAAGCGAAAGCCGAGGCGATCCAGAAAGAGAAATATTACGAGTTGATCATGAACCAAGTGAATACGGGTATCATCGTAGAAGATGATAAGGGCAATATTTTCCAGACAAACAACGAGGCCTTGCGACTGCTGGGATTGACGGTCTTTACCCATGCCCGCCAGCTCGGACGTATCGACGAGAATCTAGAGCGCCTCATCAGCGACGTTCGTCCCGGCGAGAAACATCAGATCTCCTTTATCAACGAGCGGGGCACGGTACATCTCTCGGTCCGTGTCTCCGAGATGACGCTCCAAGAGAAACACGTCCGCATCATCGCGATCAATGATATTAACAGCGAGCTGGACGATAAGGAGATCGAGTCATGGATACGGCTGACACGGGTCTTGACCCATGAGATCATGAACTCCGTCACCCCTATCACCTCCTTGAGCGACACCTTGCTTTCCCTCCACCAGAATGTCGACGAGGAGATACGGGGCGGCTTGGAGGTAATCAGCTCTACCGGGAAAAGCCTGATCGCGTTCGTCGAATCCTACCGTAAGTTTACGCATATACCGACGCCTCAGCCCTCTTTATTCTACGTCAATAAGTTCGCCGAACGGCTCACGCGGTTGGCCCGCCATCACAATAACTACCCGAACATAACCATCCGTATCGACGTGGAACCGGAGGACTTGATCGTCTACGCCGACGAGAACCTGATCACGCAAGTAGTCTTGAACCTCTTGAAGAACGCCATGCAAGCGATCGGGCACGAGCAAGAAAACGGCCTTATCTTGTTCAAGGCGTATTGCGACCCCAACGAGGCCGTTATCCTAGAAGTGACGAACAACGGCCCCATCATCCCCCCCGAGGAAGCCGAGCATATATTCGTGCCGTTCTTCACCACGAAAGAAGGCGGAAGCGGTATCGGGCTGTCCATCTCACGACAGATCATGCGCCTGTCCGGCGGCAGCATCGCGTTGAGAAGCAACCCGGCCCAACGGCAGACTACCTTCGTGTTGACATTCCCGTAGCTCGTTTACCGTATCCGCATAAACGCGGACACGCGGCCGGGCGGATACGCGGACACACAAGCCCGGATACACGGGCGCGACCGTATGGGTACACCCGCGTATCCGTACAGCTACATCTTTGTATCCGAGTAGCTACATCTTTGTATCCGAGTAGTTACATCTTTGCAGCCGTACGGATACGGACGGACAGCCGGGCAGCTACAAGAGGACAGCCGTACGGATACCCGCCATCGGCCGTACGAACGTATTTCCGGCCACCGTTGGGTAACAACGAAACTATTCGTATCTTTACGCTGTTTTTTAATTTAAAAGTATCCATACAAACATGAACTTACTAGACAAACTGAAGATCAACCACCGCCCCCGCTCCGGGGCATTGGATTTGCTAAAATATATCGGCCCCGGATTACTTGTCACCGTAGGCTTTATCGATCCCGGGAACTGGGCGACGAATCTCGCCGCGGGCTCCGAGTTCGGCTACGCCCTCCTGTGGGTCGTCACCTTCTCGTCCGTCATGCTGATCATTATCCAGCACAACGTGGCCCACCTCGGCATCGTGACCGGCCTCTGCCTCTCGGAGGCGACCAACAAATACATGCCCCGCGTGCTAAGCCGCCCGAT
Organism: Parabacteroides sp. AM17-47; assembly: GCF_003434625.1. NCBI lineage: Bacteria > Pseudomonadati > Bacteroidota > Bacteroidia > Bacteroidales > Tannerellaceae > Parabacteroides > Parabacteroides sp. AM17-47. Next base: position 29,237 of record NZ_QTLI01000031.1, read on the forward strand.
CCTAGGATCGGCCATGCTCGCCAGCATATCCACCTCCCTCGCCGAGATACTCGGTGGAGCCATCGCCCTCCGGATGTTGTTCGGTATGCCGATCAAGGCGGGAGCGGTGATCGTCACCATCGTATGCCTCGCCATGCTATTCAGTAATACATATAGTAAGACCGAACGCTGGATCATCACGTTCGTGTCCATTATCGGGCTCTCGTTCCTATACGAGCTGGCGTTGGTCGACGTAGACTGGGGGCAGGCCGTGGTAGGCTGGGTGAAACCCACCTTCCCCGAGAACTCCATGCTGATCATCATGAGCGTACTGGGAGCCGTCGTGATGCCTCACAACCTGTTCCTGCACTCGGAGGTGATACAGAGCCGGGAATGGAACTTAGAGGACGAGTCGGTCATCAAGAAACAACTGAAGTACGAGTTCTACGACACGCTCCTGTCCATGGTGATCGGCTGGGCGATCAACTCGGCGATGATCATCTTGGCCGCCTCTACCTTCTTCAAGCAAAACATCGCCGTAGACGAGCTGGACCAAGCGCAACAGTTATTGGTACCCCTCGTAGGAAACAACGCCGGGGTGATTTTCGCCGCCGCCCTATTACTGGCGGGCATCTCCTCGACCATCACATCCGGTATCGCCGGGGCTTCCATCTTCGCCGGATTCTATGGCGAGGCGTACAATCATACCGACCTCCACTCAAAGCTGGGAGTCCTGCTATCGTTCGTCCCCGCCTTGGCCATCATATTCCTGATCGGCGATCCGTTCAAGGGATTGATCCTGTCGCAGATGTTGTTGAGCGTGCAATTGCCGATCACGGTCTTCACGCAAGTGTACCTGACCTCCAGTAAGAAGGTCATGGGTGCCTACGCGAACAGCCGCTCTACGACCATCCTCCTCTTGCTGCTGGGAACGATGGTAACCGTCCTAAATATAGCCCTGCTCATCAGCCTATTTTAAAAAGAAATCGCTACCTTTGCCCCATTCGAAGAAAAACTATCAATTTTTAAGTATGAGCGATATCAATACAAACGAAGAAGAAGGCAAGAAGAACCTGAATTTCATTGAGGCAGCCGTAGAGAAAGATTTAGCGGAAGGCAAGAACGGAGGACGTGTACAAACCCGTTTCCCGCCCGAGCCCAACGGATACCTTCACATCGGCCACGCGAAGGCCATTTGCCTAGATTTCGGCATCGCTGAACGCCATGGCGGTATCTGCAACCTCCGTTTCGACGACACGAACCCGACGAAGGAGGATGAGGAATACGTGGAGGCGATCAAGGAGGATATCCAATGGCTGGGATATCAGTGGGGAAATATTTATTACGCGTCCGACTACTTCCAGCAATTGTGGGATTTCGCGATCCGCCTCATCGAGGAAGGTAAAGCATATATTGACGAGCAGACATCCGAACAAATAGCCCAGCAAAAGGGCACGCCTACACAACCGGGCATCGAGAGCCCGTATCGCAACCGTCCGATCGAGGAAAGCTTAGCTCTCTTCAAGAAGATGAACACGGGTGAGATAGCGGAAGGTGCCATGGTACTTCGCGCGAAGATAGACATGGCAAACCCGAACATGCACTTCCGCGATCCGATCATCTATCGGGTGGTTAACCATCCGCACCATCGTACGGGCACGACGTGGAAAGCGTATCCGATGTACGACTTCGCCCACGGACAGAGCGATTTCTTCGAGGGCGTGACGCATTCCTTGTGTACCTTGGAGTTTGTCGTACACCGTCCTCTGTATGATTTGTTTATCGACTGGCTGAAGGAAGGCGAGGACTTGAACGACAACCGCCCCCGACAGACTGAGTTCAACAAATTGAACCTAAGCTACACGCTGATGAGCAAGCGTAACCTGCTTACATTGGTAAAAGAGAACTTGGTAAACGGCTGGGATGATCCCCGTATGCCGACCATCTGCGGTTTCCGCCGCCGGGGTTACTCTCCGGAGTCTATCCGTAAGTTCATCGACAAGATCGGTTATACGACTTACGACGCCCTGAACGAGTTCGCCTTGCTGGAAAGCGCCGTACGCGAGGATCTGAATGCCCGCGCCATCCGTGTATCCGCCGTGATCAATCCGGTGAAACTGATTATCACCAACTATCCGGAAGGACAGGTCGAGGAGCTGGAAGCGATCAACAACCCGGAAGATCCGGAAGCCGGCAGCCATACGATCGAGTTCAGCCGTGAGCTGTGGATGGAACGTGAGGATTTCATGGAAGACGCTCCCAAGAAATATTTCCGGATGACACCGGGACAGGAAGTTCGTCTGAAGAACGCTTATATCGTAAAATGTACGGGCTGCAAGAAAGACGAGAACGGTGAGATTACCGAGGTATATTGCGAATACGATCCGAATACCCGCAGCGGTATGCCGGACGCTAACCGTAAAGTAAAAGGTACCTTGCACTGGGTAAGCTGCGCCCATTGCCAAAAAGCGGAAGTACGCTTATACGACCGCCTTTGGAAGGTGGAGAACCCCAGAGACGAATTGGCCGCTATCCGGGAGGAGAAGAATTGCTCCCCGCTAGAGGCGATGAAGGAAATCATCAACCCGAACTCCTTGGAGATCCGGAAAAACTGTTACGTAGAGAAGTTCGTGGCTACCTTGCCCAAGCTTTCCTACCTTCAATTCCAGCGTATCGGCTATTTCAACATAGATAGCGAATCCACCCCCGACAACTTGGTATTCAACCGTACCGTAGGGCTAAAGGACACGTGGAGCAAGATTAATAAATAAAGAATAGTAAATGAAAAAAGACGATATCTCACGCTTGTTACAACATTATCTTTCAGCGAAGGAAGAGGGTAAGGAGCCTTATTTCGACGCTGATCAAATCGATGAAATGTTGGACAGCTTTGAAGATTCGAACGATTATACTTACTTTGATGAAGTCTTAGCCCTCGGGCTAAAGCTTCATCCCGGTAATTCCGCCTTGCAAATCAAGAAAGGCAGGCAATTCGCGTATAACGAGGATTATGAGAGCGCTCTCACTCTGCTCGAGAATATAGCGGAGACTGATAACCAAGATCTGGATATGTTAAAAATGGAATGCTATTGCTCGCTCAACCAATATCCCAAGGTTCTGGAGATCACGGAAGAGTTGATCACTAGGGATTGTGACTATTTGGAGGAAGTCTTCGAGTACATCTCTCCCATCCTGAATGATTTAGACATGAACAAAGAGGCCCGCGATTTCGTGGACCGTGGCTTGGCTTTATTTCCGGATAACTTGATCCTTAAGAATGAGCTTTGCTACATCCTCGAGACGGAAGGAGACGTTCCCCGGGCGATCGAGTTATGTAATGAGCTAATCGATAAGAATCCTTTCTCATACGAGTATTGGTTTACGCTGGGAAGGCTACATTCCATGGTTGGCGATTACGAGAAAGCGATCGAGGCTTTCGACTTCGCCTTGACGTGTGATGATTCCGATACGGAACTGAAAATATTGAAAGCGTACTGCCTGTATATGAACGAGAGCTATGAGAAGGCGATCGAGGAATATCAAGAAATCGAGGGTGATGAGGAGGTGATGCGCCGTATCTCTCCACTCATGGCGGAATGTTATATGAAGCTGGAGCAATATGAGAAGGCTTACCAACTGCTTTCCACGATCATAAACGATCCGGATATGGAGGATGGGCCGACCAATTATATCAATTATATCCGTTGTTGTACCGAGACTGAGCGCGACAACGAGGCTTCCATCATGTTATTCAAGGCGGCGCAATTGTATCCGAACAATGTCCGTCTCCTTTCTCTTTTAGCGCTTTGCTTGCTTGATAGCGGGAAAAAGGAGGAGGCTATCGCTATTACGAATAAGATATTCAAGATCATCGATAAGAAAAGTATTAATCCGGAAACTCAAGAAGAATGCAACAGCCTGCTTCATGCCGGACAATATTTGCTTTCTAAGGGAGATGTAGATAAGGCGATCTCTTATTACAAGAAAGTCCTTCAAATCAACCCGAAGACTCCAATGATTCACATCCATTTGGCTATGGCTTATCTGGATAACCGTGATATGGAAAATTTCATGGAGCATATCGGCCAAATATCCGGAGATGATCTTCTTTATTTGCTTCGTAAAGTGGGACCAGAAGTATTCGCGGACTTTACCATCGATTCCGATAAAGAGAAGAAACATATCCAACCCGAGGATCTGGTAAAAGAGTTTTTAAAGAATAAAGATAACAGTAATTAGACAATTAATAATGTAATATGCCTAACAAACGAAATCTCAAGGACTACGGTTTCTTAGTATTAAAAGGTATGGGTATGGGAGCGGCGGATGTCGTTCCCGGCGTGTCGGGAGGAACGATCGCCTTTATCGTAGGTATCTACGAGGAACTGATCGACTCTATCAAAAGTATTAACGGGACGACATTGAAACAATTATTCACGGGGAAAATAGCGGCCTTCTGGAAAGGGATCAACGCTAATTTCTTGCTTTCTATCGTGGGTGGTATTGGTATTAGTATATTCTCGCTGGCGAAGATCATTACGTATCTCTTGGTGTACCATCCGATCTTGGTATGGTCTTTTTTCTTTGGTTTGGTGCTGGCCTCTACTTGGTTCGTCTCTAAGGATATCAGGCAATGGAACTGGAAGACGATCTTGAGTTTTGTTGTCGGGGCGGTGATCGCTTTTTATATCACCGTGGCGACTCCCGCCGAGACTCCGAGTAATTTACTCTTTATCTTCCTCTGTGGGGCGATCGCTATTTGCGCCATGATCTTGCCGGGTATCTCGGGTAGCTTTATCTTAGTGTTGCTCGGAAAATACTTCTATATCATGGAGGCGGTCAAGACGTTTAACGTTCCCGTTATGTTGGTGTTTATAGCGGGTGCGGCTATTGGTATCACGACGTTCTCCCGCGTGTTGTCATTCGCCCTTCGTAAATTCCATGATATAACGATCGCCGTATTGGCCGGATTCATGTTGGGTTCGCTTAACAAGGTATGGCCTTGGAAAGAAACGATCGAGACCTATGTGGATAGCCATGGCATGACCAAGCCGTTGGTTGAGGCGAATATCGCTCCGAATCAGTTTGTTTGGGAGGCCGTCGGATTGATGATCTTAGGTTTCGGGATCGTATATTTCCTAGAAAAGCTCTCACAAAAAAGCGCTAAGGCGTAACCCAATATTACAATGGGCATTATAAGGTGATTAGAATGCCCATTGTAACCTTCTTATAATGCCCATTCAAAGGTGGCTACAATGCCCATTCTTATCTACTAATCATTTCTATCATCGCACATCGTACTTTTCCAATAAGCGAAACCCTCCCCATACCAGTAAGGCGATAAAGAAAAACGTGGTCAGCGCATACAGGCCGATAAGCGCAAGACGTTCTTCTAAGGGAACGCTTCTTTCTTGATATCGAGGCGCTTCTTTTATATCAAACGACTTTCGGCTGGTAGAGACATCCTCATAAGGATTATACCAATGTGGGCTTTCCGGGTCCTCGGCGTCTTTTTGCTTGAACCATGCGAGGAACGTAAGTTGGAAGGCTTGTAAATCACGCCAATTTTGCTGGAATCGTAAATGGCCTCCTCCTAATAGGGCTTCCATCGCCCGCTCGTATTGGACGGTTGGGGACAGGAGGGTCAATCGACGGACTCCCTCGAACTGGCGGATCAGGCATTCGTAGTAATCCCGATAGGATTTCTCCCTTACTTCTTTCTTTTTCATCCACAGGATCGCACGGCGTTCATGATAGGGATAAAACGGATTCTCACTCTGTTGCGCCATGCTACCGGGAGGTGCCTCTTTGGTCAATTGGCTCTCCTTCGCCTCTACCTCTTGGGCTATGTCTCGCAATAAAGGGGTCGGATAAAGGGTATAGCCCCAGAATGTGGCGCTATTCGGGATGATAATAGTCCCAAACAGCCAGAAGGATACGCAGATCAGCAGACTTACATTCGAATGCCTTGTCATGACGGAGGCGAAAAGTCCAAAGCAGACGCATAACGTGATCAGTAAAAGGCTGATTCCGATAAATCCGAGTAACTTATAAATGAAAGAGGGCGTATAGATGGATGGTAACATATCGCCTAAGGCTAATAATCCCACGAATATGCCTCCTAGCAATAAGAGCATGACAACGGATATATGCGAGAATATCTTACTGATCCAATAGTTCCTCCGGGAAATGGGATAAGATAACAAATAGCCTAACACCTTATCCCGTTTCTCTCCACATATCGAATCATAAGAGAATAACAGGGCAATAAAGCTAATGAAAATCGAGACGATAAACGTCCAGTCCACCGAGCTTTTCGTGTCCAGCAAAGGGTTCAACATTCCTTGTTCCACCTCCAGCCTTCCCGCGTTCCATACATTATATTGAATGGAGTTTACCATTTCCTCCTCTTTACAGCCATACAGGAAACCGTCCGTACGGGGAGAGTAACGGAATATTCGTAGATGATTCGCGAAATTCGTCAGGTTATCGCTCAACTCACGTTCCTTTTGCTCCTCATCTTCCACCAATTGCTTATAAGTAGCCTGCTGCTCCATGTAGAGCGAGACAAACAAACGACTTCCGCCGGCAAATAACAGCACGATAAGCACGAACGATACCCGGAAGCGCAAACTACGCAGCAGGCGGCTCACCTCGTGACGATATACTATAAGACTATCGCAAATCATATCTTTTAAAAATATATATACCACCCGATAAGAACCCGATAAGCAGGAGGGATAAGAGGACAAATGCCCGCATCCCTTTCTTCGCCCGTTGCCAGCCGGATAATTCCCGTGGGCAAAACCGAGGAACATCCCGAACATCCACAGGCGAGTAGTTCGCGTCGGCATACTGTTTCTCAGCCTCTTTCATGGTCTTCTCAAAAGCGGCAGGATCTTCCTTCTGGAGTCTCTCCCATTGTCGCTCTAACGCCTCCCATTCCGCTTGGGGCATGAACTCATCCTCCCGGCAAGGGGTCACATAAGAGGCCGAATAGAACAGGTCCTGATCCGTCAAGTATTGGATGAACCGTTCGCGATAGTCGCGGGCATCGCTCATATAAGACAAAAGCGCATCGGCATCGGTATTACCCAGCCGGGCCATCAAACGGATATAAGTAGCCGACGGGGAGAGAAGATTCAAGATATCCTGCCACTTCCGCTGTGCAGACAAGATACGCGAGTATTCCTTATCCAGTTTCCAGAGCCGCTCCGCATGATCCATCCGTATATTAGCCTCTACGACGGCCATCCGGCGGGTATGTTCCAGCACCAAGCGAGAACCTCCCCGGATATCTTTCATGCCTTCCCCATCCTCCATGTTAAATAAATATTGAAGAGACTGGAGCCTCATGGAATCCCGTAGCTCCACCCATCGCTTATTACACTCTCCTCTCATCGACCAGAAAAGTTTCACCTTCTCATTCTCCACTTGTTTATAGGAGGGCAAGGCCACCATGCTCCGGGAAGCGTAGGAGGACAAAGCCGGAATCACGAACAGGAATATCAGCCAACTGAGCATACAGAGCACGATTGAGGTTACCGACCGGGCCGTCAGCGACGACACCAAGATACCGAACGAGGCAAAGAAAGCCAAATAGACAAACGAAGCCAAAAACATCCACCCTACGCCCATCCATTCGCTGCCCGAAAAACGGATGCCGCCTCCCAACACCACCAAGCCGAGCGCCAGCAAAAAGCAAGCCAGCAAGATCGGCAAAACGGTCAATACCACGCCTAGCCACTTCCCCAACAAGAAGCTATGCCGGCTCACGGACGAGGAGAAGATGAAACGAAGCGTCCCCTCTTCCCTTTCCCTCGTCACCGCATCATAGGAAAAGACCAGCGCAAGGAGCGAGATCATAACGCTCAATACCGCCGAGAAATCAAACGGGGGAAACACTTTCATGAACGGGCTGTTTTGCGCCCAGTTAAATTGAAGTGGCAGAAACGGGATTTCCCATAAGTCGATGGAGACGATATAGCCCACGTTATTCGTGATCCCCCGGCTGAGCAGGCTCAAAGGCTCCGGCTCACGGACGAGCTTAGGACTCACTTTAGACCATACCAAGCAGGAGCGCATTTCCTCCCCCGCCTGTCTCGCCTCTGCCTCACATACCTCTTTTTGTATCTGATAATCGCTGACGCTGACAATCATCGTGAAAAGCACGATCACCAAGCAGAGCAATAATCCTACCACAAAACGGGACGAGCGGACGTTTAGCAGGAACTCCTTCCGAGCGAATATCCATACATTCCTCATAGGATAGCCTCCTGCATATAATCAAGGTAAATGCGTTCCAGGTCATCATGCAAGAACTCGTCACGGGCACGGATCATGACCAAGCGCCCATCCTTCATGATCCCTACCCGGTCCGCCAAGGAACGGGCACGGAACAGGTCGTGGGTACAGATCAGTATCGATTTTCCTTCCAAGCGGAGATGGTGCAAGAGTTGCATCAACTCGGCGGTGCTCCGGGGATCCAGGCCGGAGGTAGGCTCATCCATCACGATATTGTCGGCGTCTTTCAACAAGAGGGCGGCGATCTCTACTTTTTGCAGCATTCCCTTGGAGAAGGTCTTCAACTTACGCTCGAAGCTTTCTTCCGGCAGGCCGACACGACGCATCGCTTGATAATAGTCCCTCCGATCCAAGCGTTTCCCGGTAAGGCGTGTGAAGAATTCCAAGTTCTCCCGGGCGGTAAAGTCTCCGTACAACATGACGTTCTCGGAGACATAGGCGATATGACGGCGTATCTCCGCCGGCTTGGAACGGACCTCTACCCCGTTCACCAAGGCCCGCCCGGAAGTGGGACGGATGAAATCGAGGAAGAGGTTTAAGGTCGTACTCTTCCCCGCCCCGTTCGCCCCCAAAAGAAAGAAGATCTCTCCCGGTTCGATCCGGAGGTTCAAGGCATCCAGAGCCAGATGCCCATCCTCATATCGTTTCGTTAAATCAATCGCTTCTAACATGAAACAAAGATAATCATAATCTGTTGATAACCTCATTAGCCGCACCGGAACCTTTGTACTTGCTACGGGTGGCGTTGAAACGATACGTAACGGTCAGGCGCACTTGGCGGCTATCCGGATTACTCCATTTCGTCATACTGCGGTCCGCCGCATACATCACGAAAGAATAACGTTGCGTAGCGAAAATATCGAAGCCTTGCAAGTTCAATGTCAACGCCTCGTCTTTCAAGAACGACTTACGTAACCCCACATAAACCCCTCCCGTTCGCTTACTTAAGCCTTGCATATTATCGCCATCTGTGGAAACACGACCATCCAACGAGAATATCCATCCTTTAGGCAAACGAAACGAGTTGTTTAAACTAAAGCCATAAGTCGGTTTATTAAAGGATCGCATCTCCCCCATCGTAAAAGCCTCAAAGAAAGGTTTGCTCACGCTTAGGTAAAGGGAAGGTTCCCAGAAATTAAACTTAGGGGATAAAGAGACGGAAGCATTAAGGTATTGCGCCTTCGGATAGTTTTCTTGGGAGAAGACCGTAATGACCGGATCCGGCTCGTACGCCTTCATCATAAACGACGAAACATCCTTTATATATTGGTAATTCAATGAGGCTTGGATAAATTTATAGCCAAATTGATAAGTCAAGTCGTGATTGAAAGAGGGTTTCAATAGCGGATTACCGCCCTCGTAAGTGAAACGATCGTCGTACTGCAAGTCACTCCGCAATTGATAAAACGAGGGGCGACTTGTCTTTGCCGTATAACTTAACGACATCTGGGTCTTTCCTATCGGCATGGAAAAAGCGACATTCGGGAAGACATTATCATACAGACGGCTTTGTTCCGGAAGGAAAATACCTTTATCATAATAATCAAAGTCAACATGCTCATAACGCAAACCGATCTCAGCGCTTAATTTCTGCCAAGTCAAGGCATAACTGATAAAAGCGGCGGCATTCTGCTCCCGTATCTTGCTATCGGTAGCGGGCAGGATGCTTTGTGGATTGTCGAAACGGTCCGTACGATGTACATAACTGTATTCCCCTCCCCATTTCAATTCTCCCACGGCGATCGGGTAAGTCATCACTAATTTAACGGCATACAAACGATTGCGAGTCCGGTTACTGGTTGTTACCAAGCGATCGTCATCCATCTCGCTATTCTCATTGGCAAACATACGGTTCTCCGAAGATCCGGTTAACCAGTCCGCATTAAAACTAATGGTTAGTTTATCATTAAACCTCCCTTCATAATAAGCGTTCACCTTGTGTTGATTTACGTCCGTTTCCATGCGGGTTTGGTAATGCAATACATCATATACCGTTTTATTTGCGTACATCGTGTTATCCGATATAAAATCAGCGCCCGAGTTAAAGCCCTTATTTCCTTCATACGTAGCGCCGAAGGAATGATGCTCATTCACCTCGTAATTCGCACCCAACTGACCATATACCGAACGGGAAGACTGGTCCACTGTCGTTTCCGCTTTCTGTTCCCACAGCGTGTCCACTTGAATATAGCTACTTGTCCGTTGCCTCGTTTGGGCTTGCCACAAGGAATAGTTAACCATCCCAAACAAATCCAATCCGTTCTTACGATAGTTCAAGTTCAATTGATCCGTGTTACTCGTCTTATGGCTTTGGGAAACATTACTCCGGACATTGACACCCAATCCCTCGCCCGCATGCCGAACCGTACGAATTTTCAATACCGCCTTCACCGTAGCGTCATATTCCGCACCCGGGTTCTGGATCAGTTCCACCTTGGAGATATCCTTCGAGCTTAGGCGTTCCAATTCCGAATTATCACGAACCAAACGGTTATTAATGTAGATCAAAGGCTCTCCCTTGCCAAACACGGTATATTTCCCGTCCGAGCTTTCCAAGCCGGGGATATGCGAGAGCACGTCATTCGCCGTACCGACCGTACTCAGCAAAGTCTCCTGAATGTTCGTCAACAAGCTACTTCCCTTTAGTTGGTAAGTAGGCAGTTTACCGGTCACGACCGCCTCGCCCAAGGCGATGGCATCCGGTTCCAGACGGATCGTTCCCACATCCCCCGCCTTCGGGCACTCCAGACAAATATCCTTATATCCGATATAAGATACCCGCAAGATATAACACTGCTCTTTCAAGCCTTCCAACACGAACTCACCCGACTCCTCGCTAACCGTCCCTTTTACGAACGCAGAATCTTCCGGATTCAATAACACCACATTGGCGAAACCAACAGGCGCCTCTTTATCATCTACTAACTTACCTAGGAAAGACTGTGCATTGACGCTTCCCCCAAAGATCGCTATAAGTATAGCGAGTAAAATAACAGCTCTCTTTCTCATATTCTTATTCTTTTTATCGTATCTAATCAAGTCTGCGATCACTATCCACTAAGCATTGATAACCAACGAACTACAGTTTCTTAAAATTCCTTACTAGGAAAACTATTGTTTCTTCCTGTGAAAACTTTTGTTTCTCTATAGGAAAACTTTAGTTTCATTGAAGGAAAAACTTAGTTTCTAGTAAGGAAAAACATAGTCCCTCCTATGGAAACTGTCTTTTCCTGATTTATCTAGACACTTTTTTTGTT